>JBDNHU010000098.1:0-6278 GCA_041688615.1 Mariniblastus sp. | reverse complement strand
TTCTTTGTTTGGATGCCCGCTCCGTTGAAAATACCAACATGGTTGGCCCAAGTTGGGTCGCTATGCCAAATCGTTTTGACCGTCTTAGTGCGAGCCAAAACGTCTGCTACGACGCGAAGTCCGCCTGTGCCGCCGGGTGTTTGCACCTCAACGACTCGGCCCTGGTTCAAGCGAACATCGTCAGGCCCCAACATCAATTGGGCTGCCAGACTGGCGTACTGGGCATCGCCATCAATGGGAAGATAGTTCGATTTCAAGTCGACCATCAAACGCTTTTCGGCTTCAGCCACGCATTTTAGCTTGGGGATCTGGCCGGATTCGTCTTGATAAACGCCAACAATCAAGTTCACTTTTTCAGGGCGACGATCCGCCTTAAATTGCTCGTTAAGTCCCAAGATTGGATCTGCTGGGGCCATTTCAACATTTTGGAACATTGGACGCCGTATCACTTTCGTCGGAAGGGTCGAAGTTAGAATTGAATGAAACCAAAATTCCATTCCTGAACACAAAAACAATAGCCGTTTACCTTAACTCGCCAAACCCCGAGTCAACTCAAATAGGCGGTAACTCACTGTCCGCTCACTCACTGTCCGCTCACTCACTGTCCGCTCACTCACTGTCCGCTCACTCACTGTCCGCTCACTCACTGTCAGGTAAAGCACTGTCAGGTAAATCACTGGGCGAATAACACTTGGCCAGAACTCTGGCTTTCAAATTGAAGCCCAGCCCCGGCGGTAGGCTCCCCAAACGTTGACTCTTTACTTTAACGTTGACTCCTTAATTTATCATCCGCCAGGGTTCTGACTAGTGCGGTTTGGGAGCGGCCTCTCTGTCTCTCAGCCCCTCAAACGATAGCCCCTAAAACGCTCCCAACGCCCGCAGTTGATAATGGGGTTGGCAGTCCAGAGAATTGGCCAGTAGAAAACAACGGTCCACAACCACTTGGGCTTCTTGGCAGATAGGTTGATCAGTCGTTTGAATGGGTAAGATGAAAAGACTGTAGGGCAGGCGAGCTTGAAATAAGTCGGGCAATCCACATTCGCCCCTCGACGCCGGTTCGCAACGGAAAACTTTCGACTATGATAGGCCTCCCAGGCGTGGTATCCCGCCAACAAACAAGTTCCAAATTTTCCACGTGTGTGATCCAGAACCATGGACATGATTTGAGAACTTAGTTCCTACCCCGGGCCAAATTCTACTGGCCATCATTTCTTAGAACAAAAATCAATGAGTAAGCGCAAAGTTGGAGTGTGGTTGATCGGAGCTCGAGGCGGTGTTGCAACGACGGTGATCGTCGGCTGGGCCGCTTTGAAACAGGGGCTAACGCCAGACTGCGGTTTGGTAAGCCAGCTTGATGAATTCAAGCCTCTGGACTTGATCGATTGGGACCAGATGGTGATCGGCGGACATGACATTCGCGAAACCACTCTCAAGGCCGAAGCCGAAAAACTGGCCAATGTCTCTCGAGCGTTTGACTATCGCTTAGTTGAATCGTGTGAAAGTTTACTAAATGAGATCGACGCAAACATTCGACCTGGATCGATTCTAAATGTTGGTAAGACGATCGAGGGTATCAGTGATCGCAATTCGGTCTGCTCGGCCGCGACTCCGTCTCAAGCCATTTCGCAAATCCAAGCGGATATCACTCGGTTCAAGACCGAGCATCAGTTGGACCAAATCATTGTAATCAATGTTGCGTCTACCGAGCCGACGGGCGATTTGACGCACTTGCCAGCGACTTGGGATGCACTGAAAGCGGAAATGGACGACGAGATTGCGTCGCTAATTCCCGCCAGTTCTCTCTACGCGATGGCCGCAATTGATTTAGGCTTTCCCTACGTCAACTTTACGCCTTCGGTTGGTTCGGCTTTGCCTGCAATTGACGATCTTGCCCGACAGCGAGGCGTGGGTCATATGGGACACGATGGAAAGACTGGCGAAACATTGCTAAAGAGTGCACTGGCGCCGATGTTTGCCAATCGCAATTTGGAAATCATGAGCTGGGTGGGACATAACATTTTCGGCAACATGGACGCCGTGGTATTGGACGACAAAGACAACAAGAAGACGAAAGTGACTAGCAAGGATCGATTGCTGGGACAGATACTGGGCTACAATCCTCAAACTCATATTTCAATCGAATACATCAAGAGCTTGGGTGACTGGAAAACCGCCTGGGACCATATTCACTTCAAAGGTTTTCTAGGAACGCCGATGGTGATGCAATTCACATGGCAAGGCTGTGATTCGATCTTGGCAGCGCCTTTAGTTCTGGACTTGGTGCGTTTTACAGAACGCTCGCAGCGATCCGGTCATGTTGGATTAATGACCTTTTTAAGTTGCTTCTTCAAAAGCCCGCTGGGTACTGAAGAGAACAATCAACAGTTACAATTCGCGATGCTACAAGAATGGACTCGGCAGCAAATCAACGGTTAGTCGCCTAATCTTAGCCAACGAAGCAAAGTCCCAGCACGCCTTCGGATTGCGGGTTTGACTTGGTTAGTAAGTAACTTGCTGACCAAACCACCCCATAATCACGCTACGTCCGCTGGACGGTTTGCCCAAGGCAACCATGAGACGCGTTTGCAATGCTGCGTGAAGACGATTGCAATGCTGCGTGAAGACGATGCTGCGTAATGGGAATGGGAAGACGAACTGCAGACGGTAGTGAATTGATTCGCAATTAGATTCTCGGGTCGTTGATTTTCAGGTCGTTGACTATCGACTTTTGCATGTGAGTAAATTGGTATGTGCGGGATCGCGGGAATTTGGAATCCAACCGTTGCTGCACCGGACTCGGTAGCCGTTTCCAACTTGCCTGACCTGGCCGCACTTAGGAACGCGGGGCAAGCCATCAGCGACCGCCTAAAACATCGCGGACCTGATGACCAAGGCATATTGATCGATGCACAATTGGGACTATGTTTAGCGCACCGTCGGTTAGCCATCTTGGATTTGTCAGCCGCCGGACATCAACCCATGACGTCCGCATGTGGCCGCTGGACCCTTGTATTCAATGGTGAAATCTATAACTTTCGCCAATTACGGCAAGCCCTAACCGATGCCGGAAAAACTTTCCGCGGTAACAGCGATACCGAAGTGTTGATCGAATCCATCGCATCGCTGGGTGTGGAACAAACGTTAAACCGTGTCAACGGAATGTTTGCCTTCGCGGTCATCGACCGGCAACAGCGGCAATTGTCGATCGCCCGTGATCGCGTTGGCATCAAACCACTTTACTTTGGTGTGATCGACGGCGCTTTCATATTCTCATCAGAATTTTCTGCCATCCGAAAGTTGCCTGGCTTTCGACTTCACCTGAATCGCAATGCGGTTGCGCAATTGTTGCAGCATAGCTATATACCTGCGCCTTCCTGCATTGACTTACGATTCCAAAAATTAATGCCTGGCACCTTTTTATCGATTCCTTTACAAGAGGGAGATTTTCAAACGGGTTTCCCCGACCTGAATACCTTATTATCCAAGCAACCCGCCCAAAGATTTTGGGATTGGCCAGCATTAGCCACTAAGTCGAATACCGAGCAAGAGGTTGCTACCGCGGAAAGCCAATTCCAAGATCAATTTTGGAGTCAACTTAAGCGAAGCGTACAACTGCGATTGGAATCCGATGTCGAAGTCGGGGCATTTCTGTCCGGTGGGATCGATTCACCGCTCGTCGTTGCCGCCATGCTGGAACTTGGTGCCGCCCCGCTAAAGACCTTTACCATCGGTTTCTCCGACCCGCGATGGAATGAAGCTGACACCGCTGAACGGATCGCGAATCATTTTGGAACGGACCACCATTGCCTGAACATTTCGCAGACTCAAATGTTAGAAATCGTCCAAGGTTTGCCCGAACTGTACGATGAACCATTTTCTGACAGTTCACAAATTCCCACATTGTTGGTTTCGCAAATGGCCAGTCAACATGTCAAAGTGGTTCTATCGGGCGATGGCGGAGACGAATTATTCGGTGGATATCAAAGGTATTCAGACGGTTGGCATCGCTGGAAACAACTAAGTCGAATTCCCTGGGCGATTCGAAAAATGGCACGATGGCCATTGCAAGCGGCAGGCTCGGCAATTGGACTTCCGAAATTGAACGAACTTGCCAGACTGATGAACAGCCCGACACCAGTTCATTTTTACAACGCCTGGCACCGACATTGGAAGCACCCTCGCCAGATGGTGTTGGGATTGAATTCACAACCGCTGCCCAGTTTCCAGGAGATAGAATTCCATAACTCGCACTCAGGGAGGACGGCCGCCGAGGCAATTCACTGCATGATGAATGTCGATATGCGGCACTATTTGCCGGACGATATCCTTACCAAGGTCGACCGCGCGACGATGGCCGTTGGCTTGGAAGCGCGAGTGCCCTTTTTGGACCACGAATTGATCCAATGGGCTGCACAAGTTCCCTGGGCAATGAAGTTCAACGTCAAACAAGGCAAAACGTTATCCAGAAATGTGCTACGAAGACATTTACCTTCAGACATTGTTGATGGACCCAAACGAGGGTTCGGGGTGCCGTTAGACGACTGGTTGCGAGGTCCACTTAAGTCTTGGGCAGGACAATTATTGGAACCGTCACTGTTGCAACAACAAGAAATTTTCAACTGGAAGATAGTCGGGCAGTACTGGCAAGAACATCAATCAAAACGCCAAAACTGGCAGTACTTGCTGTGGGACGTCCTGATGTTCCAAGCGTGGTATCAAACTGCAATCTAGTGGATTAAGTTTCGATCTTATAAACTAAATGGTCGCATGCCTAATTTATTGCACGCCCGAATTATTGCCGGCCCGAATTATTGCAGACATAATTTATTGCAGACATGAGTGACCTGAATTCCTCAAGCTGCTTTGGGTTGACCGACTGCCGGGGATACGGTGGCCGACTTGCTTTGATTTTCGGCCAATTGTTTCATTTCCTGCAAAATGGGGCCATGCAGTGCACTGTACAAAGCGTTCATTGCATCAATCGTGGGCTTTCCGTCTAGGACTCGATGGTCGAATGTCAAAAGAGTGCGACTGATTCCGTTGCGAGGAGCCGGGTCGACTCCCAAAATGGTCGTATTGGGACCTAGGTGGCAATTTCCATAGGCGGCGTTAAACCCCGAGATACTCATGCCAAAGGTTCCCACATGCGCCGCCCGTTTCGATGGCCACATATCCAACAGCAGCCACCATACCAATCGACGCAAGAATCTGGGCATCGCGGCAAAACGGATCTGATGACAAAATTGCTTGATGTGTTCGATGGGGTGATTGCTAAAGTAGTCCAACTGCTCCTGAATTTGAGTCAACGATAATTCTTCTGGACGATGGATCCTAGCGAACATCAGTCGCGTCTCATCGATCTCTTCCCGTGCCACGGTGATCATCACCACATTATCTTCGGACTGATAGAGATGTGGCCAAGGGAAGGAAACATAAGTTTGCCGCAGTGCAGGCATTTGTTTAGCAACGATCGAATACGCCTTCATCATGATCGTGTTCCATGACAGGCGCGGCTTGATTTTTCGTCGAAGTTCACAAATCAGCGTCAGATCCATGTCACGACAAAAGGCGGCCATGGGTTGGCGATTTGCAATCCGAATGACATCATCCACCAAACGTCGCCCGTTTGATAATTTGATTCGCGTTCCTTTTGCCATCTAACTTTGCCTTTGGAATTTCGAAAACTATAGATCTACGTTCGGTTCGGATTGTGCCAGGAAGCCTGGAAACCGACAAGTCAGATTCTTGGCAATCGACAACCCAAGAGGGTAGGCCGAGTAAGATGAAGCCGCAAATTTTAATCGATCGCTTGAGAGAACCCGTAAAACGACCCTCGAAGTCCACCCAAATTCACACGAGTGTCACGCACAAGTCAAAATGGGCAAGCCTGGCAATAAATCGACAATTTTGCCAAATGGGGCAAATGGTGAACTTGCTTTGCCGGACCAATTTAGTCCGCAATCCATAGTTCGCCGCGACTCTTGTGCACAGTATCACCATGAAAGCACTTGAAGGCAGCGTTGAGCGGCGGCAGCCATTCCATTTTTAATCTTGCCTGTAAGAACCGCGATATCAAAGGCCAGGCTTGCGGTGTGGTTTGATAACCCGCGTTAAAACCAAGTCCAACCCCAGCCTGCGGAATCTGTTTGCAGATGATTGTGCCTCGTTTCATCTGATTGCCCAAATTACCGCGAATTTTACCGCCGATGATCACGGTCCCGGCCAGCATTTCGCAAGCCGCGACATCGCCGACATCGCCTGCCACTGCGATCACGCCT
>JBDNHU010000653.1:0-3195 GCA_041688615.1 Mariniblastus sp. | reverse complement strand
TAGACAACGCTTTAGACAACGCTTTAGAATCCTCGTTTGAACTTCGCGAAGATCCCGGCCAATACACGTTGGTCAAAGTCAGTGCCCAAATCATAACAAGCAACAGCACCTACCCAAGACTAAAAGAAAACTTCAGTGGACTTGCCTGCTGGACCGGTGGTTCTTCATTCCTACTCTACTCACCGCAAAAAAAAAATGCGTTCGATGGGGCAAAACACGAACCGCCCAAACTGAGGATTAAGGTAGACAAATTCCAGCGATCGGGGGCCGCCGCTAACCCGGAAACTTAGTAGCAAACGATCCCTTAGGCAGCATCCCATTGATTCGTTTTTCTCCGGCATACAGAAGCAATTCTTGCAAAACGACCTTCATCCAGACAAGCCGATCAAAGACCGACACAATGCCATTCCAAAACAGCGTCATCGCCGCCAAACCTAAAACGGAAGTCATTCAATGCATCGATGCGGTGACTCGTATGCCCTGCCCTTCTTGCTTGACCGTGCAGCCGGTCACCGGTTGGCTTAAAATTTCACTTACCGATCGTTCCCCCAAGTTCACCTCCGCCAGCCGTGACAACTGGCCGCAAGCGGGGCAAAGTGCCACCCCTTCTTGAAGGTTGATGTGCTGGGAGGTTAAGACCTCATCACAATCTGGACAACGTTGCAACGGTCTTCCTTTCAATCAATGAAAACGTTCCCTCGAAAAAACATAAACTCATTTGCTGGTTCGCTAGAGAGTGCGAAATATCGCAAGAGAAATGGATCTTCCCCACATTTTAGTCAGGGTCATCGGTCCACGCCATCGGTTGGCACTGGACGTCATGTTGTTCGAACATTTGCCCATTGTTGGTAAAGCCCAGCCGCTGGTAAAACCCTCCAAACGAAGACACCTCCAAACCAGCAGCGCAGCAGCCCGCATAAGCAACCGCGAAAGAAACGAAAGAAACGAAAGACAGAACTGGATCCTTTTCGCGTCTTTCGCGTATTTCGCGGTTGAATCCTAGGCATTCACCAACTCGCCGACCGCGACCCTTTGTAAACTCGATGCGGGAATCGTAAAACCCATGGTGTGCGCCGAATATGGGATCTAGCGGTCGATCCCAAAACCCTGGCTGGATAGAAGTTGCAACGCCGCGGTATAAGGCAAACTGCAACTGGGGCAATAGATAATCCGCGCCACATCCTTGCCCGGTAAGAATTCATTGACCGGTGGCTCAACGCCGTTTCGACTTACTGGGGTGCTATGATTGGGTGCGGTGCTTTGATCGGGCGAGATGCTTTGGATCACGGTGTCGCAATCAGGACAACTGCCATTGCCATCAGATCGATCATCCAAGATCTGACCCTCACCCAAGCTCCGCACCGTCAGTAGCGACTTGGCCAGCACTGCAATGAAGCCACGTATCAAGTCAGAATTGCCAAAGTGGCTTTGATTGATTTTCAACAACGCTTCGATCGGAGACTTGGTCAATTGAAATAGAATCTGGCGATTGGTCGATGTGGTCACCGTCATCTTGTTGGCCAAGTTCAGAATGCGTTCCAATTCTTGGCTAATTCTATCCTTCGGGTCCCAGTCAAAGTTCAGGTCTGGTTTCCGATCCGGGTTCAATCGATCCGATTCTGTCATGCTTCCAACCAATAAAGATATGCGTAATCAATTGTAATGTCAGGTCATTCGTACCGACGATCATTTCCATGCTAACGGCGAATCATTCGCTTTGCAGCGATGTCACGATGGGAACCGTTGCCGCTTGCAACGCCGGAGCGATTCCTGCCAGTATTCCAACCAAAATCGACACCAAGACGCCTGCCAAGTACAAGCTAAACGAAGGTTCAAACGCAATTGTGGCCCCTTCGGCACCGATCGCAAATCCACCAAAGTTCAACGCCACAATTGCCAACGTGGTCCCAATCAATCCGCCCAGTAAACATAACAGCGTGCTTTCGGTTAAAACCAATCCCGCGGTCCGCAACGGTCGGACGCCGATGGTTTGCAACACCGCATATTCTTTGATGCGATCTTGAACACTCATGACAGTCGTGGTCGCGACCAACGACAAAATCAAACCCACACAGGCGTAACCCAACCAGTGCGCGAAACGGATCAAGTCGATCAGATCCGAAAGCGTGCCCGCTTGAAACGCCCCCTTCCGTCGAGTGCTAGTGGCAACCGCACCAGAGCGTAACGCCTGATCGATTTCGCTGGCCACTTGGTCTGGATCGGCCGCACCATGCAACAAGACTTCCAATTGGGTCACCAAACCAGCGGCATCCCGCCCGTTGGCATATTGCAGATAGGTCAGGCTGGTGTAAATCAAATTTTCTTCGGACGCCACTTCCGAAGTAAAGATGCCGACCACTTTGACTGAAATTTCGCCAATCGTAAACTGATCGCCAACACCCAAACTACGACGCCTGGCAACATTTTGCCCAACAATCGCCGCGTCTCGCTGTCTGCCAAACGCGTCCCAAGTTCCCGCCACTAAAGTCAACGGACGCATGGTTTGAATTTGCTTCGGTTCCGCACCGTGAAACACGATTATGTCCAAACTGGCGCGGCAATTATTGGTCCAAACTTGGATGGGCATCACCGCTTTGACTCCTTCAATCCCCTGTATCTTTTTCGCATAATCTTCGGGCAATCGGCTACTGGTTGGGCAAAAGCGGTTCTCCTGAAACACGATCAACGATCGATCGGCATCTTCACCCGTGGTCAAACGAGATAAACCCTCCTGCACCGATCCCACCAAACAAAAGACGAACATCGCCACCGCACCACCCGAAATCGTCAATAACGACCGCATGCGATGTCGCAGCAAAGTTTTTAACACATAACGAAACATAATCGATCCCAATCAGTGTCCACGAATCAGCAGTACGGTGTCGAAGTGTCGGTGTCGAAGTGTCGGTGTCGAAGTGTCGGTGTCGAAGTGTCGGTGTCGAAGTCACGGGATTTGAGTCACAGGATTTGAGTCAACAAATTTTCCGCGATCCAATACAATTCGTCGCGAAGCAATGTTTGCCACGTCGGCGTCATGGGTCACCATCAACATGGTAATGTTTAGTTCGCGGTTCAATCGCTGCAGTAGCGTTTGTATTTGCTCACTGCTTTCTGCGTCCAAACTGCCGGTCGGTTCGTCCGCAACGATCACCTTGGGATGGGCGACGATGGCACGAGCGATTCCGACACGTTGTT
>JBDNHU010000652.1:0-5547 GCA_041688615.1 Mariniblastus sp. | reverse complement strand
CAGTGAATTGGGGCCGACGGTCGGGGCCGAAATACGGATCAATTTCGACAAACCCAGTTATGATCAACTGCTGGAAGTTCCGCCTATTGCGATGGCTCAGGCAATCCGCGGTTTGGTGAAGAACGCCACCGATGCGGTTCCAGCAAAAGGACCTGTTCGGGTGATTAGTCAAATGGGCGAGCAATGGGTGATGGAAATTCGAGATGAGGGGCCAGGCATGTCAAAAGACATTCTGGAAAGAGTAAGTGAGCCATTTTTTACGACCAAGGATCCTGGACGCGGCATGGGGTTGGGGGTCTTCTTGGCACGCAGTGTGATTGAACGATTGGGTGGGCAGTTGGACATTCAATCGACCGACGGCGTAGGTACGGTGGTGACGGTTCGCCTGCCTAAGGTTCAACGAGTTTGATTGACGTGGGCAACTGCAGAACCGCGGTTTTGTTTTGCCGCTGCAATGTTTGTTGGTCAATGTTTGCCGCAACAGTGTTTGCTGGAGATTAGGTACAGCAAAATGGATTGTGGATCGTTCGAAGTGGTGTGCGATGCGGGGCCGGTTTCCGTTTCGTAACTTCGATTTGGTGGGCCATCTGGGGGTGCCCAACACGAAAAGTTGTTTAGCAATTGGGTCGATTTGCGACGGGCGTTAGGATTCTCGCGGTCGATCCTGAAAAGAAATGCGGTATAATTAAGAGTGTCGGGTAAAAGAAGAGTTGATTCTTCATAGCGACGTGCGGTTTTCCCAATGAGACCTTGGCCGAACCGGTGGGTGAAATTCTGCGGGTCGCGAGTAGCCCGGGAGGGATCGATTTACCGGGTCTGTCGTGGGTTTTAAGGATACGAGGTAGGTATTTGAGCATCTGGCGTTTTTGTAGTGATGATTTTAATTCGTTAGCCTAGGCAAATCATCGCATTGTGACTTCGTCCTATTGGATTGGATCAAGGTAATGGTTGAAGGCAAGAAACTACTGGTCGTGGACGACGACGAAATTTTGCGCAGTCGACTCAAACGAGCGATGCAGCGTCGTGGATTCATTGTTTTCGAAGGTGATTGCTACGAAACGGCAATGGAAATCACGCACGAGTACAAGCCGGACTATGCAGTTTTAGATTTGAAGATGCCAGGTCGAGGCGGCATAGAATTGCTACGTGATATGAAGCAAGCATTACCCAGTTTACGAGCGGTGATGCTGACCGGTTACGGAAGTATTGCCAACGCTGTTGAAGCGGTAAAGCTGGGTGCTGTAAATTATATGACCAAGCCAGCGGACGCCGAAGACATTTGCCGTTCGTTAGGGCTGGAGACGGTAAGTGAAACTTCAGAGGCCGAAGAAGTAGAGGCTGATTCCTACACTCCTCAAAGTCTAGCCGAGGCACAGTGGGAGCACATCCAACGTGTATTGGCAGATTGCAACGGAAACATCTCACACGCCGCTCGTCAGTTAGATATTCCTCGGCGCACACTCCAGCGAAAGTTGAAAAAACTGGCTCCGTGATTCGTGATCGACTGAAGGATAAGTTTAACTCTTGGTTAGAAGTTGGCGGAAACCGCTATAAAACGTAGCCACCGTGAAAGCCGGTTCTGCCTCACGTAGTCCGAGTTTTGCCTCACGTAGACCGAGTTTTGCCTTTTTCGAAGGGTTGCTGCCGCCGCATCGTTAACGGACTGCGGTAAACGTGGCTTCTTCAGGTTGGACGGCGTTGACCCACCAATCGACATCTTGAATGGAACGATGCAGATTTTCGCAGTTGCTATTGACCGAACCGGCGGCTCGGCAAGAGTTCGAGGGGAAGAAGATTCCCCCAGGCTTTAAGACTCGTTGGATTTCTGCCACAAGTGTTTGAATGTCTGGAATGTCAAGATGTTTCATTGCATCAAAGAAGGCCACTCAATTGAAATAGGCATCTTCGAACGGCAGTCTGCAGTTTTCGATACGTTGGAAACGGGAGCTAGCTTGTTTGTCGATTGCAGCAAGTCTTCCCTTGGTTCGTTCGATTGCTTCGTCGCTGACGTCTACTCCGTGTCCAGCGAATTTGAACGGAGTTTGTGAAAGATATTCGCAGACAAAGCCAACACCGCGGCCGACGTCTAGTGATCGCCTCGCCAGAAATCGTAACGTGTTCTGTGTGGCAATGCACGTCTTGAATCCGGGTGAATTTTGAGCCCGTTTGTAGTTTTCTTTTTTTGAGATTAAGGTCGTTTTAGATCGCGCGATAGTCGGTCATTGAATTGGGTTGCCGAAGATTGCCTGTGCGCAGCCTTCACTGCAAAGAAGACTGCAGTGCTTTGCAAGTGGTGTTTGCTTGGAAATGCAAAAAACAGATTAAGCAAATTGCGAGAAGCGATCGCTGATGGGTGAAAGTCTTGCTGGTGTCTTTTGGCTTATCGGGGAATTGGATACAGACCGCCTTGGTTCGCTGTTCTAGGAGGCTCCTGAGCGGGTCCGTTGGGAATCGCGATCGAGGGTCGGAATCCGTTGCTTGTATTTTGGTTGTCCGTTGGTTGGAACGGACCGGGTTGGTTTTGATTGTTGTTCCCACCGTTCCCACCGTTTCCGCCCTGGGTCTGCCAGCCATTGCCCGGGTTTCCATAGTTTTGACTTGAAAATCCAGCGTTGAATGCTGGGGCGTTGGCACCAAATGCGGTGGGACTAAAGACCCCGGCTTGATTGGACTGCGTAGGTTGTAAATTTGATTGTTCGCCCTTGTATTCAATAAACAATAACGCGTCGCCGCGTCCGCGTTGTTGACCCAGCAACGGACCGAGATTGAGCAGTGAAGGGGCCCCATTTTTCGCCGAGGGCGTTGCAATGACGCCGCAAGACAGAAGTAATACCTGATCTTTAGGCCAGCGAAATCGCTCATGCAAACGCCAAGATACAACTTGTGGCACCGAAGTTGAAAGGTTTTGACTCTGTCCGCCCAATGTTGGCACTGGGATCGTCACCGATTGCAATTTTTCTAATTGATCAATCTGGCATTTGACGACGACCTCCATCATTTGATTGTCCAGCATCTTTAACGGGCTAACATCCAGCGTGTACCCTTCTTCAAAACGCGAAGTCAGTGGTTCATACTGCCCACCCGCAGCTGGCAAGTTTGGATTGTTGGGCCGGAATTGAAGTGAGCGAATATACGATTGTGGTGACAAACGTTTGAATGAATGGCTTTGCCCCTCGGGCAGTACCAGGTCACCCACTTCCAGCGGACGAAAGTCGGATCGAAGGCCCAATTGATTGACAAGGATTGCCGCGTTTTCTTTGCTAATCAGCCAGCCTTCGACACCGGGGGTTTGCACGTCGAACGGTACGATGTAGGGAAATGCAGACGAACGCCAGTCGGGACGTCCCACGGTCACCATACGAATTCCCATCGTTACGTTTTGTCCTTTGGATGCCACAAGGCGATCGACCATTTGGGCAATTTGCCGCTGAACTTCTAGCGTGTGGTAGACGTGCAACCGATCAGCAGTGACCGTCAAGATTCCCATCGGTTGGCGAAACCAAAGATCGGTTCCGGTGTCTCTTAGAATCCAATCGATCACGGCTTGTTCGGGTTGCTTGACCGATGTGATGCGCCGAGTGTACGGGCTTAGGTCGTAACTTCTCCAGATTTGGCCAGCATCATTGGGCAACGAAGTTGGCGGCTGCAGAAGCCTGGCGACTTTGGGCAGCGTCGAATCGTTCGAGTCATTCTGGGTTGGGGCCGTTGATGGATCAGGTTGTTGCGTTGCCGCCCCCGGGTTATTGCTGCTACGGAATTGCCCTGCCCCGGAATTACTAGGTTCTTGTTGTGCACTGTTGGCTACCAGTGGCATGGCGGTTGGCATGGCGGTTGGCATGGCGGTTGGCATGGCGGTTGGCATGGCGGTGGCGATCGAATGGTTAGTGCAACCTAATAAAGCGTAGGTTAGGGCGATCGTCAGATGAAAACAATTAGTTGCGATTAAGAACATGGTTGATTCGCCAAAAATGCAGCGGGAGACTGTGGGTTAAAATTTTCGTCGATGCGGACGAAATTGTGGTGCACGGGCAAAGGCACCTCGGGATCCTGCTTTTGCTGCGAAGCCGAGTATAGAAGCTATCGCGAATTGGACTCAAGACGAATTTTTGACCAAGTTGCCCTAATCGACCCAGGTTGTGAACCTTGCTAGCTATTGGCAGCAGAAAGTCGAAGTCAATTGTCTGGAGTGACGGACAACCCTTAAAAGTCACCGTCAGATTATGCCGAAAGTAACGATTCGTCCGGTCAGTCAAACTGCGTTAACTTTGAGGCTTGGGTGATGCGTTGGTATCTTCTACTACTATCTGTGCTGCTAATTGGGAAGCAGGATTGCGTGCATGGGGCACCGCAAATTGTGCAACAGCAAGCCAATGCTGGACGAGCATCTGAAAACCAATCGGCTTCTTACTTAGAGGTGTTGAACCGTCAGGAATTCCGACCAGCGGTCAATTCATTGCCGCCGCTGCCCGGTCAGCGTACGATTTTGGATCAAGCTGGGCAGCCGATGCAATTGCCTGCGGTATGTACGTCGGACCTTCCAGGTTTTGCCAACGCTCCGGGGCAAGCAACAGGGCTGGCGCCCGAATTGCAGATGGGTGCCAACGGAAATCCAGGCAGGTCAAGCACGAGCAGTCCTAGTGCAAGCAAACCGCAGGCATTTGGCAGCGCCGGGCAAAATTCTGACTCGGCACAAGCTTGGCAATCCCGGGCTCAAATGCGCGCCGCCTTTCGGCAGTTAGTGCAAGATCCAGCCGAAGTCGAAGCCGAACGGGCCCGCATGCCCAATGTTGTGCGGAAAACACCCAGTCGCGCCAGCGAATATCAAACGGTGGCTTACCCACAGTCGGGCTACCCACAGCCGGGGAGTGGCTACCGTACGGTTCGGGCTAGTATTTCGGGCGGTTACAATCCGCATGCCGAGGCTAGTGCCGCAATGGCCGTTGGGCCAGACGGAACGTCTAACGTGCCAGGCAGTACCGAGAATGCACTCCAGTTTGACCCGCACGAAGAGGTCTTCTCGGCCAGTCTGTTCCCTTCGGCGATCCAATGTGCCAAGTGCCACCAGCAGATTTTTGACGAATGGGCCAGCAGTTCCCATGCGTACGCCTCGATCTCGCCGATGTTTCATAAGTTTGAAGATGCAATCAATCGTTTGTCACAAGGCACCATTGGCTATTTCTGCTTAAGGTGTCATGCACCGGTTGCTACCACAGTTGGCTTGCGCCGTGATCAGCCGATTTGGGATGGTCCGCGAGTGTTTCGTGAAGGTGTCACGTGTATCGCCTGCCATCATATTCAAGAGGTGACGGTGAAGACCAATGGCGAGCGGCGGATTGAGCCGGGCCCAATCACAGATCCCGTGACAGGTGCTGGAAGTGGTGAGGGGATCGAAGCGGCTATCAAGTACAAAGATCACTTTAAGGTCAAGACTGACCCAGACGACAAGAGTCTCGGGCAGTTGATCCACAAACGTATCTACAAGTTTCAGGAAATTGCAGAGTCGTCTTTTTGCGTGTCTTGCCATCAAGTCGCAGTGCAACCTGGTAT
>JBDNHU010000651.1:0-12727 GCA_041688615.1 Mariniblastus sp. | reverse complement strand
GACTGAACAGCTTTTTGCCGAACACAAAGACGCGTTGGCAGTCGAAGTCGCGAAGTACGATCATTTGCTGATCGATGAATATCAAGATACCAATCAGTCGCAGTACCGAATCGCCACCGCTCTGGTAGCCGGGCATCGAAATCTTTGCGTGGTGGGTGACGACGATCAGTCAATTTACGCCTGGCGAGGGGCTGAAGTTGAACACATTTTGCGGTTCAGTCGAGATTGGAAAGATGCGAAAGTGGTTCGTTTGGAATCCAACTATCGGTCGACGCAACCGATTCTGGATTGGGCCAACCGATTGATCGATTTTAATGTGGTGCGCCACGGAAAAGTTCTAACTGCGGCTAGAGAACGTGGGCCAGCACCAGCAATTTTCCAGTACAAAGATGAAAATCTGGAAGCTCAAGAAACGGTTGTGCAGATACGTCAACGCTTAAGTGAAAAGGGCGTCGAGCCTCAAGATATCGCGATTTTATTTCGCACGAACGAACAGCCACGAGTCTTCGAGACTGAACTGCGAAAAGCTAAAATACCCTATGTTCTCATTGGCACCCAGTCCTTTTTCGATCGCAAGGAAGTGAAGGATTTGGTCTGCTACCTACGAGTGATCGCATTACCGCAAGACGAAGTTTCCCTGCTAAGGATTATAAATACGCCCAAGCGAGGGATCGGGCAATCGGTCGTTGAAGGGTTGTTGGAGGTTGCGACCAAAGGCGGAGTCACCGTTTGGGATTTGATTTGTGGTAAAGTGCCTGGCCCTACATTGAGACCCGCTGCGGTCAATGCGGTCAAGGCGTTTCGCGATCAGATTGTGGATTTGCAACAGCAATCCCAATCGATGACCGCGGTTGCGATCACTGAAAAATTGATCCAGGCCATTGAATACCGATCGTTTATTGAAAGCCAATACGACGAACCTGAAGAACAAGAGGCCCGTTGGGCCAACGTTGCGGCAGTGGTCAACGCGGCTGCTGACTTTGATCGTGACCATCCCGAAGGCGGTAAGTTGGCCGAATTCTTGGGTGAATTGACTTTGGGCGATCGTGAGATGGAAAACGACAAAGAGAAGCAACTGCGACGCAATGCCATTATCTTGATGACGCTACACAGTGCCAAGGGACTTGAGTTTCCTGAAGTGTATATGGTGGGCATGGAGGAAGGCATTTTGCCTCATGTGCGCAGTTTAGACGCCGAGGAAAATATCGCCGAAGAACGCCGCTTGTGCTACGTTGGAATCACTCGGGCTCAGATGCGACTGACTCTTTCGTTTCCGCTAACTCGCAAACGCTGGGGTAAGGAACGTGACACCATTCCAAGTCGATTCTTATACGAAATGACGGGCAAGGCCGAAAATCCAAAGCACGTGTCGGGTAGGTAGTCGGGTAGGTAGTCGGGCAGGTAGTCGGGATTAGCTGACGGGACGCTAATTGCGGGTTACACAAAGCATCAATAGCCGGGCAAATTCCCGCTGAATTGGTTTGCCCGGAGGCCGACGATGCCTGACTTTCGATTGCAATAAGTGGTAACCTCTAGAACGATTTCCGGCACCAAGGGAATCGTCCCGAATCCGTTGCGAATTCAAAAGTAGCCCAAGGACGCCTGCCCACAAGTCTAGCGCTAGGGGCTGGCTGCCTGCGAAGCTACAGGTGTTTTGCGAAACAATACAAGTACGAATACGAATCGGAAGTACGAATCGCCGGTCAGTGAAGCCCCGATTGCGTGTGCCTGTGCGGCGGGCTTGCGTTGCGGGTTCTGTGTGGCAGCTGGCTGGGTTCTGCTAGTCGCTTGACGGATTTGCGGATGCTCTCGAACTGGACGACTTAGTAAGCCATTGGAATAAGGAACTGGAAGATGAGTGTTAAGAAAATCTTGATGTTGGTGGGCGACTTTGTAGAAGACTATGAAGCGATGGTGCCTTACCAGATGCTGTTGATGGTAGGCCACGATGTGCAAACTGTTTGTCCGGGGAAGAAGGCGGGCGATAAGGTTGCAACGGCCATTCACGATTTTGAAGGCCATCAAACCTATAGCGAAAAGCCAGGGCATCAATTTGCAATCACGATGGACTTTGAAGGCCTCGATTATTCTGCCTTCGATGCGTTGGTGATTCCCGGCGGTCGGTCGCCCGAGTACTTGCGAATGAATGCCAGTGTTTTGGAAATGGTTCGTCATTTCGATCAGGCCGACAAACCCATTGCTGCGGTTTGCCATGGGCCTCAGATTCTGGCCGCCGCAGGAATTTTGAAGGATCGGCAGTGTTGCGCGTACCCAGCGGTTCTGCCCGAGGTGACGTTGGGTGGTGGCCACAGCGTAGGCCCTAACGACACGTTCACCAACGCTCACGTTGATGGCAATTTAGTAACGGCCCCCGCCTGGCCCGCACATCCTATGTGGATGCGAAAGTTCTTGGAATTGTTGGGTTCTACGATCGTCCCCTAATGCAGATCAGCATTCCAATTCACGTAGATTTTTCGATCTGGGTAGACTATTCCCAGAAGCATTGAATTGTTTGCCCGATGGAAGAATCCGCGGACGTTTGTTGACGGCGTCATCAGTGCAGAGTTGCGGAAGGAATCGCCGCCTTTATGAAGCGGTGAATTGCCTGTTTTCCAAACAGATCCAAACAGATCCAAACAGACCCGAATCGACCTGAACAGACACGGCGGGCTTTCCCAGATCTGCCAAGCAGAGTTCCAATGACGTCGCAAACACGTTGGATTGGAAATCGGTTCATTGCCAGTCGGTTATTGGTCCGAGCCGACTAGTGCTTTGATGTCGATCCGAGTTCGTAAGGCAGCGGCCTTGAAGGCTAGGTCTACGTAATTCACTTTCGACCCTGCGTCTATCGCAACTTGTTGTTCGATGATGCGACCGTGATTCAGAACGAAGACGCCAGGCATCCGGAAGCCGTCACCGTGCAACTTGCCGACGCCGTGCCCGCCAACGAATGCTGCCAACACGCCCCGCTTGAAAACCGACCACGAAAACAGTTGCCCAACCGTGCCTCGACCCAGCCCGAACGCTCGATACAGCACGCAGTTAGGATCACTGATGTGATGCCAATAATTCAGATCATACTTGGCCAGCATCGTAGTGCCCTCCATGGGAGAACCCATATGCACGATCGCGATGTTAACCTCGGATTTGCGAATCGCCTCGCGAGCAATCACAAGGTCCGCCAGAGTGACTCGGCAAAACGTACAGCCGCTGTGCCTTAGGAAAACGACGATCGTCGGTTGCTGGCCCGATAAATGTCGCAATGATTCATCCCGTTGGGTTCTAAACGAAGAGATCGCCTGTTCGAATTCCGGTACAGCGAATCCGCGGCCCGTATCTGTATTCCAGCGGAATCCTTGGTACAAAATCACAGCGAAGGGGATCCACCAAATCAGATCGTTAGTAATGCACATCAAACCAAACACGGGCGGAAGCTGGCCGGTCAGGTACCCGACCAAAAATCCGACGGGCCCAAAAACCTTCCCCAGGAACCCCACGAGAATGATCGGCCAGTGCCTGAAGGGGTCCCTTGCGGCGATCGCGTATCCGATGCCGTAAACCCCGACGATCATGCCGACACACTGCCAGATCGCTGGGTAGTTCACTCGAGGCAGGTTTAGGAGATCAAAGAACTGGTTGGGGAATAGAACCACCCAGGTGCCCCATGCCAAGTTGTAAATTGCTGCTGCCAATAAGCACAACGACATCCAGGGCCGAAAGGATTCGGCGGGAATTCGATTGCGCGCCGAAGTCAAGTTGAAGTCTTTTTTTTCCATTGCTCAAGGGCGACCCTAAACGCGAATACAACCAATAAAGCGACGAATTTACTCTTAAAAGTAGCCGCAGGCAAACGTTTGGCATAACTGAATGCGTTTGAATTTCATGGGTAGAATCAGTTTTCCCGATGCACAGTCGTCCGGGTTTCCAATCGTCAACAAGACTAAAGATCGTAATATCACGGTGTGTGGGTCACAAATTCACACATTTTAATCTAGCGACTGGTTTGATCAAGATAAGTACCCCGAGCCTCCAAAATACTGCCTGATTTAAGACTTTGGGTGGGTTGAAGATCTTAATCCAGATCGCCTTGGTTTTGAGTCTTCTCGATGGCTTTGGCTTTTTTCTCGGCAGCCAACTGGGTTCGCCTGGGCGTATCCGACAGAAGTGTGGCACATTGGGGATGGATTCCACCCTTGGAATACGCCGGTTTTCCGCAAACGGGGCACTCTTTTCGAGCGGTGGGTGTTTCGATGGGTAGCGGTTTCTTTTCACTCATAAGTTCTAAGTCCGTAAAGCTGGGTGTGTGTTTCAAGTTTCGATGTTGCTGGTTTTCGGCGCCGACAATCAAGCGGATTTTTCGCAGAAGAAAATAGCCACCAGGACCAGTTCCCGTAGCTGCAGGGTTTTCTGCTGCACGGTTTTCTATGGCTAGTTTCTGGTTGCGACGCGGCCGGCGTCGCCCGCAATTAAAACGATGATGCAGCCAATTGGCAAAGACAAGTGCCCGAATAACGGCTGGCAGATGGACGTGCGAATGGTCGAGAGAGTGAGCCAGTTAGCGAGTAAGAGTTAGTTGCACGGAAAAGGTAGTTATAAGGTTAAGGGTGTGTGCAAGCGTTTGGCTGTGCACGCAAGTTATGCTTGTTGCTGAAGCAGTTGGCCGAGATTAAAACTTGCACGATGGGGAAGCAGAGCAAACATCGCGTGAAATGAAATACATTTTCAGTAACGATGGCACCCGCTGGTCAACCGATTACAAGACTTCGACACGGTCAGCTGATGGGTCGGCGTCAAAAATAAGTTGGTCAGTGGGATTCAGGTAGGCGGTTTGGCCTGGCAAAGTGCCTTCCTCATGCGATGCCGGAACCACATCCAAGGCCGCGCCCATTACCATCTCTTGCTCGAAGCAGGTGGCGTCGATCGTGATCAAGTTCAAACCGATTCCTTACCCTGGAGCAGGAACCTGGCCGATTTTTCTTTTCAAAAATCCCTGGACTAGCGGGTAAGGAGTCAATGGCTGATCGCTGCTTCTCTGAAGAAGAGCGCACGGTGTTTTGTCAGCAAAACCGTAAACCACGTTGCAGTCGGTTTCGGTATCCACCGGCAAGGCAATCGGACAAATCCGCTGTCCAGCGTTGAGCAGGACGAAAAACGGAGTTGGAATTGTGGAGGCAATGGCGGTCATTGAGCTTCCTGGAACATCCAAAGCGACCCCCATTCTTGGTAACCTATGGGTTTACGTTGCGTAAAACATGCACCGCCATTGTTGCGTAAAACACGCACCGCAATTGATGTCCAGGCATTAAGTTCAACCGGTAGGCAAAAGGTCGAGTGCTAGGAAGAAGTCCATCAGTAGGAGACTAATTCCCAAATCGCCGGACGTCAATCGACCAGCGCCGCTGTGGCTAATGTCAACGCCGTGGCTAATGTCAACGCCGTGGCTAATGTCAACGCCGTGGCTAATGTCAACGTTGGGGCTAAGGTTTACCAGCGTTATTGGTAACGTTATTGGTTGAATCTTGAGATCCCCATTTGTATTTCGATTTGACTCGTCCTTCGGACAAGGCCTTAATCATACCGCCGGGAATCTTGGCTTCGGCATCCAGCACCAAGGATCGATTCTTGAACAATTCAGCCGTCATCTCTTGTTGGAAGGCCAACGCTTCGGCGCGACGAATTTCTGCGTGGGCTCGTGCGGTGCGAGTATCTGCCTCGGCTTGATCGGTTTGCAATCGAGCCCCAATATTTTTGCCAACGGTAATGTTTGCGATGTCGATCGACACGATGGCAAAAGCGGTGTTTGTGTCCAGGCCTCGTGCCAGTACGCCCTTGGAAATTCGGTCGGGCAATTCCAACACATCCATATGGGAATCCGCAGACCCAATCGCAGTGATAATGCCTTGGCCAACGCGAGCGATGATGGTGTCTTCGGTTGCACCGCCAATCAGTTGGTCCAGATTGGTCCGAACTGTCACTCGGACGTTGATCAACAGTTCGACACCGTTGCGGGCCACCGCGCTAAGTGAGGTTCGCTTTCCGGCGGCGCGGGAATCGGGGCAATCGATCACTTTGGGTGATACACTGGTTCGCACGGCATCTAAGACGTCGCGACCGGCAAGGTCAATCGCGGCGGCCCGATCAAAATCCAGATCAATACCGGCTCGGTTGGCCGCAATAATCGCTCGGACCACATTCATCACATCGCCGCCCGCCAAAAAGTGGGCTTCCAGGTGATTGGTGTTGATTCCGCCTAGGCGTTTTACGTTAATTCCCGCTTGAGTCGCCATGATTTTAGCGTTCACAATCAGGCTTGGGCTGACTTGCCGAAAACTCATCCCGATCATACTTGCCAGGCTAACGTCGGCGCTGGACATCTTTGCGGCTAGCCACAAAGATCCAAAGCTAAAGAAAGCGAAGAAGAAAATGAGGGCGATTAGGCCACCCAAGACGATGCCGCCGATGGCCAATCCATCCAACAGGTTATTATCAAAGAACACTGCGAATCCTGAAAACATATCTGACTCCTGACTCAAACATTAAATCGTCCGAGGAACAGCCGATAGTTCAGGCGGCGGAAAAACCTGCAGCGTACTGCGGTGGTCGGTCATTGGAACGACCATCGAACTGGGAAGCGCAACGCAATAGCGAATTCGTCAAGCAACGATGGCTTGAACACCTAAAGCTATGGCTGGAAAAAGTAGCGAGATTACCAGTGGCTTCCGAGCGAAATTGTGGTGTATCAAACAAACCTTAACCCATACAGCCTAGCACAAATGCCCATGCAGGGCAGCGGCGTGAGCAAATTATTCCGTCAGGGTTAGCCAACGGGTCATCGGGTAAGAGTACTATTTGGCCTTTGAGCTATTGGCGGGAGCAAATCAACGGTTTGGTGCGAGCATTCGCGTGGGATGGCCAAGGTTAGCGACGTTCGCTTGGTCCGCTTGGTGGTTCAAAGGGCAGTGCAAGAAAAGGAAAAAGCCACCCCAGTCACAGATTGGGGCGGCTTTTCAATATATTCTCAGTTCGAGACCAGATTCAGTTCTGGGCCAAGACCGACTTAGTTGCAGCCACAGCTAGGAGCGGCAACAGCTGCACTGCAGCCACTGTCACATCCGCTGTCACAACCATTGCCAGCACCGGCTCCGCAACCGTTTCCGCATCCACTGAACAAGCCGCGAAGTTTAGAACCTAGACCTGCTCCGAAGCATCGACCCATTGCAGGGCGGCAGCTAACGGTGACAGGAACTTGCTCGCATACAACTCGTGGTTTTCGAACGGTACGAGTGTAAGGAACTTGTTCACATACGCGACGAGCAACACATACTTCTTTTTGCTCGCACACTTGACGGCAGCTTACATGTGGAACTTGACGAGTGCGAGTTTCGCAAACCCAGTTGATTTTGCAAACTGGAACTTGCTTGGTCATTTGTTCGCAAACGATCCGTACTCTCTTAACTTCTCGTTGACGAGTTTCGCAAACAAACTTGCAAGTTCTGTAGCAAACCATCTTGGTCTGAGGTTCGCATACCCAGCTGGAAGTGCAGTAATTAACAGTCTTAGGCTGTTGTTCGCAAACCATCTTGGTAACGGTGGTCGGAACTTGTTCGCAAACAGTCTTCTTGACGCAGTTGAATCCGCTTACAGTTCTGGTTTCGCATGTTGGAACCCAAACCTTCTTGCATACAGTGCGATCTGGAGTTGAACAGCATACAGTTGTTGGGCAACCGCGAACCGACTTGCAACATCCTGTGCAAGGATCAAATTCGTATGAACGCTCGCCACGAACTCGTTTGCTGTACGATCGACCTGGGATAATTTCCTGACGGGTTTCCCAGTGACCACCACGAACAGTAACTTCCTTAGTGAAAGGAACTCGTTCGGTAACAACCTTCGAAACGTTCTTCATGACCGTTTCGGTAACTGGTTTACGAACCGTTACCATGATTGTCTTGGTGTGATTTTCTGTAACCTTACGACGAACGTTCGTGGTTACTTCCTTTTGGTGCGTTTCCCATACAGGGCGACGTACCGTGTAGTTAACCATTTCGGTTTCGCAAACTGGTTTGCGAACTGTGTAGTTAACTGTCTTGCAGCTAGTTTCGCGTACTGGACGACGAACGGTGTACTCTTGCGTCGTGTAGCTAACTTCACGAACAGTGCGATTAACGTTTACCATCTTCTTATCGTAAACCGTTCGCATAACATTTCGCATGCATTCGACTTGTTCGGTTTCCCAAACAACTTTGCGTCGAGTTCGCATGACTGTGTAGCTACCGCAACCGCAATCGCTACCTGCGTCTGAAGCCATAGCTCCGCAACTGTTGTAGTTAACAGCACCGCAGCAGTCGGCCCATGCCGAGTTAACTGACAATGTAGCTGCAACAGCTACGACAGCCAGTAAACAACGTACCATCTTCATTTTCGTTTCTCCTACTGACAAACTAATACCGTGGATGCGGCAATCTGGCACGACGAACCGTTCGTCCTACCGATTACTTGTTTCACAACACCCGCCGTCAAGGTTTTCTTATTGGGATACCTTTCCAACAGCGTAAAGACTTGCCAAAACTATCCTGACTTTGTAAGTCTCAATGTCATGTCCTCAAAAGTACCATTCGGCAGTTTGGGTTGGTAGATTTAAATGAGAAGTCAAGGAAGTTAACAAAGCTTGAGTAGTCAAGTCGTAATGGAACGTGTGTAACGACTGCACTGCCTGGGCTGTGTGGGTAGTTTGTGAAAAAGAAAGTTAGGGTCTCATTAAATATAAACGGTAACTTAGGTTATGTGAGAAGACTTTGTTGATAAGCAAACAGATTCGAATCCAGTCCACTGGAACAACTACAGTGACCCTAACGATTGGAAAAGTGAATGAAGTTTTCGGTTTTACTTTTGACGTGCAACTAAGGCAAAGCTATCTGTACTTACGTTTAGCATCAGTCATGGACTGGTTTGATATCCCGTGAGCATCAACCGAGTGATACGTAGATAAATGGGTAAATGAAAAAATGAATGTTAACAAGAAGAGCGGTTTTACATTAATTGAGATTTTGATCGTTGTTGTTATCATGGCGGTTTTGGCATCTGTGGTTATTCCGCAATTCTCCAATTCCACAAAGCAGGCTCAGACTTCGACAACCGAATTCAACTTGCAGATAATTCGAAGTCAGATAGAACTTTATCGTAACCAACACGGTGGACGCTTGCCTGCGGCTAATCTTAGCGAACTATCGACCACCACCGACGCATTGGGTGGAAAAGGATCTGGCGCTCAGTTCCCCTACGGTCCTTACCTAAGAAGCATCCCGGCCAATGCGTTGACAGAACAGGCTGCAATCAAGACCACCACAAACGATCCTGCCGGCAAAGCAGATGTCACAGCAAATAGTAAAGGCGGTTGGCTTTACAATGCAACCACCGGTGGATTCTGGGTCGATCATGAGGAATTGGTGGTCAAGTAATTGCGACCAAGAACACAGTCCTAAATGAAAAAGTCCGTGCAAGCTTAAATGAAAAAGCCCGTGCAAGATTGCACGGGCTTTTTTTGTTCCCAAAGCGAAGCAATCTCCCAGTCAAGGCGATTTACGTTTCTGGCCTTGCAGCATAACAAGCAAGCCATTGACCGAGCGGCACGAGTGATCGAGCGGCTTGATTTCATCGCCTGCATCACGTTGCTTGAACTACTTGGTTCCCATGGTCTGCAGCCATTGGATGGATCCGGGGATTCCTTCAGCATGGACCGATTGGAAGTGATCTCCCAATGGAATAAAGTTAGTCGTTACGTCAACGCCACGATCTTCTAGCGTTTTCGCGGCGGAACGACTATCTTCGATCGCCGCCTGAATGTCATCCTCGGCATGGAAAAAGTAGACCGGGCAATTGATCATATCCAAGTATTCACTGGGCGATGAGGTTTTAGCGAAGTCGGCAAACCCTTCCAACTTGTCGGTTATTTTGCTGTTCTTCAGGACTTTCGAGAAATGCTTGGTCACATCGATCACCGGTGCCAAGGCGACACAGCCTTTGATTCGTTGGTCATTTGCCGCAAGCACCAACGCTCGACTACCCGAGGTTCCATTTCCTACGGCGTAAATCTTACTCTTGTCTACGATCGTCAAATTGGATGACGCAAAGTCTACAGCCTTGGTCGCATTGGCTAACGATGCTTTTGAATCGCGAAACGCATTGTAGGCAGCGACGCCTGCAATCATCACCTTGGAATCATTTTCACGCTCCTGTCCGATGGGGTCGACCAGCGGTCCGTCCTGCGAATACATGATGACGATCATCCCTGCTTGAACATAAGGACTGGCTTCGCCATGATCGTAGTCCAAAAATTCAGATCCATGCCAGTATTCAACTGTCATTGGCGGCAGGACCACGCAAGGCAGCGAACCGTCGGCATGATTTCCAGTGGGAATATAAATGCGTAACTTGGTTCGTTCGGCGGGCCCATTGCCTTGCACGTCTATTCCCAAATCAACCGAAATTACATTACAACCTTTTAACTCGGGTATGTTCGCTTCGATCGGCTGACCGTTGGGAATCATCGCAACATAAGGATTGGTCGCTGTCCGCGGTTGCATGAGCAAAACGACAGCCGCCGCAATCAACCCAACAGCAAGTACTGATAATAAAGCAACGAGCGAACCGACGTTCACGCCTCCTTTTCGGTTGACATGAACATGAGTGACGGGTGAATGTTTCATTGCGGAAATTGACCTTATTATATGATGGTTAAACCTAAGCAGGCAGAGTCGATATGCGGCTATCGATACGCAACCAATGACAGGTGCCCCGGCAACCTTACTGAACTGCTTCATCGATACTTCGAACGGTCTGCGACCTAACGTCCCAAGCCAGTGCGGCATTATAGTCGAATGATGCAATGAACGAGAGACGGCAACCTTGTCCGGTACTGGAAGCGTTGTCGCCCGGTTGAGAGGGCTGATCGGCACGGTTTATGCCTAGCAATGGCTGATTTTAAAGCGAACGATCGTGCTGTCGGCAAAGCGTGGCGAGTTAAGCCGCGAGGAGCTAACTGTAATTCGCGGGGGTTGCACGTGTGAAACACTGCCAAGCGTGACGAACAAAAGCTTGGCGACAGACCCTTCTTGTATCGGCTTGGAACTGACGCCCAACGGTTCTGACGCGACGGCTTTGACATGGATTCGCGGACTGCACTTGGGGACCGAGCGTCAATCCCCAAACCCATGTTTCCCGTCAGCAAGACGAAGTCTTGGTGTCGCCCAAGTTTGCTGCCACCGTATCTCTATCTAAGCGTGCCGCATTCCTCGCCAGTGGACTGGGTTGCTGAAGTCCAGTTGAACGTTACGCGACTTTTGACAACAGACCTTGTTCCTGGCACATCTGTTCGAAGATACGCTGGAATTCTTTTTCATTCTTGAAGTGGACGATCATCTTGCCCGCGCCTTTGGACGCAAGCTTAATTTCCACTTTCGTGCCTAGCGACATGCGGGCTCGATTTTCTAGCGACTCAATTTGAGGGTTCGTTGACTTGCGTTTGGGTTTCACCGCCACACCGTCTTGTTCGGCGATAAACTGCGATACACGACTTTCGGTTTCACGAACGTTCCAGCCTTCTTTGATGATCCGATTGCAAAATAGAATCTGTTCCCGAGCTTCGCCCAAAGGCAAAAGAGCGCGTGCGTGTCCTGCTGTAACCGAACCGCTACTGACGTTGTCTTGGATCAATTGCGGCAGTTCCAACAGACGCATCAAATTGGCGATGGTGGAACGATCGATCTTCAATCGAGCGGCAAGCACCTCTTGAGTCGAATGATGTTCATTCAAATAACGACGAAACGAAAGCGCTTTCTCCAAAGCGTTTAAATCTTTCCGCTGCAAGTTTTCAACGATTGCCAGTTCAGCAACCAAGCGGTCGTCGGCAATTCGGACTCTGGCTGGGATCGTTTTCCAGCCCGCCTGAATCGCTGCCCGCAGTCGTCTTTCGCCGCTGATCAACTGGAATCGTTGCCCGACTCGGCGAACTAAAACCGGTTGCAGCATATCGTGTTCTTTCAAGCTTTCGGAAAGCGATGCAATTTCCGATTCGCTGAAGACTCGACGCGGCTGGAACGGATTGTCTTCGATGTCAAAAACATCCAACCGTTGGATGTCACTGATGCCTTCGCCCTCTTCATCCAAGGGAATACCTGAGTCATCCACCTGCAAGACTTTATCACCGGTCACAGGCTTTGACACGGATTTGGTGCGATCGATTGCGACTATGGAGTTCGTTACGCCTGTGAAACGAGTGGCCGAATCCAATGTCGACATTGTGCTGGGTGGCGAATGCAGTCCGCCCGCGTGCTGTCTTTGCAGGTTGTCGTTATGGGATGCGACGGCATCGGAGTGGGTAAGACCTGCAGGCGAAAGATTCGCAGCTGACCCGTGGGCGGCCGGGCGTGGAATCGATCCGATGCTAGCACTGCCCGGGGCCATCGCTTTGGCGGCAAGTAAATCTGCCATCGACTGGGCTGGAGCAGGCGTTCGCAGGGTTGGCGTGGCTGGATCGGTCGTAGCTGGATTGGTTGTAGCTGGATTGGTTGTGGGTGGATTGGTTGTGGGTGGATTGGTTGTGGGTGGATTGGTTGTGGGTGGATTGGTGGTGGGTGGTGCGGTGTGATCGGGGGCCTCGGTCTTGGCCTCTGGACGCTCCAACGACTGCGAAGTACTTGCCAGGGTGGACGCTGAATTGTGACTGTAG
>JBDNHU010000650.1:0-12308 GCA_041688615.1 Mariniblastus sp. | reverse complement strand
TTCGCTGTATCAAGCTGAGCAACATTTGGAACCAAGTGTTTGGTAAAATGTTAGCCGCCATTCCACCCGTCAGCGATGTTATTCGAAATCAAACCCCGAATTTCCAAGCCTCAAACTGCGCATGAACCAGATCGCACCCGGTGCAGGTTCAAGAATGCCCTAGTATTCCGGGGGAAAAGTGTACCGACCCGTCGCGTACACGCAACTAGAACCCTCGATAGGATCATGGGTGCAGGGCTGTCGTTGGCCACGGTTGCCGGATGGGAAATCCGGATCATCGCCACAGTCTTGTTCTGTTATTACAAGGCAAGGTCCTGTGCCGCCACTCGGACCCGTCTGTCCGAAGCATTAATTCGAAGTTGCAAACAACAGTCCGAAGCATATCGCGAATATTCTACGATTCATCAACCCGCTCCCGAAATAAGAAGATAAAGGTAAAGGGTGAAATGATAAGTTTCACGCGTTAAATTGGCACAAGTTATTTTTCACCAAACGATGCTTGTCCCGTGAACTTGATTTCCTGCTTTTCCCATTCGATCAACCAGGTCAACTGATCGTCCTGTTTCAGGGAATCGCTATCCATCTTTCCGGAAACAAGAATTTTGTAGACGCCGGATTTTCCCAGTGGCTGGAGTTCCACAGCTTAGTCTGGACTTCCAAGCATTAATCGCACTGTTGGTTTGCTGAGCGCTTTGTCAACTTTAGCTCCATCGACATTCACTTCTTCAAGTTTGGGTTCTTTCCAGGGCTTCGGCATATCGGTGTCGGTGTCGGGCGAATGGGTCTCTTGCCTTACTCGCAATATCGCTGTCGCTGTCTGGGTATCTGTTTCCTTGTGGGCACAGCGAAATTGTAAACTTGTAGGGCTTAAGTTGATGGCAGAGCTCTTTTTGATCGTGAGTGGCAACGACGCGCCGCTTTGGTATTTTGCAGACCTTATGCCAACTTCACCACCGATGTCGCCTTTGGAAATGTTTTCGTAAGTCGCTGGGACGACAAGAAATACCTTGCTATTTTCTTGGACAAGGCTAATTGGCACGTCGCGAAGTGAGGGTGACACTGTGACCTCAAGGTCATCGAACGTCACAGGGCTAGTGAGTGTGACTGGAATTTGTGCGGTTGAAAATTGACGTGCTTCACTGACTGCCATTGTGATACGGTCTGGGGGTAGGGAAATATTCCCGCTATCCCCATAATGCAAAGTGATCGATGCGATTGCTTCACGGGTCGATCGATTACGAAGAGTGACATTTGCAGGGCATTAGGTGAATTTTTCTCAGCCAATGTGTGCACTTCTGAGAGTGATTTCTCTTTCGAATTTTGTGGCAGGTGATGTGATTGTAATTGCAGTGGAGTGGGTACTTGCGTTGCGCTAGTGAAGATTGTGGCGTCACATCCTTATCCAGTCTTGTGTGATACCCGGAGGTTGCAGCGTTTCAGCAGATGCCCAGGCTGCGGCAGTCGTTGAGAAGTCGCCGAGCTTATTGTTGGACTTGGTTTTGCAATAGCTAGGTCGTTGGTTTACTTGCTTTTCTGTTTTCGACTGCCGTGTTTTTCGTAGACTTGGGCAGAGTGTTGCTTGGTTTGTCGAGCGTTTTTTCTAGCGTGAATTCGATCGCGTGCAGCCGCATACTCCGTGGCGTGGTCGACGATCGGTCGGGGGTAGTCTTTGCCAATTTGGCAACCAAACAAGCTCTGTTCCATCAAGTTCATTTGGTGGGGTTGGGCGATGTGTTTGTCGGGGACGTCCGCCAGTTCGGGGACAAATTTTCGAATAAAGCGGCCTTCGGGGTCCTGTTCTTGTGCTTGTTTGATGGGCGAATAGATGCGAATTGTGTTGATCCCTGTCACCCCTGACTGCATTTGAAATTGACTGTAGTGAATCCCCGGCTCGTAGTCGAGAAAAAGTTGGGCCAGGTAGATCGCAGGGCGCCGCCAATGCAGCCACAAGTGATACGCCGCAAATGATACGACCATCGCTCGCATGCGAAAATTCAACCAGCCTGTTTGACGCAGGCAACGCATGCAGGCGTCGATCAAAGGGTACCCAGTTTTGCCTTGGCACCAAGCCTGGAAATAGTCTTCGTTAAATTGATCTTCGCGCAAGCCATCAAAGGCAGGGTTCATGTTTTGAAATTCGATCTCGGGTTGATCCTCCAGTTTCTGCATGAAGTGACAGTGCCAATGTAGGCGACTGTTGAACGACGAAAGAGATTGCCGCCAGTGTTTTTCTAGATTTGAATGGGCCGGTATTTCCTTTAATCGATTGCCTGCTGCCTGATAGATGGTGCGCAATGAAATGTTCCCAAATGCGATATAGGGACTAAGTCGACTGCAGGCCAAGCCAGCCGCCAGTGGGCTGGACATTTGAGTGCGATAGTTTTCACCTCGGTGGGCCAGGAATGATTTTAAGGTGTCGTCAGCAATGGGTTCACCGCCCATTTGAATTTCGGTGCGGCCTACGGAATTCATTTTGAAGTTCGCGGGGTCTTGGATCGATCCCGGACTTATCTCTTTGACGCAATCTATTTTCGTTGGCGCGTAGGTAACGGGCTGGTTCATCAAGCGTTGCCAATGATTGGCCCAGAGGTCGCGATTGGACAACCGTCGCACCACGCCAAATTGTGGAATTTCGCTAATCGGAATATTGGCGGCTTTGGCCCAGAAGCGAACTTGCCGATCCCGTTGGTAGCTTAAGTGGTTGAAGGTTTCCTGGTGTGCCCAAATTTTTTGGATGCCGTACTGGTGATGAATTTGTTCCAGAAGCGTAATCACTTTTCCAGTACGAAGGACAAGTTCACCACCGATGGCTCTAAGGCTTTTTCTTAGTTCGGTCAACGATTGATTAATAAATTCCAAGTGAATTGTGGCGCAATCATCCGCCTCCAGTAGTTCGGGTTCATAGACGAACAGGCAGATGCACTTGCCAGCCTTTGCCGCATCGGCTAGGGGAGCATGATCGTGGATTCGCAAGTCGCGTTTGAACCAAACCAATTGGATCGACATCGAACGCTCGGTTCATCTTGGGGGCGGTGGATTTCGTGGGCTTTGGCAATTGGCTACTCTGTCCCACGCGAGTAGAAGCGGTGCGAAGAAGCGGCCTGCAAAGGCAAGGTTGGAAGACGGGCGTCTAACCGTTCTTTGCGACGCCCTGTAACGATGAACTGGCTGATGGCAACGTCGGGTGCATGCTTTGAGCCTCCGCTGCATGCGTGCTCAATGGGTTCCGCGGGTGCCGATCGGTTCGGTGCCCAGTTCTGTCAACCACCCAACTTGACCACGATGCCACAAACCAGGATTGCGGCGCCGGCAAAGGCGTGACTGTAATGGTGAAGAGATTTTAAGTTGAGTTTTCTAAACTTCAGATGCTGTAGACCAAAGTAAATCGCAAAGACGCTGGCCAACATTGTGCCAATGGTCGCGATCGTAAACGCGAAAACCACCAGTCCAATCGCGATCGGGACGCCGGCGCTGGACAGTTTCGCGGCCGGGTACATGAACAATGGGATCAAGGCCTCGCACGGACCGAAAGCGAAAATCAAAAACATCAACCACGGTCTTACCGCCGTTAATAAAGTTGAATTCGAAGCGTCAATCGATTCTGACGGAATTCGCGCTTCTGCCCCAAAGTCCTGGTCTAGGTCTAGAAGGTGGTGACTGTGGGCAACCTGTCGCAGGCCTTGAGCAATCCCCCAAGCTAAGTAAGTAACGCCGAAGCCAATTAGCATCCAAGCGGCCACTTCGCCTCGGTAAGCTTCTAGAGCCTTGATTCCCAAAACCGATGTGCCAAACACCAGGCCGATTAAACCAATCACCACCGAACCGGCCACGTGAATCAGCCCACAGCCCGCGGTCATCAGGGCGGTCTTGGTGATCGACCAGCGACTGGATTGGGCCATGGCCGCAAAAGGCACGTAGTGATCAGGCCCCAAGATCGTATGGAGAGCGCCGATGCAAAATGCCGTCGTCGATAATGTTAAAAGGTCAGCTGTCATTGTTGATGGGTTGCCCGAAATGTCGAAGGGATTCCATAAGCAAGCAAGAGATTAATGTTAGCGGCTGAAAAAGTCATTGGGGGCAAAGCGATCGGCCACCGACATTAAGGTCACCTTTTAGGTGAACTATTTTTCTGGCTATATCTGGCTAATATGCGTCCCCTGGATGAAAGATGACCTTTTTTGTTAACTTAGTAAGGGTCGTTGACTGGGGCGTAAACGGCCATTTTGTCGATAAATATTGCTCTTGGTTGACGGGGGCGTAATCGGCGAAGATAAAGTGCTAAAAAGTGCGTGAACTATCTTTTTATCCTTGGAATTAATTAGTCGGACAAAGACAGGTATGTCGAACCCCACACAAGATATAGCAGCCTCTAGCGATGACCTTAACCCGAAGCATCAAGGTCCGCAAACCGTTGAAAGCCATAGCAAAGTTGAGTTTATCAAACTGGACAGTCGGTTCCTTCGAGGCGAAATTCCTGCGGAACTGTCCACCGACACGGATCATTTTACCGAAGAATCGGTCCAGTTGCTGAAGCATCACGGCATGTATCAGCAAGACGATCGTGATCGACGTGCCGAGATGCGTCAGGCGGGCATCAAAGGCAAAGCCTTTATGATGATGCTGCGGACTCGTGTGCCTGGTGGCAAAATGACGGCCCAGCAATTTCTTGCCGAATTAGATTTGTGCGACGCTTTGGGTGATGGCACCATGCGTTTGACAAGTCGGCAGGCGGTCCAGCACCACGGCATTCTGAAGTCAGATTTGAAGACTGCGATTCAGCGCATTAGTGAAGTGCGGCTGAGTACTTTGGGCGCCTGTGGTGATGTTAATCGAAATGTCATGTGCAGTCCGGTGCCAGTTAATCGTCCGTACTATCATCAGGTGCAAGCATTGGCCGATGAAATTTCGACTTACTTTCTGCCTCAGTCTTCGGCCTATTTCGAAGTCTGGTTGAAAGATATGCAGACCGGCGACAAAGAGTGTGTCGCTAAGATTGATGGCCCCGAACATGAGCCCATTTACGGAGTGACGTACCTTCCTCGGAAATTTAAAACGGCGATTGCGTTTGCGTTTGACAATAGTGTTGACGTGCAAACCAATGACTTGGCTTTGGTTGCGATTGTGGAAGGTGAAAATGTAATCGGTTACAACGTCATGGTCGGCGGTGGTATGGGGATGACGCCTGCCAAGAAGACGACATTCGCTGCGTTGGCTAAACCCCTTTGTTTTGCGACACCAGATCAAGTGATTGCGGTGTCGCGAGCGGTGGTCGAAGTGCAGCGTGACTTTGGGAATCGTGACGATCGCAAGCATGCTCGTTTGAAGTATCTGATTCGAGACTGGGGCATCGAAAAATTCCGCGAACATGTTCAAGAGTATTACGGTAAGCCGTTGGAAACCTTTCGTGATGTTCCCATCCAGGCGTGTATCGATCCCTTAGGCTGGACCGATCAGGAAGATGGCCGTTGGTGTTACGGTCTGAACATTGAGAATGGCCGAGTCGTCGATAACGAAAAGTTTCGTTTGAAGTCTGCCTTGCGAGCGGTCTGCCAGCAGTTGAATCCATCGCTTCGCATTACTGCTCAGCAGAGTTTGTTGATTTGCGATTTGACACCGGACCAAAAGCCGCAGCTAGAAGCTATTTTGGCCCAACACAAAATTAAACGAAGTGAAGATTATTCGACGGTCCGGCGTTGGTCGCTGGCGTGCGTTGCATGGCCTACCTGTAGTTTGGCGATCACTGAAAGCGAACGAGCGCTTCCCGGAATCTTGGATGAATTGGAAGTGCATCTGGACCGTCTAGGATTGTCCGAGGAAGCGATCAATATTCGGATGACCGGTTGCCCCAATGGTTGTGCGCGACCGTATAACGCTGAAATCGGCTTGGTCGGAAAGGCGAAGGAGAAATACACTTTGTACCTTGGCGGTTCGCATTTGGGGACTCGGTTGGCGTATGTCTACAAAGATTTAGTGCCCGCGGATACGTTGGTCGCTGAAATCGTCAGCGTGCTAGAGCAGTTTAAGTCCAATCGTATTCCTGGCGAAGCGTTTGGCGACTTTTGTGACCGGGTTGGCCAGGACTCGCTGCTGGAAGCATGTGCGGCTTGATGAAATTATCGCTGTTTGCTTCATGTGCACCTGGATTGGAACCTTGGTTGGAACGCGAAATTCGCCAGTTGAATATGTGCGCGACCGGCGACGAATCGGCACCGCAGAATATTGCGCAAGACGTTGGTGGTGTTCGATTTGAAGGCGATCAATTGACATTAGCGCACGCTTTGGTCGGCTTGGGTTTGGCGGCGCGGATTTTGGTTCGTATTGCGACTTTCCCAGTGACTGAACTTTCGAATTTGGATTCGCATGTTGGTCGATTGTCTTGGACGGGTTGGTTGAAACGCGATGTACCGCGAGTGATTCGAGCAACCGCCAGAAAGTCTCGTTTGTATCATACCGGCGCGATCCAGCAGCGAGTGCTGCAGGGGATTTCTAGACGCATGAAAGATCGGCCCGCTCCAGTGAATCTGGCTGCGGCGGATGTTGAATCAGGCGACGCAGCAGCGACCGAGAATGTCGCCTCTTTAGTCGTGCGTATGGAACATGATCGTTGTACAATTTCGTTGGACGCCAGCGGCGAACCACTGCACCGACGCGGCTATCGGTTGAATCCATCACATGCTCCCTTGCGTGAAGACTTAGCAAGAGCGGTGGTTCTGGCGTCAAATTGGGATCGGACGCGGCCACTGGTTGATCCGATGTGCGGTTCGGGAACATTGTTGATCGAGGCTGCGATGTTGGCGGTAAATTGGCCGCCTGGCTATGGGCGGCGATTTGGAATCGAATCAACGGTGTTAGGGGATAAAGTTTCCATTGCTCAGGTGAAGAAAGACCGGCTGACGTTGGTACAACCGATGGCGTCAGTGATCATGGGGAGTGATCGCGACCCTCGAGCGATTACAGCGGCGAAAGAGAATCTTTCAGGATTGGATTTTCCGATTCAGTTGGATGTGTGTTCTCTTAGTTCGGTCGACCTGCCATCGCAGGCGGTTTCGATTGTGACCAATCCGCCTTGGGGAGGCCGAGTATCTGCCGAGCACCATCTGGATCCACTGTATCGTTCGATCGGTGATTTGCGACGTCGATCGGTGGCAGGATCGTCGTTGACTTTGGTCACCAGTCGTCGTGAATTGGCCTATAAAACCGGAGTTCCGGTCCGATCGGCATTTCTGACAGACGCCGGCGGCACCAAAGTGAATGCATTCGTTGAAGACTTTGGCGAATCACCGTCCTGAGAATCCAGTGCGGTTAAGCAGGCCTTGACCACGGTTTGGGTTTGGATGTCTTGCATGGCTAGATTTTCAGCCGAACGACGATATCTGGCAGTGCCGCTCTGGTGCCAAGCTTGGATCGCAATATGTTGCAGACCGTAGGGTCCCGAGTCCTGTGAAAGTGTGGGGCCAAATAGTACCACGCACGGGGTTCCCAAAGCCGCCGCCATGTGCATTGGCCCTGTGTCACAACCAAGGAATAATTTGGCTTGACTTGCCAAAGCGCAGAACTGAGTTAACGAAGTGGCAGGCGCAAGCAAGACACCCTGCCCTGCTTGCTGGACGATCTGTTCGGCCCAACCTTTTTCCTCGCCGCCGGCCCAAGTGACAATCGTTGGGGTGCTTGTGTTTTGGAAGAGTGTTCGGGCAACCTCTGCGAAACGTTCATGTTCCCAGCGTTTGCTGGGCCAACTTGCGCCAGGATTTAACACCACATAGCGTTGTCCGATCTGAAGATCTGAAAGCGTTTGTGCGAGCCAAATTTGGTCCGCCTTAGGGACTGGCAGTTGAAATTTTGCGAACCGACGTGTATCCGGAGCGACACCGGTTTGGGCGGGATTTGTCGATTCCTGATGGTCCGAAGTTTCGGCGGTGATTGCTGTGGAATGGAAAGGATGCTGAAAAGATTGGTCTGGGTCAACGATGCTGCTGGCTGCCTGCTTGCTGTGCCTAACAATTGCTGGAAGCAGCGACAAGGTTCTATCAACTAAGTGCGTGACGCCATTGCCAGGCTGGAGAAACGTGTTGTTGAAGATCCGAGACAATTCTTTTCCATAGGTGCCTGCCAAGCCAATGCGAGTGGGCGCACCTGAGAGCCAGCCCAACGCGGAACTCTTAGTCAGCGATTGAGGGTCGATCGAAACGTCGATTTTTAGGGAGCGAAGTTGAGAACGCAGAGCCCAGATCTTGGCAGGACTTTTTAAGTAGCCGTGCGGAACTTGTAAGATGTTGTCGATATGGGGATGGTGCCCTAGCAACTTGTGGGTGGGTGATTCCATGGCCCAAGTGATGTGGCAGTTGGGCCAATAGGATTTCAATTCGTATGCCAAAGGCAACGTTAAGATGCAATCACCAATATGGCTAAGGCGAGTGATCAGGAATCGAGGCGATGAATTCAAAATGGACTCCGATGGGTGGTGTCGCAGTGGCAGTGTCGCAGTGGCAGTGTCGCAGTGGCAGTGGGATGCGATTGACCTCCGGGCAAGGTGACTTCGCAGACGCGACTGTCGGTGGTTGGGTCGCACTGACAGTGGCTTGGGTTGCTTCAAATCTTAGCAATCAGCTTCCCAGGAACCAACACGGATCTGGCAAGGGCGGGTTGGCCACCGTCTTGAGTCGATTTGGTAGTAGAAATTTTGGAAATCCTGTCAAATATGAATTGAATCCGGCTCTAGCATTGTTGGTCAATTCAAGTCTTCCCAGTAGATTATTAGATGTCATCGCCCAGTCTATTGCTGGCTGACTAGTTTGTTTTGCCTTTGAATTTTGAAGAAGCCCGTGCACGAACCGGAACTGAAACCTGCCGCTGTGGTCCTTGAGTCAGAAAATTTGGCCCCGCCATTTTCGATTGGAAATGTCTTGGTTGACCCTCCTATTCTTCAGGCGCCGATGGCCGGGTTTACCAACTACGCGTTCCGACACATTGTTCGCGAGTATGGCGGTGTGGGCCTTCAAGCGACTGAAATGATCAACGCTAGCGGTTTCGTGTGGTTGGAGGAAAAGGAAGCCGAGCATCCGGATCGCTTGTGGGGCGTGGCCGAAGAAGCCAGACCGCTGGCTGTGCAAATTTGGGACAACCAGCCCGACTTGATGGCGCGAGTGGGTTCGCGGTTAGTCAGTGAATTTGGAGTCAGCGTGGTTGATATCAATTTCGGCTGCCCAGTGAAGCGAGTGACCAGCCGAGCGAAAAGTGGTTCGTACCTGCTGTCGTTTCCAGATCAAATGGGGCAGATTATTGAACGGGTTGTAGAAGCTTGTTATCCAACCCCAGTCACGGCGAAGATCCGACTGGGTTGTTCTCACGATAAAATAAACGCCAATTCGATTGCCCAGGTTGTTGAAAATGCCGGCGCAGCGGCGTTGACTGTGCACGGTAGAACCGCGTCAGATATGTTTCGAGGCATTGCGGATTGGGATCGAATTTCAGAAATTAAGTCGTATTTGAAACGGATTCCGCTCATTGGCAATGGTGACTTGGATTCGGCAGAGGCAGTGGTCCATGCCTTCAGAACTTTTGACGTCGACGGAGTGATGATTGCCCGAGCGTCGCTTGGGCGACCGTGGCTGTTTCAGCAGGCCGCGTGTGCGTTGAAAGGTTTGCCAGTACCACCAGATCCAACGATGCTCCAGCAACGTGACTGTATGCTGCGCCACTTTAAGATGATCTTACCGCGGTTTGGCGAAAAGAAGGCTGCGGTTTTGATGCGAAAATATTCTTGTTGTTATGCACAAGGAAAACCGGGTGCACGCTGGTTTCGGACCCATGTGGCCAGGATTTCAACGGCTGCAGAGTTCTACGATGTGGTCGAAAAATACTTCCCGATCGATGTAGACGCTGCCCAATTCAATGAACGGCTGAGTATCAAGAACGATGGCCAGCTCGACCTAGGTGAAGAAATTAGCGACCCTACATGCTGTGATGTGTGAAGCCAGGGTAATTGTGAAGCCAGGGCAATTGTGAAGCCAGGGTAATTGTGAAGCCAGGACGGTAGGAGGTGGTTCAAGAACTCTTGCCCAGGGACGCTTCGTCCCTTTTTCCAACCAACATCTAACGTGCACAACGTAAGTGGTCATCACGCACCTGCTTGGTGCGCACTTTTTGAATTCGAATTTGTCGCTAATTGATTAGTCTTCTACCCGAATTCTTGATGGTTCCCAGGTTTTACGCAGCTTCTTTGAATACGTTTGGGGATTGCATTCGGTCCAAACGTAGGTCGATTTCTTCCAAGCCTTGGCGAATCAGATTGTTCAACTCGTCTTGTTGTTGAACCAAGTTTTGTCGGCCGTTGTTGATGTCTGCCCACCGTTGATTGATCGAATCTTCCCGTTCGTCCAGTCGAGCCGATCGGCGGCTGACTAGCTTCATTTGACGTTGCACCCAATTCCTGAGCGATTCCCTGTACAACAACAATTCTGACTGGCGAGAATCCAGGCGTTTAATCTGTTGACTGGATTGTTGTTGAATTTCGGCAGCGCGGGTCTTGGCTTGTTCCAAATAAATGTCGGTTTCTTCGGTGATTACTTGTAAGCGTTCGTTCCACTGGGCATTCGACAGGGTCTGCCGCGCGGTGCGTTCGAATTGCTTGATCACCATTCGATCTCGCAGAATTTCAACTTGAGTTTGTTGCAATTTTTCTTCTAGCGAGCGGACAGCACTTTCGCGATGCAGCAAGGCATTTTCGTGTTTGGCTGTCTCGTTTTGTTGGATTTGACTTAGGCGATCTAGCTCATGCCGATCCACCAAGAGCTCTTGTTGCTGTTCATCTTTGGCGGTCAGCCATTCGGCCTGTTGATCTGTTAGGTCATCCGAACGTTCGCCCCAAATCGACTGCTGTTCCACGATGACGCTCCGCAACATTTCTAGCTGTCGGCGAGTTTGACGTATGGAATCAACCGCGGCCGAATGCTGTTGCTTCAGCATTGACGCTTGTTGTTGAATTGGACTTTGCGTTCGGTTTTTACCCTCCGCAGTGCCTGCGGCAAGACGAGTGCCCGCATCCCGTGCTCTTAGTTTTTGCGAGTGCGAAACGGCCTGGTTTTCCAAAGGTAGCAACTGAGAAAGGGGTGTCGAGGCGAACTTGGTTGTGGTTTGTTCCGCGATTTGTTGGGCGACGTAATTTTGGATCGCTTCTAGGAAGTCTTGGTCAAGGTGTTCCGGACTGGAGTCGGCAACCACATGTGATTCCACTTGATTTTCAGATTCCTTGAATGAATCTACGCTCAGGTCTAAATCAAAAAAGTCCGAATCCAATTTGGGAACGTGCGTGCGTGCCGGTATTTGTCGGACGTTGGGTTGGGTGATCGCAGGAGTTGCGGCAGGTTGGTTTCCATCGAAATGATACGTGGCATTGGAGGCAATAGATTCTAGGGTGACTTTGCGTCCGGATTCTGGCTGAGTTGTCGGTTTGGGTATGGCAGGCGAAGCGGAAACCTGGCTTGTTTCGAACGAAGCCGTTGTTGAAGCTCTATTCGTGATCGAAGTCGATTGGATTTGTTTTGGGGAGCCCACAGGAACACTGGTGCTTGCGGCGATTTTGGTTTCTACCGTTTCCAAGGAAGTTTCAGTGCTTTGTTGTGAAACCACGACCGGGGCGTTGCCTTGTGACGCAATTAATTGTGGTGCAGTAGTTTGTGATGCAGTGAGATTTGTCGATTGACGCCGCTTAAGTTTCGCAGTCTCTTCTAACAGTTCGCGTTTCTTTTCGACAATTTCCATGCGTTGCTGTCGAATTTGCTTCTCTAGCGTTGCTTCTCGCTGTTGCAATCGTTGCTTGTGAGTTGTCAACTCGTCTTGTCTTCGGCGCAGGATATCCATGATCTCGGTCGCCTGCTGCTTGAAGGTTGATGTCGTTTGCTGGACATCTTCTTCATTTGAAATCGTCTTCGACGCGGAGTTCGAAAATTCGTCGTACGGTTCAGAAATCATCGGGGCCACTTCTGTCGCTTGAGCTTTCGCGAACAGGATGCTGGATTGGTCAAGTTCAAGTTCCGGGTCGCTGTCTGAAGTCACAGCAGATGCCGACTGCGCTGGTGGGGCGGCGCTGGCAACGTCAGATGTTTGAATGCTGATTTGTTCGAAATTGCTTGGAGCCAGTTCCAACGATTTCGCCATTGAATCTTGATTGGAAATCGACTCGATCTCCACCAAATCTCCAACACCAATCGGGTAGAAATCGCTGGTTGATTCTGGCGATTCACTGACGGTTTCCACGATCACATTGTCCAGCTTCACATTGTCCAGGTCCACATTGTCCAGGTCCACAT
>JBDNHU010000649.1:0-4063 GCA_041688615.1 Mariniblastus sp. | reverse complement strand
GACCCTGGCGCTGCTAAAGTCCTTAATGCCGACCGCACAAATCAACATCGATGCCCTCAACCGGCGTTTACTTCTAATTGGCACCGAAGATCAAAAGGCAAAACTTGGTGAACTCTTAAAGCAACTTGATGTCCCCGCACAGCAACGCACCATAAAACTCTATGAAATTGCGCCAAACGTTTACAAACAATTGACGCCGTTGCTGGTCGAATTCACACCCGCCGCCAAAGCTTCGTACGACTCTTTATCCCAGCGTTTGCAGATAATTGCGGAAGAAAAGGAACACCTGCAAATCGCTGACCTTATCAATTCTCTTCAGACCAGAACAGAAATGGCTGCCAAACCCTCCTTGAAAGTGTTTGCAACCACGCCCGATCAAAAGCAACGGTTCACTGCGATCCTGCCAACGCTTGCCGACCGATTTCTAGGGCTCCAAATCGTCCCCGAAACCGACGCAGCTCGTTTGACCGTTTGGGCAACGACCGAACAACAAGTGGAACTTTTGGAACTTTTGGATTCACTAAAGGTTACCGAAACCTTGGACACTCAACGCGTCTTAGCCGTCTACCCGGCGACCAAAGGCGACCCTAAATTAGTGCACCAAATGCTGATCAAGCTATTCCCCAGTCTGGAAATAGTCTTGGACGAAGAAGCCAACCGAATCGTTGTGTGGGCCACCCTAACGCAGCAAGCCCAAGTGCAACAAGCCGTCCAACAACTGGACGCGTCGGCCCAATCAGGCATGAAAAATTCGATCCGAACCTATTCCATTAACAACCTGGACAGCCGCGTCGTTCTGCAATCGCTGGAAAGCCTTGTGCCCAATGTCACAATGAACATTGACAGAAGTTCAGACAACTTGATCGTTTGGGGTCGCGACAAAGATCATGAGAAATTGAAATCCCTAATCGATCAAATGCTAGAAGGTACCGAAAACACCGACCGCTCGATGCAGGTTTACGATGTTTTTGATCAAGACCCGCAAGTTCTTTCAAAAGTCATTCAACAAATTGTACCCCAGGCCTCCATCGCGGCCGAACGTGGTGCCAAAGGTATCGCCGTCTGGGCGTCAGCCAAAGAACACGCAGCCATTAAACCGGCCATCGAACAATTGGCAAGCCTTGAAAATCGAAATGACAGAATTTTAGCTACCGTCCAGACAACCCACACCGGGGCACTCAACGCATCGCGATTGCTAAAAGGCGTGGCACCCGAAGCCGCGTTTTTCCCATCCAACGATGACCGAAGCTTGTTTGCCTTCGCCACAGAACGTGAGCAAGAAAAAATTCAGTCAGTGATCGAACAATTGGAAGTTCGGAATGGAAATTCGACGGTCGACATCCTAAAAACTTACGATTATTCCGAGTCCATTCTTAGTGCGGCCAAGCCGCTGGTTAGCACCCAAGTCTCCAAAGCCAGATTCACCGACACGACGAACAAAGATCAGTGGCTGGTTTGGGCTTCGACCGAAGATCATGCGGTCATCCAGGAAATCCTTGAAAGTCTTAAACAAAACCTTCCCGCCCAAACCGAGCAAAAACTAGAGATTTACACCCTAGAACGCGTGGCACCTAATGACGCTCAAACGGCGATTACCGCCATCATTGGCACCGTCACCTACTTGACATCCACCGACAGTAACCAGCTAAGAATTTGGACCGACGGCGATACGCATACCCAGGTCGCTGAGTTGCTGAAACAACTAGAGGCACAGCTGGAAGAAAGTGTTGAAGTTCGACCTTTGGAAGTTTACGCCATCGATCGCCAGACCGACGTGGCCACGGTTTTCCTGTCGCTGGACACTCAACTAACCGCCGGGGCGTCGATAGTGCAAAATATCGAACGCAACGCATTGCTTGTCCGAGCGACCTCACAGAAACAGGCTGAAATCAAAGCGGCAATCGAGCAATTTGTAACCGCCTTGCCGGAAAAAGAAGAGCGAGTCCCCAAGGTTTACAAGCTTAAGAACATTAGCCCTCAAACAGCCCAACAATTGCTAATCACCTTGGTTCCCGAAGCAACCTATGCGATGGACCCGACCAACAACAATATTGCAGCCACTGCGTTCGAGAAACAACACCAAAAAATTGATGCTGCGATTCAACAGATTGATGTCGCAAGCGATTCGAAATCAATAACCCGCGCTTACCCGGTACCACAAGGCTATGCGTTTGCAATCCGCTCTTCGCTGGCTCCGATTTTCCCACAGGCAGAAATATCGACGGACTATACCGGTTCAGTACTAATCATTGCCGCAGAAGAGCAACAGCATGTGGAACTCGACAAAATCATCAAAGACGTTTTGGATGGCTCTGCGGACGATTCTGAAACCAAAGTGTATTCACTGGCCACGTCCAATCCTGCCAATGTTTTGACAATCGTAAAACAAATGATTCCAAGAGCCAAAGGAACCTTCGACCAGGAAACGAAGTCAGTTGTCATGACCGCTTCGGCCGAAGAACATGTGCGAATCGCTGATCTACTAGAAAAAATCGAAGCTTCCGGACAGGACCGAACGGTTGTCATCTATCGCCTGCGGAATTCCAGTCCCCGTGCTGTGCAAGAGGCATTAACGCAAACCAACCCACGAGCCACCTTCACCGTCGACCGTACCAGCGGATTACTAATCGCAACCGCCGCCCCAGAAGATCACTTACTGATCAAACAAACCATTGACCAACTGGATACCAGCGAAGATGAAGGCCTCACCACTCATGCGTATTCGCTGACGACAGCCGATCCTAAAGCCGCAGAAACCGCACTCGAACGCCTCTTGCCTTCGGTTCGTTTCGCGTCTGATTCAAAGTCTGGCATGCTAATCGCAACCGCCACTCAAGACCAGCACAAACGAATTGAATCAGTCGTTTCACAATTGGAAGCCGACGGTGCCGACACGCCCCACGCCCGCGCTATCGAAATTGAAGGCGGCAACAGCGAACGACTTTACGCAATGCTGGGGCGAATGTATCGCTTTGATAATCAAGTGCGTTTTACTTACGAATCCACTTCGGGCACAATTATGTTTATTGGCCCAAAGAAGCAAGAAGATGCGATCATGGAATTGGTCGATCAATGGAATTCGGTCGTTTCAAAAGAACAACCCCGCAGTGTCAAAGTATATGAATTAGCCGAACTGGACGGAGACGCCGTTAGAGAATCAATGGACGAACTTTTCGAAGAACAGTCGCCCAAACCCGCCTTGCAAGTGCAATGGTACACCAACAAACTGATCGCAGTCGCAACCCCCGAACAACACGTTGTCATTGAATCCACTCTGAAACAAATCCGCGGTCAAGAGCGACGTCTTGAAGTCTTTACTTTGTCGGTCAATTCACCCAGAACGGTTGAAGATGCGATTGACCAATTGTTTGTCGATTTGCCGGTAGGTGGGTCGCCCAGCATTAACGCAAGCCCCGAAACCCAACAACTCTTCATCCGAGCAACCGCTCCGCAACTGGAAGAGATCGGCAAGCTATTGCTGAAACTGGGAGAGCCCAATTCTGTCATCACTGGCGCGACCTCTGATTCAGAAGTCCCTACAGCAAAGGGGGCAGGCAATTTACGAGTGCTTTCGGCGCCGCAATCGCGAGAACTGCTGCTGAAACTAAAAGAACTTTGGCCTCAAATTAGCCCAAATCCATTGAAGATCGTGGAACCCGACAACTCCGAACCCGACAACTCCGAACGTAACAATTCGCCACCCAATCAACGGCCTGAAAACGAACAGCCGCCCGAAGCATTGATCCCAACCAGCACGGCCGCACCCAACACGTCACCAATAACTACCGCGATTGGCACTGAATTGGCTGACCTTGATTCCTTGGCGACCCACTTGAAGCTGGAAAAACTTGAACAGGCGAAGGCAAAGCCTGACGCGACGTTAGGCCCATATTCAGCAATCACGACCCGCGAAAGTTCCGCCACAAAAGAAACGATGGAGACTCAGGAGACTGTGGAAATTCCGGGCGATGACGCAATGGCACCTTTGCTAGTGATTCCATCGGGCGATCAATTGACCATCGCTTCACGAGATCTCAAGGCATTGGCGGTATTTGAAGAATTG
>JBDNHU010000648.1:0-4035 GCA_041688615.1 Mariniblastus sp. | reverse complement strand
GGAAAGATCCAGCAATGCACACTAGGAGTTTGTTTTGTTTAATCCAAGCGAGGCTTGACGATGAGTGAATTTGAAAAACGAACGCCCTGACGCGAACGCAAACGAAAAGAAGAAAATATGGATATCAAAGACATTATAAAGACAGCAAAAGAACTTCACGAAAAAAACATTCCAGCGTGTTGCTGGGACGAACACGAATTTGGACCAAACACTGAGTCAGGTCACCACACGGGAACCCGCGACGACATGCAAGCCGCACTTGGGAGGAAGCTGAATCTTCGCGAAAAGTCCTGCCTTGGCCTCAGTAGGGCATACGGGTGGAATGGATTGCCGGAAGACGTTAGCGAGGAGCTGACGAACTATCTATGGCCCGAGGGAAACCACTGTGGAAGGTTTTTACCGTGGGCAGAACTGTCACGTTTGATGATTGATTTTCAGTTTGCGGAAGGTATCTAAATATGAAGATGAAAATTGAAATCGAAATCGATATGCCAGTCGGTTTTGAGTTTATCGCGTGGAGGCAAGCATTTCCTGGTGAATATTATCTCAGCCACTGTGGCAGAGTAAAAAAGTGGGAACCTAATCTATATCCCTCGGTAGACAAGTATGTCATCGTCCGCAAGATTCGTGACTGGGTGCCCATTGATTTATCGAAAATCACGATGTCGATGCTGCCGCTGGCCGCGCAGTTCCGCAATACCGGCGATGGCGGCGGGTGGAATGGTGGTGGTTATGTAATTGGCATAGTCATAAAGCAGGGCACGAACACACCGCATTTTATAGACGAATTAGGTGACGCTTGGGACTTATGTAAAGTTTTGAGTGCGGCAAATGAATAAATCAAATGATTTTATCCAGCGTCGTATTATTATTGAATATGGAAAAATATAATGGATATGAATGGATACCAAACAGACCAGCGGGTTTTCCAAATTAGTGACGTCGCAGAGCATTTAGTTGTCGCGGCTTCAGCCGATTTGGCATTGTTTGCACTTGGGGTGACGGACATGGAATTTGAAAGCGTCGAAGAATATCAGAAGGAAATGGGGCCGGTTAATATACTAGAACTGCCTGCGGATAGGTACATCGGGGTTGAGTCCGCCACCGGCGAATCAGAGTTGGAACAAGCATGGTACTGGGCGATTAGCGAAACCGGCGTTTTTCGTTCTACGGCTTGGTAAGCAGATAACCAGCAAGGAAAGTAAAGCAAATGAACAGCGATTTTTACACAGAAGTCTACGACCAAAAAACACAAAACGTAAAGATTCGACCGAAGGCGAATCTTGGAATTTGCGATGAATGTAAAGGCTGGGGCGGTCACAAATTGGATTGCAGCCAAGTGACTATCGAAAGAGTCAAAGAACTGCTAGACACGGCTAGAAAGCAAGAGGAATCTATTCGACTGAAAGCGGCCCGATGGCTGGAACACCTTCAGCGAGCGACCGGCAAAATTGCCCTCCTGAAGCACGAGAACAACAAGCTCCGATGGGCAAACGAAAAACTGACCGCTGATCGGCGAGTAATCGAACAACAAACCAAAGGAGATACTGATGGAAATCAACTGGACACCAATAACTGAAGAATATCCTCCGCTGAACGAAGATGTGTTGTTCTGCTGCCGGATCGATGATGCATTTACTCGCAGTGACAAGGGACGCTATAGAGGCTTCAAGACGTTTGACGATACTCTTGTTATGGAAACTGACGACGAATGGTCGCCGTGCAGTCATTGGATGCCGATGATTCCGACGCCCGACTTGATGACCGGTAAGCAGCTTAATCCAAGATCGCAGATTGCGGAAGATTAGCGTGTGAGAAGGGCCGGGCTGAATTCCTCTTAGACAACGCAGATCAGTTGATTTGCGAACTGCGAAAGTATCTCAATCTATGACAATTACTAACAAGATGTTAAACACGATAATCGTTCGCCAAGCATTGAATGATTTTGATGCATTGCAGATTGCCAATGCGATACAGGGCATGGAACACGTTGACGTAATTTCCATCGTGTGCTATCCGGTCAAGCCCTTGGTCCACGGCGGTAGTCCATTAGGCTGGAGTGTGTTCGCAAAGTACTCCAATTATATGTGGACTACCGAACAAATTGACGGTCGAATCGCACGAGCTTTGAGTCGCAAATGATGACAATTGAAATGCCGGTATAGTTCAATTTATCACCCTGCAACGGAACAGCCGATCCGTTGTGTGGGATTTTAATAGCGGCGATTTTTGGAGATATCGAATGTTCGAGCCCATAATAAAGGCCCTAAAGTCGTTTGAGGATGCTGTGGTCGCCCTAGCAAGAGCAGGGGCCAAGCAAAAAGTTGCTGATATTGTCCGGGTTGACGTTAAATCGGCACCCGAAGCAGACAAGAATAAATCCCCGAAGCCACAAAGGTGAGACCATGACAAACGACGAACAAGCAAATTCGACTCAATCTTGGGTTGAAGACAACGTAGAGATACACGACCACTTTGAAGGCTCTTCCAACTGCGTTCAGTGTGGCGGGGATTGCCGCCTGCGAGGGGAGATGCGAGTGCTGACGGAATTGATTCGATGGATGTTTGATCGCTGGGCGAGAGATTACTCCCTCGGCCCAGATCACATGGAGCGGAATTTTCTCACACGAGGCGGCGTTAGAATCGAGGAGTGTTACATCCGTGCGTCAACTGCGGTTCAAAAATTAGAACGCAGGATTGGCGGCATCAATGGAGGTAAACGCAGAATATTGCGAGATTGCTGAAAAACGCCTAATGCAGTAATCTACTCGCGGCGGTTATAGTAGATATCAAGGCACTACCTGAAATGATGAAGCGGCTTGAAGACACAATATCACCATTGGGAGAACATGATGAATACAACACAAAGTGACTGGGGTGACGGCCACAGGTGCCGCATGTGCGGATCGTTCGCAATTAACCCGAATTTGCATGGCCGTACTGAGGGTGAGGACTTAGATTTGTGCGACGTGTGTTACTGGAGAAAACGTGCAAAAAGTTGCTGATATTGTCCGCCTGAGTGTAAATACCCTTACGACTACAAAAGGAAAAAATTATGAGTCAGACTGAAAAAATCTATTGGATGGTCCATCGTTCTTCGCAGAACGAAACGTATCCTACTATATTACATACTTCGAGAAATGATGCAATAGCTGATGCGTCGCGGCGGGCACTTCTCAACGTTGGGGTTGTCTTTAATGTTTTGGTTGTGGAGTCATCGTTTTGCTACGCACCATTAGACTTGTCGTCAGTTGTGCCAGTTCAATTGGTTAGGGAATGAATATGCAAGAGTTTTGGCCTTGGATTGTCTTTACAATTTTACTCGCGGCGTTTATAGTAACTAGTAGTGCAATTGAACGAGGAGTTTTCGATGAACCGGATTAGTAACTTCTACAGTATAGAGACGGGCAGATCCCAGAGCGGCGGGGAATGGTACATCTGGTGCCGGTTAAACCTAGGCAATAAGATTTGGTACAATCTTGCGGTTTCTAAAGACTACCCCAAACTTTTATTATGGTTAGACCAGATGTACTTACCTGAGTACGTCTACCAAGACGCAACCCTCCAGCTACAAAGTCACCAATACGAGATAATGCTAACTCAATCGGGCAGACAAAAAAGCCTAATAAGGCATTATATCGATTGGTGCTTAGGCCGCCCAAAAGGCGAAGGCATAAATTAAGTACAACTTCGGGCGTAAATCAGAGATAAGAGAATATACTAAGTAAGAAAGAGTAAGAGCAAACACCTACTTGTATACCGGAAATTAAAAAAAAACAAGAGAGACAAAGAGCAAACACCTACAGTAGACCGCCTCCCAGGCCCCCCTTGGGCAGGGGGGTGGGGGGTCCTTATTGATACTGAGTCTCAGTATCAATAAGCGTTTTTTCGGTCGATTTCAGCCAGCAAGCGGACTTCGGCCGGCCAGCTGACTTCGGCAAGCGGACTTCGGCCGGCCAGCTGACTTCGGCAAGCGGACTTCGGCCGGCCAGCTGACTTCGGCAAGCGGACTTCGGCCGGCCAGCTGACTTCGGC
>JBDNHU010000647.1:0-5459 GCA_041688615.1 Mariniblastus sp. | reverse complement strand
TTCCGAACGGTAACGGCTGCACCGAAGCCAAGCGTTATGAAACCGAATTGGCGTGTCGAGACGGCGCGGCTGAAATTGATATGGTGATCAATATCGGAAAGGCGCTGGGTGGCGATTGGGATTATGTTTTGCAGGATATTAAAGCTGTCTGTGACGAAGCTCACAAGCATAACGCCAAGGTTAAAGTGATTTTCGAAAATGATTATCTGACCAACGGCGGAGCTGGTTTAGACAGCGACCCATTCAAGATCAAACTATGCCAGATTAGTGAGCAGGCAGGTGTGGACTGGGTCAAGACTTCTTCGGGGTACGGCTTCGTGAAGCAGGCTGACGGTAGCTACAACTACCAGGGTGCGACCGAACATGATTTGGCTTTGATGCGTGCGAATTGTAGTGAAAAAGTCCAAGTTAAGGCCGCGGGCGGTGTCCGTGATCTGGACGGCTTGATCAAGGTCCGGGATTTAGGCGTATCGCGTTGTGGTGCGACGGCAACCGCTGCCATGATGGAAGACTATAAGAAGCGCCAGGCAGCCGGTGATGATCAGGATTCGAGTGCCACCAAGATCGGTCAAGGCGGTTACTAACTTGGGAAGCGATCCTGATCGAAGGCCCCCAATTTCGTAACTGAAATGACACCCGTTGGTTTAGACAAATCTTTTAGCCAACGGGCTTGGGCAGCTAATCAAAACGACAAAAGCCACGATGGGGTGCATCCTGGCTTTTGTCGTTTTGGTTGGCTTAGTCTCCGATTTAGCGTTTCTGACGCGAACGTTCCAGTTGTTGGAATTCTTCGACGCTGGCTTGATCACTTGAATCGTCGTTGATCACGAAATTGCGATCGTAATCAAGAGTCACCCCGTACTTGATTTCAGTCGCCTTTTCGCCAGAAGTCAACTCGGGAACGTTAACGTCCCACCTTAGAATATTCTTGGTTCGTTCGCGCTTCAAGTAAAGCGGATCGGTGCTAAGTGCTGGACTAGAGTTTTCCAATGAAATTCGGATGTCGCTAGGCCGATTGGTGTACGGAAGGCGATCGAAAATTCGCAAATCAACGGCTTTCTTCTTGTAGTTTTCAACAAGAATCCGATATTCCAATTTCACCTCTTTGTTGCCACCTTGGACGCCATCCTGGCGTTGTATTAATTCGCGCCGAGTTCGTAGTTGGGCGTCGCTGCCAAACCCAAGGATAAAGGTCTCGCCTTGGGCCACGGTCGGAATCTCGGCCCGACCCACAAAGCGATTGTCAATGTAAACCGTTACCGTGCCGGCCAGAAAATCGATGTCGCTTGCATTTTCCACTTCCGCTTCACGGTACACGTAAGAACTAACTAGGGGCGTGGCCACATGGTAGAACTTGCTGGTCAAACTTCCCCGGAAGATGCGAACCATTTGTTGATCGGTGCGACTGGCCAGGCTGACCGGCGCGTCTAATGTGTAGCTAAGACTGGGCGATGCTTCTTGGTTTGCATCCAACATGATCGATGAAAGTGTTTCTATTGGGTTGGACAATTCTAGCTGTTGGTTAACCCCGGCGTATTGATTGAGAGACCAATTGGCGGTGGTCTTCGCTTGGAAGTCGACCGCGTTGCCAAACATGACGTTGGCCGCAATTTGCTGCTTGCGATTGTCATTGTAAAAAGTGGACAGGCCTTCTCCACTCGCATCACTACTCGTACCACTCGGGCCCTGTCGCAAAGGGGCTTGTTGTTGATTTCCTCTCTGTGCCACTTCCTTGCTGCCCAGTGATATGTTAAACGGTGCCAGGCTGGGTCCGCTGGCGCTCAAGAGTGGCGAAGCGGTGGAGAGGGTCAGTTGCACTTGGCTCCAATCTTCGCCGGACATCTGTTGAATCAGTGCGTTGTAGTCGACTTGAACACTGTCGCAATCGTCGGCACCTCGGATCGTATAATTTGGTGACCAGCCACAGTTAGATACCAAGTAATTGAGTTCCACGACCTGGGGGCCGTTCACTAATTTTTCCAAAAAGATAACCGCTTCGTTGACGGTGCGCTGTGCATTTAGAGTCAATTGGTCACGGGATCGTCCCAAGAGATCATGCTGTTTGTTCAGACTTTCTAGTTCCTCTTGTAGTCGAATTTGTGCTTCGGCAACCTCGGTCCGTTGTTCGAATGAAAATTTTGTGAGTTCTCGTAGCGTTTCAGCGTTTAGGACGCCGTTCTTGAGTTCGGTTTGGGCCGACGGCGCTACAAAGTTTTGCAATTGATCCAAGTAGGCTAATTTTTGAATCGCAAGTTCCGTCCCCTTTTGGTTTAAAGCGATAGCCATTTTCGTGCGGGCCATTTCTTCGTCCAGTTTTCGGACTTCCTCTCGAGGTTCTTCACCAACGGCCCGTTGACGAAAGCGAACAGCGCGAACTTCGATTTCGTTCGTCGAATTTGCATAAAGGCTTGTATCGATAACGGTGCCGGGCAAGTTTCCGACAACAATCTCTTGGCTACCTGATTTGCCATCAAGTGCAATCGTGCGAGTGACTAAGGCTTGGCCCCGATAAAGTGTCACACGGGTAACACTGCCAACGTCTGCTTCATCATCAGTGCTTACCTTTGCGAAATCGCAGGAGTTTGCCATCGCGGTTTGCGAACCGTCGGGCTGCCACATAAGAGTTAAGGTTGAAAACAGCAATGCAAACTGGGTCAGTCGGACAAGACGCGGCATACTGGTGATTCCTTGATGAAACCTGGTGATGAACCGCAAACAACGGCTAATTCCGATTGGGGCAAGCAGCGGTCAATAAACGCCGTGAGGTTCTAGAGGGTCAATTATCTTCGCTAAGAATGTTGAAAACGCAAACCTTGAAGAAGCCATTTGATCGACTTGATCGACTTGATCGACTTGATCGACTTGATCGACTTGGACGGTCTAGACGGTCTAGACGGTCGTTTGGTTCCAACACATTCGTGTTAATATTTAGAAAGTGTTGAATGATCGGTTTTTTAAGTCGGCCGTCCCCGCGTGTATGCCTGGGCCGCCAGCTTTGTTGGGAATCGTGGATGGTTATCGTTCGTTCTATTTTGAGGGAAGTCGCACCAATGTCTGAATCCCAGCAAACACTTGGTAAACAACAACCTGTCGGGCGGCACGCGGTGGTTGGCACCTGTTGGGTGACGGCCAGCGGATAGCACTGGGTGGTTGGCACCTGGGTCAGTAGCCAAGTTCCAGGGCGACGTCACCCGCGTCTCGCGTTCCCATTGCTTTCCAGACACTGGGAGAAATACCCGGTGCGACGGTGGCGACATGTCCGTCGCAGTAGGCCACGTTCACACTTCCGCCAGCGTGGAAACTGGACGCCGTTGCAATGGCGGTGCGGCGATCGGTGCCATTGAGGCACGTGGGTTGGTTGGGGGGCAGTGCGTGGTTGTACAACAATCCAACCACAACGAACTCTGGTTTTCCTTTGACGTCTAAATGCGCAATCCACTGATCGTTTTCAGATTCTGGGGCCTGCCTACAATCACTTTGGAATTCCTTGAGCGTGGCAAACGAGTATGTCTTGCCAATTCGCTGCCATGCGATGCGTTTGAAATAGGATGATCCGTCTGAGCGAATGGTTTCTGACATATAAGCAGTATTAGAAAGCCCGTCCCTAATCGCCGTGCCGAACCCAGATAGGGCCGCGATCCCATCCAGGGTTCCGTCAGGCCATGGGTAGTATCCAGCGTTGAGTTGATAATTTTGAGATTGAGAATCAACCGCAGAACGAAAGCCATTGTCGCTTGGGCAAAGATACCCTTGGTTTGATAACTCCGCGACATCGTGGTCTAAGAATTTTGGAAGACCGCGATTGCTGTAATTCAAGATATGTTGCCTGAGTCTATTCTTGCAATCCAACGAACGCGAAGCTTCACGAGCCCGTTGAACCGCGGGAAGCAGTAAGCCCAACAGTAGTCCTATGATGGCGATGCACACCAGTAATTCAACCAGAGTAAAGCCCGTTCGCATTGGGCTAAACAAAAGGGAGGTCGGTCGATCTTGGCGGAGGCTGCAAGTTGAAAAACGCATCATGTTGTTCTGCTTTATGGGACACTAAGTTGAAAGCATATTCCTAGCACTGCTGCCACTCATCCTACAATAATCCCAACGCAAGTGTGGCTTCCGTTGGTTTTCCGACAGAACTGCTAAAATTTTCTGACAGGCATCGAAACATTAGCAAGACGTAGAATTAGCAAGACGTAGAATTAGCAAAATATTGTGGTGGCAACGTGTCGGCACGGTCCAATGACGATGCTTGGCCGTGAACCTTCCAACCGGTCAAAAGTCGAACTACTGCTTATCGCTATCTTTTTTGATCTTGGTCAATTTATCACACAGCGGAACGCTAGTATTGGGTTCGCTTAACAGTTGGGCAACCGTGGTCAAGCGGAAGGCTGTTTCCATTTGTGCGATTGCGGTATCCATGCGTCGATGCAAGGCACATAAATGGGTTCCATGTCCTTTTAGATCCAAAGGACAATGAGAAATCCGTTGAATCGGTTCCACCGCATTGACGATATCTAAAATTGTCGTTGTATGGATGTCTCGCGCAAGAGTGACGCCGCCGCCGATACCACGAGTCATCTTTACGATGCCTTTGGAGGCGAGTGATTGAAGCACCTTGGCCAAGTAAGCTGGTGGCACCTTAGTGCTTTGGGCAACTTCGCTGGTTTTCCGAGTGTCGGGCAATGCTTGGGCTAAATGCACGACCGCGCGCAGGGCATATTCAACGGTTTTTGAAAACATGGCAGCGAAATCCGCGAGGAAAACTAAAATGAGACATTGACGTCTGATTTAAGGCAGGTTAGGATCAGTTAAACAGGATACGTTTGTCCTGTTTAGTCTCTTGGCTTTAAGTTTGCAGGTGAAGCATGTCGATCAGCGGAAAAATTATCGTAGGTTTACCCATCGTTTTTGTGGGAGCGATGTGGATGGTTACCCCGGCTCAGGATTTTTCGGAAACGCCAAATTCTGGCCATCAAGCGATTTCGGAAAACAGGCAAGTTCCAGTGGCGGACGAAGTTCCCCAAACGCAAGTTGACATTGCGGTGGAGCGAGCAAGGCGAGAAGTCTTGATGTTGGACGACATCTACAAGACTTCCATCGTCTTGATCACTCAGCACTATGTTAACACGGACGACGACTTGCCGGCGGGCGAAGCCTTCAAAATTCTGTTCCAGAAGATGTCGGACAAGGGTTGGCACCAGGTTCGTTTGATCGACGCATCTGGAGAACCGTTGAACGATGACAATAATCCGAAGGTTGGTTTTGAGGAAACAGCGGTCCAACAATTGGTCGCGGGAAAGACGATTTATGACGAAGTGATCCAGGTGGATGGTCGTCGCTTTCTTCAGTCGGCTACAGCGCTTCGGGTGGTGATGGAGAAGTGCATCATTTGCCACAGCAACTACGAGGGTCTAGCCGCCGGCCAAGCGATCGGCGCCCTTAGTTACAAAGTTCCCATCTTC
>JBDNHU010000646.1:0-1880 GCA_041688615.1 Mariniblastus sp. | reverse complement strand
TGGCCAGAAATGGTTGTGATACGGTAACCGGTCAGAGCGCAGGTGTGACAGTAGGCGGCGACGACATCTACGCGGAAGCGGGCCGTGCGACCCTTTGCGCGGGCGTCGTTGTCGGCTTGAATCGCAAGATCGTCGAGGGGCGTCGTATCTTCTGGTGCTTCAATGCCGGCCATTTCGTACAATGCGATCTGCTCGGCGTGCTTGAAGTAGTTCTTAATTAATGTGTAAGTCGCTGCCTGACGGAAATCACTTGATTGAATAGCACTGAAGAAATCTCCCGACAGCCGAATCGTTGTTGTCGAATCACGATGCTTTGATTCGGCTCCGTCATCCTTCAGGGTTGTCCACAGTCTTGATGAGCGGGTGTGGTGAAATGGCAGTCGAACATCTGGGGGTTGGCTACGCCGATGTGCAACGATTGACCAATAGACTGAAAAACGAAACGCGATATCCGGCGTCAGCCTCAGTACTGGATCCTTCAACAACCCGGATTTGGCGAGTTCTAAAACAACGAGTAATAACAGCGGCTTGTGGGGCGCAATGCCTTTTGAACGATCGACTCGCAACTTTGCGAGCTTCTTGATGAGTTTGTCGTATTGGTCGGTCATAGGCGCGAGTTTGGTTTTGTCTACGTATTCATGGTTGGTAGCCCAGATTTTACGGGATGGCCTCTTGAATTGCATTAGGACGTCACCTGCATGTCTCCAGCAATTGCAATTCATCCATCACTCGGTGCCAAGACTCAGAAGGCAAAGCAGAAACAATAATCCTGAAATGAGAATAAGTAAGGTCGTCAACCTCAGTCGGTAACAGGCGCCGTGCATTGCGAATCTTCTTTAACGCGCGGATGGATCTGGCGAGTTCACTATCCATTGCGGCGTAAACTGCCAACTTCTGTTCGTTTGTCGTAAGCTCGGTATGGTCTTTGTAACGAAGGGTTCTGTAATAAAAATCGAGTTCGCCACAGCAATCGGCTCACTTTGGCGGACCTTTTTGCTCACAGCTTTTACAGATTCCGATCTTTGATTGTTCAATGATCTGCTTGCAAACGACGCAGCGATCATAGACAACTCGAGCACTAGAAGTAGTCGTAACGGAGTTTGACGTTGACGAACGTTTTTCGCGTGTATTCATGACTCAGCATTCAGTTCAGGCCAATGTGCGTAAATAGAACTTTGGCAGCAAGATCAATCGACGCTGCCGATTTCGTCATTCGGCCACCCAGCATCGCCTTGCCTTCCCATTGCTGACTATTCGCACGTGACCAATCGATGTTGCGAAGTTTGCCAAGTTTGCGTTCCCAAGATTTGGGAAATCGAGTCATCACTGATTTCCCGGTCATCGCAATGGCGCAGAGGGTGACACTGTGGGCGTGAACTGTTTGCTTTCGGAGATCGACACGGGGCTTGTCCGAAGTCCAGTCGGGAATCGCGTCTTGCACTGCTCGCCAAAAAGTGATCGCAAGCTTTGTTCTCTTGCTTACTGGTTCGTTTCCTTGGTCGGCAAGGAGTATCTCGTTGGCTTGGTAAAGTGCGCTAAACGTAAATAGGTTGTGAGATCGGTTCGAGATTGTCGTCTTTACCATTTCAATTGAATCCGTGAACGCGGCAACGTTGGCGATCGTATCGCGCGTAATGATTGCGATTTCGTCGGATGGGTCACTGACGATACGCTCAGATCGGCTGGACTTACGTTGGTTCAGCTTGATGTCACCGAACCGACGCTCGACTGATGTCGACTCGGGAAATAGGATTACCGAAATAGTTTCGTCAGCTAGCTCAGGGTTCACGGCGATCAGGTCCGCGATACCGCTGATCCGGAAGCGGCCATCGATAATTTTAAAAACAGCGTCAACTGGAAGCGACAATGAACCACCGTTG
>JBDNHU010000645.1:0-5706 GCA_041688615.1 Mariniblastus sp. | reverse complement strand
GCATCTGCCACGTCCTCGCGTCACTCACCCTTATCCCAACAAACGCTTTCACGCCCGACTCAAGGCAGGAGCCGTATGAGGTAATTCTTCAAGTACGGATCTGTGCGGGGGGCGGCTGGCAACAGCCGTCCCTACCGCGATTTGTTTTATCAATCGTCATGGCCCAGTCTTGACACAGAGTCTCTCCGGCGGGCCGTGCCGACTAGCGATTCATGGTTTGGAACCGTTCGATCAAGTCGATTTTTGAAATCGCACCAGGCGTCGTCAATTGGTGAACCACAAGATTCGAGGCCAGGATCGCCACTTGCGCTGCCTCGACTGCTGAAGCTCCGGTTGCCATTGCTGCCGCAACGACCGCTGTGATGCATTCGCTGGAACCAAGCCGATCAATCGGAGGTGTCAGAGGCAGTGGCGGGATTACCGAAGTGGAACCGTCGCATGTCAGGATCCCTTTTTCGCCCAGAGAAACCAATACAGGTTTCAATAATTGCCTGCGCAACTTGATCGCTGCTGCTTGTAGTTCTTCGTAGACGTGAACCGACGACTTGTCCCCGTCTGGGCGTTCCGCTTTTTCTGCGGCCTTGGCCGAATTGGCTTGCTGGGTGCCCCTTGAATTATTTGCCAGTAGGTCGTTTGCGTTAATCTTGGCATTCATGTGCGTGTATTGTCCGACAAAATGTCGACTATCTACGCAAAACGATTGCTTGAAGTGGGAGTCGGCAAGTTCCGACAGGAACCTCCTGAAATTCGGAGAAAAATAGCCGGAGTCTTCTTCGGAGAATTGGTCCATCACGATCACCAAGTCGCAATTGGGAACCGCTCGGGCAAGCCTTGCCGACGCGCTGGCTATGTGGGATTCGCCCAGCGGATGCCTCATTCTTACGTCAAAACATTGTGTGGGTTGATTCACGACCGACTTAGAATCATCTTCACCTTGGGAATCGATGTGCATAATCGATGCCGGTGTTGACCAAGAAGGAGCGACGTTTAGATCATGCAAGTCGCAGCCAATGGCTTGAAGCAACTTCAGTAATTGCCACCCGTAACCATCACTACCCACAGCGCCGAACAATCGGATAGAAGGAGTGCCCAGGCAATGCAGAATTTTGGCGACAGCGCCTGCACCACCCAGGCTGTATCGAGTGGTTACAACTTGGTGGGATTGTTTGCCGGATTCCGGAACCGATTCCGCAAGTTGCGAGTCAACGATGATTTGCTGGTTTAGAATAAAATCGCCGACCAAGATGATGTTCAGGTCGGCAAATCGTTCAAGCAAATCTTGAAGACGATGAAGTGTTAGTTTTTGGTGCATTTCAGCTATAGGAGTTTGCGAATTTTGCCCTCGGATTGATCACGGTTCTTGGTATGTGGTGATAGCAAATCGATCTTTCTGATGGAAGTCGAATGCCGGCAAAATGGTCCGTCTGCCTTGGTTGCCGCAATTGCTTGGAATGCTTGGAATGCTTGGAATGCTTGGAATGCTTGGAATGCTTGGAATGCTTGGAATGCTTGGAATGCTTGGAATGCTTGGCCGCCGAGACGATGGCGCCAATCTGGGTGATCGCTCGCTGTTAGATCGCTATACGCTTTAGATCGCTGTATAACGCCGGAGATTCGCGAAGTTCGTACGAATTTGCCAGCAAAACGAGAGTGAAGAATCCCGCCTCGATGGTGACAGGTTCAAACGCCCGCGCATTTTTTGTCACCACCAGGCGGGAATACATTGCTGCGACTTAAGGTTATTTTTCTGGCACTTTGGGTGTCGGTTTTCTGAACCAAACTGTTGCCAAAAAGTTTCGGAGAATTTGAAAACATATACTTTCTGCGGCTCTAACGCTGTAAACGTTGGTGTTTCCGGCAGTCCACCGGAGGATTACAATGGAGGCGCGGTCCACAAGCGAGTGAACCGTCTATTGCCAATCGTTGAGCCAGCTGGGTGAAAGTCCAAGCGACCATGCACGCGAAGAATCGCCGGTCGTGGATTGCGGGGCAGCCCCAGGAAATTGTGGTTGCTAGCAACCGCCAGCGGAGGTTCAGGTAGGCAAGCATGGGTTAGCCAGCACCGGCACCCAAAACTATCGCCGACCAAACCAATCGGCATCGTAACAGGTTGCGGCAATCAATCGGGAAGTGAGATCCTTGGCGATCGAACCTATCCTTGATCCAAGCGGCCCGTTGATTGAATCGGTCGGTGAAAGAAACAGATTCTTAGTCGCTTGACTGAGATTGCATACGTAAATTACTACTTTTAGTTGAACATAGACAAGGAATTCGGACAGCGTTTCTTTTGACATTTTCAAGAGATGGTTTGTTTCCGGGTCGTTGAAAGGTTGTACGAGATGTCCTATCGATTTCTCAAGGGTTTTAGTTCTGGCAGCATATTCGGTTTTCGCGGCCAGACCGTTTTGGTGGCGTTAAGTATGTTAGGTACGTTTGCTGTGCAGGGTGGTCAAGCCAGGGCTGCGTCTGCGCCTGTGGACTTTACCTGCAGTTCCAAAGTGGCGTGTCTGACCTGGGTGACTGCGACTGGGTATCAGGATCAAACGCAGGAAAAAGCAGATGAAGCCAAGGGCGAAAAGTCCGCTTCGGAAGATGGAACCGAAGACTTCGAAAAGGCGACCGAACTGAAGGTGTCCGCAAAGCAGCTTCGCGATTTGGACAAAGTTGTCCAGTTGTGCGAATCGGCCCTTGAAAAAGGTTTAGACAAGGACAGTGAGAAGTTTTGCCGCAAAATGTTGCTCGACACCTTGATGGAGTACTCGCGGCAAATGAGCACTCGGATCTTGGTTCCCAATCGAGATGGACGATGGCAGTTTTTGCGTCGCGAATCGCTAAAGCGGTTGGAGCAGGCTGTCAAAATCGACGACAAATTGGTGGAAGCCTGGATCTTGATTGCAAAACTAAACGTTCTTGAAAACGGTGATCGCACTCAGGGAATGGAAGCCATTGATAAGGTGATTGACCTAGCCGCGGATGATAAGCGGCAATTGTCCGAAGCATTATTAGTGCGGGCAGGTTATGCAGAAAACGATGAAGACCGTTTGGAAGATTTGAATCAAGCGGTCGAGGTCGACGTCCAAAACGTTGAAGCGCTTCGGACCCGTGGACTTTACTTCTACCTAAAGGAAGAAAACGACAAGGCGATTTCTGATTTCCAGAAATTGGTAGATTTGGACAAGGAAGACGCCAATAGTCGCCTGTTGCTGATTGAAGTATTCAATCGGGTCGATCGATTTGATGATGCATTGAAGCAATTGGAAGACTTTCCGACCAAAGCCGGCGATATTCGTCCAACCCTATTGAAGTCCCAGGTTTACTTTAGCAAAAAGGACTACGAAAAGTCCTTAGAAAATGCGGAGGTTGCCTTGAAATCAGACAAGGATAACCTGCAAGCAATCAACCTAAAGATTCTTTCGTTGCTGCAATTGGAACGATACGAAGATGCAAGCAAGGAAGCGGATGATTTGGTGAAGCGGGCACCCGGGCTTCCCCAGGCTTATTGGTTGCGAAGCATTGCGCTTTCTTCCATGGACAAGTTTGACGAAGCGATTACTGATTTGCAATTGTTGGTAGAGAACGTGCCGGACAATCCAACCTTCAAATTGCAATTAGGGAACTTGTACAACGCATCGGATCGGCCAAGATTGGCATTGAAATTGTTTGACCAACTGTATGAAGAAGATCCTGAGATCGAAGGCATTCTTCGCTCGCGAGGGGACGCCTATCTGGCGATCGGCAAGCACAAGGAAGCGATTTCCGACTACGAAAAGGAACTGGCCCGTGATCCGGAAGATTCGGGAACATTAAACAATTTGGCTTGGGTGCTTTCGACGACTCCGATGGATGATTTGCGAGATGGCAAACGGGCTGTAGAGTTGGCTTTGAAGTCATGCGAGTTAACGAAGTATGAGCAGCCTCATATCTTATCGACATTGGCTTCTTCGTATGCGGAGGCTGGTGACTTTGATAAAGCGCGCCAGTGGATTGAAAAAGCGTTGAAGCGCGCTGAAGAAACCAAGTCAAAGAATTTGGACGATATCAAGAAGGAACTGGAGTTCTACAAAAAAGACCAGCCATGGCGAGAACTGGAAGAGAAGGAAGACATTCCTTTGAAGAGTGGCAAAGATCTAAAGTTAGGTAAGGACGACAAGGACAAAAAATCATCCGACAGTGATGATGATTTTTAAACCGGTTGAAACCTAATTAAGGTATGGCACTCTTGGTAGATGACATCTAGCTTGGTTCTCAAGAGCGAATGCTCTTGAAAGCCAAGCTATTTTTTTAGGAACCTGGCCCGTTTTTCTTCAGGATTAAATGTGATGAAATGGGGATCTTTGCTGTTGGGTCTTATGAAAACATTGGCGGTCATCTGGACGATTCCCAACACAATGTTGGGGGTCTTGATTGGACTGCTGGGTCTGGTTTCAGGAGGTCGTTGTCGGTTTCGTGAAGGTTGTTTTGAATTTTGGGGTGGCGGTACCACTTGGTTTCTAAAGCGATTTCCAATCAATGCGGTGGCCATGACGCTGGGGCATACTGTGTTGGGTGTCAGCGATGAATACCTGCACAGCGCGGGGGATCATGAACGTGTACATGTCAGGCAATATGAACGCTGGGGGCCCTTTTTTTTGCCGGCTTACATTTTGTGCAGCGGATGGATTTGGTGGGCGGGCGGCAACGCTTACCTGGACAATCCTTTTGAAGTGGAAGCGTATTCCAAGGCCCCTTGAGTTCGCGGCAGGCAAAGAAATCCAGAATTAGCCGTCTTTGTTGCGCTTTTGTGAACGCATCCAGTGGCAGTGGTGGCGTCAGATCGGACTGAATTGGGCGGTTCTAGCCAATTCGCAGCAAATCAACCATACTGGGGCAAACATCTGCGACGAACGGTCACCAACGGTAGCATTTTGCGGCTTTCTAGGATTGTGTCTCGGGTTGCAGATGGGCCATTGTTGAAATTGGCGGAATTGCTGACGTCCTAGTGTTCACGTCCTAGTGTCCTGTGGGTTGCAGTGTTTTCGCGTAGAGACTTTAGGGATCTTTGATGGTTTGGTTTTCATGAATCCGCTTCATTTTTGCATTATCGTTACGCCGCTTTCGGTCTACCTGTTGCTGCTGGGTTTTTTGAACCTTAGAGGGCGGCCATTTGTGACAACCGTGGGCCGCGACATTGCCATTTTGGGAGTTGCCATTTCCGGACTGGTGGTAATTGGCCCGATGGAGTTATTCTTCCCCGAAACAGCGGTGGCTAGATTTGGGCCATTCGTCTGGATAATGCTGCTGGCGTTTTACGGCTTATGCACTTCGATGATCGCACTTTTGGTTCGCCCGGGATTGGTGATCTACAACGTTAGTTATGACCAATTGCGTCCGGTGTTAACTGACGTGTTGACCAAAATGGGAAAACCCCAGTGGATGGGCGACAACGTGAGGATACCGACGGGAAATATTCATTTTCATATTGAAAACCATCCTTGGTTGAGGACAATACAATTGGTTTCCAGCGGCAATCGCCAGAATTTTAATGCATGGCGCGAGTTGGAAATTGAACTGGGAAAAGCAAGCCAAACGGTGCCCAGTCAAGCTAATTTTTATGGACCGCTCTTTTTGGTAACCGCTGCGGTCTTGATGGTTGGAAGTTTGAGTTGGATGATTTTGGATCAAGATCAAGTCATGGTCGCATTACGGCAAATGATGCGTCGGTAAGCT
>JBDNHU010000644.1:0-3761 GCA_041688615.1 Mariniblastus sp. | reverse complement strand
TTTGCTGCCAGGCAAGATGTGTAACGTTCAGCAACTTAGGGTAAGTAAAGGCGGACATTCTGAAGACTGTTGGGTACGCTTTTAGTTCCAGTGGTGAATCGCGGTTTGAATGTCGACTCGGAGGATGGCTTTTGGATCAGACCGTCGGCAGGCGTCAACGGCAAAGTAGCTGGGGCTTGGGGCTTGAATCAACGATCTGTTCCCAAGGAACAGCCAAGCAATCAAAAAAGTAGAATGTCCACTTTTCGAAACTGCCCTTTGTTAAAGCCCCCGGGCCGCAGGGGTCATCAGCGATTACTTAGACTTGCGGTGTTATAATTTACGTTTAGCTGGTTGACAATTTGATCGATTCCGTCGATCGACCGGGCTAACTCTTGGGCCATCTGTTTCATGTGATACGACTTGACCATTCCGATCAAGAACAGAGTCCGTTGATCAACCTGGCAATAGACACCTCGGAAATCCAGGTGTGGACAGGCGACCATCTCCTTTAGTTCCAATCGACTTACTGGGACTTCCACTTCAGCGTTGGGAACTTCCATTATCGGAGTGCGTTCTCTTGGCTTTAAAATTCGCTCGGACACCATTTTTTGGTTCATTTGTCGAGTCCACAATTAGGGTATTACGTTTGACTTCACGTTTGAATTTTGGCGAATGAGTCTTTAGTCGTTGGCGAATCAATGTTGCAACTGCTGTTTTAAGGTCTCTTACCTTTTGGATCTTTTTTTGAGTTAATCCTTGGATCAGGAACCTGAAACGGTTCGGGATTCGAAGAGTTGAAAATCTCGCGACGGTTTGTCGTAATGGACAAGAGTTTTAGCTGATTGGATCCTCGGCAATCTGACCAGGAAAAATGGTTTCTCCTGATCGGAAAGATTGAGGAACCGTGAAGCGTGTTGAGTGAGAGGCGGGAGGCCTAATTCTACGTTGGATTTACTTGACTAAGCCTTCACGGTTTTTTCAGCATGGACTTTTTCGGAATGGATTTCGTCTTGGGCATGAACCGTGGTCGCAATTCCTGCTGCCTGCAAGACGTCGTTGGCCTGTGTGACTTCTTCGGCGGTCCCATGAACGACCAAAATCATTTTTCCGTTCTTCAATTCGGTTTCATATTTCAGAACGCTATTGTTTGGGATGCCGATACTGGCAAGGGCAGCGCCCAAGGCGCTTAGTCCGCCCACAATCGTTGCCCCTTCTAGACCACCGATGATCCACGCGACCAAGGGGCCTGCGACCAAGACCGGGCCAATGCCTGGAATCGCAAAAAAGGCCGAACCAAAAAGTAGCGACCAAAATCCACCCCAGATCGCTCCCATCTTGCCCCAGTACATCATTCGGTCGCCAGAATTGTAGTAGCCTACGACATGTTCGGCGGTCTGAAAGTCTTTTCCCACAATGGATAGTTTCGACATGTCGAAACCACCTTTTTGCAGTTCACGAACGGCGTCTTCAGCTTTAGAATGTTCATTAAAGACAGCGACGGCCGAGTTCTTGGTTGACATGGGTAGCATCCTATTAAATTTGCACGACTTCCACTTCAAGATGCCACGACTGCGACATCCCAATGGACATTGGCCTATTATTAGAATTCTGGCAAAAATGCAAATCGAGTCTTCCGCGAAAAGCACGTGGTGGAATTCGCCAGCGGTCATATGTGTACGATCAGAGGTGACCAGAGGTGCTTGGCTGCCCGATTCAAGCTTCACGCAACAGGGCTTCAAATCCAGAGATTAGGTCGAATAGTTCCTCGTCGATGCTGCTTTGCCGTTGACGTTGTAGATCGGTCTGCAGAGTGATTAGCAGTTCGTCGATGTTCTTGTCTGCCCGCTGCATCGCGGCAAGGCGACTGGCGTTTTCGCTGGCCAAGGATTCGGCGCACGCACGGAACAACGAAATAAATAGATACTCGTGTATCAAAGCTTGCAACGAAACAAGATCGCTGCCCAAAACTTCGGGTAGCTGCTTGGTTGGCCACGGCAGCTGGCGAAGATTCTGTTGCCATTGCAAATCAAGAGGCAACAGCACCTTGGCGGCGGGTTCGTACAACGACCCTGGCTTGGGCCGGTTATGGAAAACGTAAACCTTGGCCGAGTCATTTTCGAGTCGTTGCGTGATGCTTTGCATTTGAATCCGTCCAACCAGCGGCGCGATTGCATTGACGGAATTCGGAACTTCAAACAGTCCCTTTAGCGGCAAGCTAGAATCTGCCAAACGGCCGTATACGCGTTCGCCTACTGCCCAGACTTGGACTTCATGGGATGGCTGGGAGAACTTCTGCAGTTTCTGGATAGCATAGTCGGCGATCACATCATTGAACTGACCGACGAGCCCCTGATCCGAACCGAACACAATCGCGGATATCGTTTTGGATTTCAATTTTGCCGCGGAAGAACTAGTTTCGGCCACGGCATCGTTCTTGCGAAAGCAGGCACTGAGTCCCAGTTCGATCGTGTGGTAATAGTCGTGCAGCGCCAGCACTGATCGCTCGTATTGCTCGACACTTGCAGCGGCCATCGCTTTCATCGTACGAACGACGGATTGCAGGTCGCTGGCGGTACTGATCTTACGCCGCAGGTGGGCCATGTTGTCGCTCATGATGTTTCCTCGATTGCGGAGGGACTTGTTCGATTCTCTGGGTCGGCCGTCGGTAAAAAGCGGGCAATCACCCGTCGAGTCATCTGGATGATCACTTGCTGATCTTCGTCGCTAAAATGGTCCGCAGTATCCAATCGCTGGCAAAGGTCGGTTGGCAAGTTCTTCACCGCATCTTTCACTGCCTGCTGGGCAACAATCATTTGATCGATTGGCACTTCATCAAATAGACCGTTGCTTAATGCCAAGAGGATTGCAATTTGAGAAGGAACCGCAACCGGCGCGAATTCGGATTGTTTGAGACAGGCACGAATTCGCTGACCGTGGGTGATGATCTTTCGCGTGCTTTGATCCATTCTGGCACCAAATCGAGCAAAGGTCTCAAGCTCCTCGAACTGAGCGTAAGCAAGTTTCAAGTCACCGGCGACCGCTCGATAGGTTGCCCGTTGTGCTTTGCCACCAACCCGCGAAACGGATTTACCAACGTCGACCGCAGGTAGAACGCCCAAATCGAACAGCGATGGCGAAAGGTAGATCTGACCGTCGGTAATAGAAATCAAATTCGTCGGGATGTACGCGGATATATCTTGAGCTTCGGTTTCGATGATCGGCAGTGCGGTCAACGATCCGCCTCCAAGATCCTGGCGCAAGTGCGTCGAACGTTCCAGCAAACGGGAATGAATGTAAAATATGTCGCCTGGAAAGGCTTCGCGGCCTGGGGGACGCCGCAGCAATAGAGACAGTTCGCGATAAGCCCGCGCGTGTTGTGTTAGATCGTCGTAGACAATCAGCACATCGCGGCCTTGTTCCATAAAATGCTCGGCGATACTGGTTGCGGCATACGGTGCGATATAGGCCAGGCCAGGTGGATCGTTGCCCTCGGTGACAACGATCACACTGTATTGCAAGGCGTTGTTCTGCTTCATCACCGCGACGGCTTTGGCAACCGCTGATGAACGCTGGCCAATTGCGCAGTAAACACAGATGACATCTCGACCACGTTGATTAATAATCGTGTCCAACGCGATCGCGGTCTTGCCGGTCTGTCGATCGCCCAGGATCAATTCGCGCTGTCCGCGACCGATCGGAATAAGCGCGTCGATAACTTTGATCCCGGTTTGCAGTGGCACCGTCACTGGCGAACGACTCATGATGGGCGGCGCGGGTCG
>JBDNHU010000643.1:0-2463 GCA_041688615.1 Mariniblastus sp. | reverse complement strand
TGTTCACCCCAGGCTGGGCTTTCCATCAACTGATCAATCAACTTTTCGTACGCATCAGGCGAATCATTGTTTACAAATTGTTGCACCACTTCAACGCTTGGCGGCAACCCCGTGACATCCAGGGCGACGCGGCGTACCAAGGCGTAACGTTCGGCCTCGTTGGCGGGCGACAATCCAACTTCTTCCAATTTCGCCAAGACAAAATAATCAATTTCGTTCAATGGCCATTTCGTATCTTTGACTACTGGCAAGGCAGATTTTTCAGGCACAATAAATGCCCAATGCGGTTGGTACTGGGCTCCAGCAGCAACCCATCGCTTTAACAATTCTTTCTGATCGTCCGTCAATTTTTTGTGCGAATCCAATGGCGGCATCAGTTCATCATCCGCTGGACCCTTCAAGATTCGGTCAATCAATGGGCTGCCGGCCGTATCCCCCGGAACGATCACCCCAAAATCCACGGCCGCTTCACGTTGATCCAGACGCAGGCCTGCCTGGCGGGCTGCACTATCTGGCCCGTGACAAGAGAAGCAATTTTCCGCCAAAATCGGACGTATGTCCCGATTGTATTCCAGCTTGCCTTCGTGATCCTCGGCAAAAACCGAACTGACTAAAATAAGCTTGGCAGTCAAGAAACATAACAATGCACAGAAATTTAACTTGCTTAGTAAGCTAGGCATCGAAACCAAAGACCTCAATTACGGAGGGGCGGGAAGCAGCAGTAAGTCAACAAATTCAGAAACTAAAAATGCGAAACTAAATCATGCCAAACGAAACAAGGAGGGGGAATCACAGGTGAACCAACAGGCCTTTGGCTGGATATCCTAAGCCCACCGAAGCGGTAGCCCAAGCCAATCGCTGACGCAATCGCCACAAGCCGATTAGAACCATCGCATCAAGAGCCAAAGTCGCCACGACACCCAGCGAATGCCATCAAGCGAATGCCATCAAGCTAATGCCATCAAGCTAATGCCATCAAGGTTGTCCGTTTTCGGCGCGAAGCATTGCCACGGTTCTCGCCCAAGTCACACGCGTGTTTTCCAAGGCTGACTTAACGACCAACGCAACCTCAGCTTGCTTGAACATCCGCCTGTACCATCCTAAAATCTTCGAATCGCTAGAATTTGGTGGCAATGATGATCTGGCCGCAACAAAATTGCAGCAGATCATTTGGCCAAGGTGGGAATTCAGCGTTAACCGTAATTGTACCATGCCATCGTTTGCACCACAAAGTTCCTAGCCAATAAAATCTAACATCGACACTGGTTTGCCTTCCCTAATCTTAGGGTCAACAGTCGTTGCAAATTCAAATTGATCGGCAAATTGCTATCTGCCCTCAATTCCGCTGGCATTTGCCAACCGCCTGAAGTCTAATCGTCTACCGGGTCAGGAGAGATCGTTCTAGCTTTTACCGCTTGCCAACCGGTGCAACTTCGAAAGAGACGAGCCATCGGATGGAATTGGACGACGAACTTTGCCTCTGTTTTCACGTGACCAAACGCAAAGTCATCAACTTTTTGAAACTCGAGAAACCACAACGCCCAAGCCAACTTAGCGAGTGCTTTGGTGCAGGAACTGGCTGTGGTTGGTGCTGCCCATTTCTTCGGCGACTTTGGGAACAAGCGAATTCGAATGGCGATTCACCAGACCCACATCTCGACGCAACAGCCGACACGAAGAACCAAAACTTACCCGACAGCCAGGCTTACCAACAGCAACGGGCCGGCTACCTAAAGCTACGTAAGGATGATAAATCTAGCGATTGATTGTGTGGTCAAAATTCCTTACCAACTCCCCAAAGCGACTCGCGATCCTCTGCCGTTATAAATACCGAAGAGAGAACGCTTTGGGCTAAGCCCTCGTAACCCGTTGCAAAAAAATGTACTTGGCAAAACTACTTTGGCATTCACGTTATGAAATGGTCTCTGATAAGGGGATCGTAGAAGCTTTTGCAGCTGTCCCACTTATCCTTTCTTGACGGAGGTGTTGTTCCCGATGAATCTAAAAAAGATCTTGATTGGGCTTGGTTTACTACTCTTGCTGATCTTTGGCCTGAGTCTATTTTCGATTTACCGAGGGTTTGGCAAAGGGAAACGTATCGAGGTCGCGAAACTGGACCGTGCCGATCATGCACTGTTCCAAGGTCCCAAGAACGAAGATGGATCCGTCGACTACATGAAGGCGATTAATCGCATCTACGGCGAAGAAGTTGCCGATGAAGACAATTTCGCTGTTGTGATCTTTGAAGTCGCCGCAGATAGCAGTCAACTGAATCCGACCACCAGAGCGAAGTACAGAAGCAGATTAAAGTTCAATGAAAATTCAGAGTATCGCTTGCGAATGCTGACAGATTTCCCTGAACTGGAGAAATTCAAGGGCGAAGAAAATCTTGATCGCCAGTCAGCATTCAGTTTTGATTCTGGAGAAAACGGAAGCACACAAGAGCAACAAGAGCAACAAGAG
>JBDNHU010000097.1:0-4680 GCA_041688615.1 Mariniblastus sp. | reverse complement strand
GGCCAAGCAAACTAAAATCACTCATGGTGGTCTCCCCAACGGCTGCTTACCGTTGTCTAAAACTTGAAACTTTCCGACTGAGCAAGTTTGCTCAGTGGGAGACCACTTTTCAAGTTTTAACAATTTTGGGGACGCTTCCAAAGCCACGCTCGGTTTAGATTTCAAATGCTACTGCTTGCGGTACGACCTTATAGAGTACGACGATGAATATTGCAGAGAAGTTTCAGAGCGATAAATGTGTCCTTTCGTATGAATTGTTCCCGCCCAAAACGGACGCAGGTGTCGACACTTTGTATGCGCAAGTACAGCAGTTGTTGCAGTTTCAACCGGACTTTATCACGTGTACTTACGGTGCTGGCGGTTCGACTCAGGATCGCACCCTGGATTTGATATCTGAAGTAAAGAGTCGGTTCAACGTGCCGGTTGCGTCTCACTTGACACTCGTCGGTTCAACGATTGATGATCTTCGTGATTATCTAAGGCGTGCTGGAGAACGCAATATTGATGGAATCGTCGCCTTGCGCGGGGATGCTCCCAAGGGTGCGACCAAGTTTGAAACTACGGCAGGTGGCTTTAGTTATGCGAATCAATTGGTGGACCTAATCGACCAAGAGTATTCGCATTTTAGCACCTTGGTTGCAGGCTATCCTGAGACCCATCGCGAGGCTGTCAGTCGTGAAGCTGATCTGGATAACCTGAAGCGAAAAGTCGACGCGGGTGCGGATGCTATCGTGACCCAGTTGTTTTTTGATAACGATGATTTCTTTCGATTCTGTGACCAGTGCCAGGCTCGAGGAATTACGATTCCGATCGTGCCAGGCATTTTGCCAACGTCCAGTTTGGGGCAAGTCAATCGCCTTGCCCAGATGTGCGGTGCAAAGTTGCCTGACGCTTTATTGAAGCGAATGGCTGAAAAAGACGACCCGGAATGGGAGTACTCGGTCGGAATCGATTTCGCGGTCACTCAAGTGCAGCAATTGCAATCGCAGGGCGTCGCAGGCCTGCACTTCTACGTCTTGAATCAGTCTAAAGCGACGATGAGCGTATTGAGTGAACTGGGGTATGCGCGAGTAGAAGTGTGAGCGGCTGGCTGGTGAAGACTTGCATCAGCGATCGATTCGGAGACTAGCCCATGCTTGCTGGCGGTGATTGATGGAAATATCAGCGATCCATAGGTGGCTGTTTGAGTGTCTAGTCGTCCAAGTCTATTTCTCAACGTCATGCCGTTGTGCGAAACGGTTCTGCCAGATCCGAAGACTTGCGCGAGCCTTACGAGCGATCGGTGGCATGGGGTGTCCTGCGGCAGCGTTCAACGCATTATATGCTTCGATAGTGTCTGTGCCTTCCAAGACCGCAAGTGTACGGCAGATGGTTTTCCACTGAGTGGTTGCTAGTTGGTAGCCGTCCGAGATGTTTTTGGAAATCTTGCCGAATCGATACTTGGATTCTGCGGTGCGCTTTAGCTCGCCAGAAAATTTTTCGACGATTTCAGGATAGGCAAATCCAAACGAGCTAAGCTTCTCCTGTGCGGCTTGCCGATCTAAGTATTTTTTTGAATTCAGCTGGGAAAGTAAACTTTGGAACTCTTTGTTCAAGTCGTTTTGTTGAAATCCCAGGAGTTCGGTCAATGACGTCGGCAGAGTTGTTTTCTGGTTCTGTAGAGTGGCAACCGCATGCCACGCCGTCAGTGCGTTGTTGGACGATAGATTGGCCAGAAGGCTATCCGGATCGATTGATTTTTCGCGATCCAGCAACCATTTGTTGATGTCGATAATCCTAATCACGTCATCCGCTAATGAGCTGGAACCAACGGCTAGGTATCGATTGTCTTTGGAAAACGAAATTGCCGTAAATGACCGTGGAGAAGTTGCCACAGTTCCCATTGTGGTGCCTGACACTGTATCCAGCAGTAGAATTTGTCCCGGTGATTCTGGATTCCTGCCAATAGTTCCAATCGCAAGCAATTGACCATTAGGAGAGAATTCAAAATTCAGAATATCGTTTTCGATAGGCAATTCTTTAATGTTTAGGTCAGCAACTTCGCTGTTTTCCAAGTGCATCCAGCCGTCGTTGGTAGGTGTTTGCCAAAGCATGATTCTAGTGCGATCGACAATTGCGATCGTGTTCCCATCGGGTGAAATCTTGATCCCAATGCTGGTATTGCGATTGGATCGGCGGCTGATACTGCCTAAATAGGTTTGCCAAATCATGGGCAGAAGTGGTGTGTTTCGGATGATGGGTTGCGATTGTATGCTATCGTTTCGCAGAACCAACGGTGTCATATTCTGGCCGCCGAGTACTACATTTTTTAGTAATGCTACGATCGGTTCTTGGTCGGCCTTGGCAAGTACTTCGGGCTCTGAGATGATCTTCGTCCCTTGGGCGGCGTCAACGTATGTTAAGTGCGTTCCAAGTATCAAAAGGTGATTTTGATCATCTAAATTGGCAGTACTACCTTGTGGGGACGGTTGTGACCACTGAACTGTCAATGTCTCGGTTTCCCAGGCGATCACGCCTAATGGGCCGCCGTTGGCTACCGCGAACAACGTCTTACCATCGTTGGAAAAAGTCATGTCTTCGAAGCGACTGAAGCCCGGCAGGATTCCCTTAGCAAAGTTCGCTGTCCGTTGTTTAAGATCGAACAGAATCACTTGATTGTCGCCATTTCGAATCGCTAGTTTCTCGCCGTTGGGTGAAAATTCCAAAAGTGAGACCCGCTTGGCGACACTGCGAAAATCAGGTTGTAAGAAATCGCTGACTCGAATTTCATCGACAATATGCGGGCCACTGTTTTCCAAATGTTGTTGTGAGAAAAGTTTGTTTGATTGAACAGCTTGGGAAATCAAGGTGAAGAGAAATACCAGCACCAAGATGCGAATCCGCAATCGTAACGTTGGGGGAAAGGCGCGACGCGGCGTTCTGTGTTGCAAGCAAACGATATCCAAGGGGCAGGTCTTTGTCGGGCAATGGTGCATAGAGACATAAATCGAATGGTTGTTCACTAATCTAGAATCGCTCTAGAGGGCAAAGCCACAAGCACTGGAAGTTTGCAGGAAAGGTGGCAGGCACTGAAATGTTCTTTCAGTTCCGCGACGGCGATCACTGTTGCCTGCAAAAGGCGGATGTTTGGAGATTTGAATAGGTTATGACATTCATTTTTTCAAGTTCTTCTTGCCGAAGAAATTTCCCAAGGCAGTCATTGAAGCATCTTTCCGAGTTTCACTTTCTTCGCCAAGGTCAAGTTCATCTGTGGCAACGATTGTCTTTGGTTTACTTAATGTAGGGAAGTTATTAAGATCGATATCGCTTGGCTTTGTGATAAACGATGTTTCGATGTTCACTGAAGATATTGTCGAATTCGGGGAAACGATGTCGTCATCGATCACTAACCAAGGTACCGGGTCAACCAGTTGGGGCGGCTGCGCCTGCGCTGGATTCTGAGTTTCAGACGATTCTTCAATGCAGGGGATTGTCTCGACTCGGTCGATGACTCGATCAGGAATGATCGGCGTCGCAGAGGCGGGGCCTTCGTCGAGTGCGATAGGTTCTAGATGGGCCGGCGGTTCCACAGGAAGATTGTGCCGGGATAAGATCTCTTGAATGTCATGAGTGGGAACAGGGGCTTGGGCGCTTGCAACGGAATTGTGGTGAGCGTCCTGAGCGTCTGCGGCGACATTGGAATCGTCAGGCGGAAGTGTCGCAAAGGGTTCACTCGCTTCGGCGGGAAAAAAAACCGCCTCACCTAGCTGGGGTGGGCTCGGTCGACCAGCCGGGGGCGGGCTAAAGTCGATTTCGTTCGGTGTGCCGCCTGACTTAGCGGAGGGTGGGGCTTTGGCTTGCCTGCTCTTCCGAGGCAAATTGGTGGCAGGTTGAAGCTGGAAAACGATACCGCCTAGGGACAAGCGGTCTCCGATATTCAAAAACGTGTCATCTACGACTTTAAATCCGTTGATGAAAATTCCATTGGTGGAAGCCAGGTCCTTCACGGCTAGACGATTTTCCGCCATGTACAGTCGGCAATGCAAGCGACTAAGCCTGCGGTGTTTGACAACGATCGTCGCATCTTGCCCACGCCCAATCGTCAGCGGCAGTTTCTTCAAGGTCAGCGTTTTTCCAAGAAGGTCCTGGGCAGTTTCCTCCGGCAATTCAACTAAAGCAATTTCGAAAATCGGCTGTTCCATAAATTGGATCTTCTAAGAGAGAAGTAGTGATGAATCTAATCCGAGACCATTCAATTTAACCTGTCAGGCAGGGTGTCTCAAACGATATCACCGTTCTCAGGATTTTTTGTGCAGAGTTCATGGAAATTTGGACGATGACACGCGGAAAATTCAGAGGTTTTGGGGTTTGCGAACGCCGTACCATTGCTTATAATTTGCTGCTTGGCCTAGGCCAGCTACCAATTTGGTCGGATCAGAGATGCTGACTTGGGTTGGATTAGCACATTTTGGCTAAATTTAGCCTTGGATTTGCTAAATACTAAGCAATGTTTGGTAGCAACCTTAGAAATCCACCTTGGCGAACTTTCCTTTAGGTCGTGGTTCTTTTAGCAGCAGTTGCTTGAAGGACTGGTTGAATCTTGGGTTTTGGGTTCGTGGTAGACGAACTTAGGTTCGAAAATTAGATACGCGGGTGTAGCTCAGTGGCTAGAGCGTCACGTTGCCAACGTGAATGTCGTCG
>JBDNHU010000096.1:0-5462 GCA_041688615.1 Mariniblastus sp. | reverse complement strand
GTTCCCTATGATATCAACGCATTTCACCGCTCCACCATAAGTTCCCATCACCCCTGTCTTCCTCGAGCCTAGTGGTTTGAAACGCAATTCCACGGTTGAGCCGTGGGCTTTCACATCTCACCTTCTAGGCCGCCTACGAACGCTTTAAGCCCAGTGATACCGAATAACGTTTGGACGGTACGTATTACCGCGGCTGCTGGCACGTACTTAGCCCGTCCTTCCTCTGAAGATTAGTCAAACTATGGGGATAACCCCATAGCATTTCCTCCCAACTGACAGCGGTTTACAACCCGAGGGCCTTCATCCCGCACGCGGCATCGCTCGGTCAGACTTTCGTCCATTGCCGAAGATTCTCGACTGCAGCCATCCGTAGATGTCTGGGCAGTATCTCAGTCCCAGTGAGACGGGCCACGCTCTCACGCCCGCTACCCATCGTAGCCTTGGTGCGCCATTACCACACCAACAAGCTAGTAGGACGCAGACTCCTCCTCAGGCGAAAAACTTTGGTCCTGAGACATTATCTGGTATTAATCACCGTTTCCGATGGCTATCCCAGACCCGAGGGTGGATATCTACGCGTTACTCTCCCTTTCGCCGCTGTCCACTTTCCGAAGAAAGTTTCTCGCTCGACTTGCATGCCTAATCCATGCCGCCAACGTTCATTCTGAGCCAGGATCAAACCCTTCAATTTGTATAAATGCTGCAACACTTCTCATTCGCTTTAATTCAACAACAAGTAAACTTGAAGTCAAAGTAAAGCGGAAAAGGCCACAGGCAACTAGCCAATGAAAGAACTTGTAGCTCTTCAGTAAGATTGAGTTGGATGGAATAATTCCAACCCAAAATTTAAAAAAATAATACAGTTACGCATCCTGGTAAACATCTTACTAACTTAATCTTGCGATCAAGCCGGCAGTTTTGTTTCCGGGAGGTCTAACACCGAATTTCCAAAGATCGTTAAGCGTCAGACAGGTGTCTGATGCGAGTAATCATCTTAGCAAGCTGTCAGCGTTAGTCAACAGCTAAAATGAAAAATTTTCAAAGCTGTCTTTTTCACCCAAAGGTGAAATGCTGAACGTTAAAACCTCCACAAGGGAAAAATCTTATTCGCTAAGACAACTGAAGCTAAGCTCCAGTTCATGGCCGGCGTTTGTTTGCCAGTCATGTGAGAGAAGAAGTATCTGGCAAGTTCGGCATTCTGTCAACGCCCAATCAGAAGAAATTGAAACAGAATCCAATTTTCGTCACTTACCCCCAGATTTGAGTAATAAAAGTTTGATTTAAGTGAACTAAAGTACAGTTACATTCAACGATTTGGAGGTTACTTGTCTAGGATTTTACCCGAACCGATGGATGGGTACGGGTCTGTTTCACTCGCTTGGCCGCCGGCTTCACAGTTTTTGGTAGACGCTGGCTTTGAATTTTGATGTCTATTTCTCTTCAAGATTCGCTACCAATCAGCAAGTCGGGCGCAGAACTTGCTGGCGTTTTCCTGGGATGGGTCGCCGTTGATTGAGAAATATTCGGGTTGGACGTACAAAAGACCAAGAGTTGGCTGTTCTGCGTGTCCCAGGATTTTGATTCAGTTTGAACTTGGCGGTGGTGATTTGCGGTTTGGATGTGACGACTTCTTCATTTTCCACGGATTGGCTGGGGGATGGCCGGTTTACGGTTGAAATGGTGTTGGGACCTTTAAAGTTTAGGCACACCCAAAAAGTCCCTATTCACGGTCGGCTACCCTTACCCCTACGACAAATATCATCTCATCCAAGTCGGTTTACTGGATTTCGAGAAGGAAACCGTTCCTGTCAGAAGTCGAACGCCCCGTTTTACACGTCCGCGTCTGGCGGCAGACCGAAGGATTATGCGAGATTACCCCGAGATATTCGTAATTAAGCCCTGAAGGACAACTATTCAGATTTGGATTCCGTAGTTTCAGCGTTCTTTTCAACCAAGTAATCGTCCAACAACTTGTTGATGGCCAAGCACTGTCCGGCTTTTCGAACCCCTTTTTCAACGGTCGGGTTGATCGCCAATGCCAGGACTTCCACGGCAAGTCCCTGAATCCACTCTCTTATTTCAAGCATTTCATCAAATTGAACAAGCGTTCCCCGGATCCCAGCCTCCTCCTTATAGTCCAGAGCCGCTTGTTGACCGGAAAAAATTGCAGCGACCGTGATTTTTTGGCCGTCGACGCCGCTTCCGGCGATACTGGACCAACCCTGTACTTTCCGGTCAAATTCCTCGCGAATCGCGAAGACTGGATAATTCCAGGGCGAATAATCGATCTTTAAGTGCTTATTCAGCAAATCACGCACGCCCAGCCGCCAAATACCTTGGATTTCACCCGGTTCAGTGCCCGGATCCAAGACCACTTCGCAAACCGGTGCCTGCAGGCTGGTTAGCAACCAAGCAAATTCTCTTGAATTACCCAGCCGCTTGATGCCAGCCATGATTCCCACGGTATCAATGAAGACCGAAGCTTTTTGTTCATCGCTGAAGACGGTCAAAACTTCTGTTGGCGGGGTCTCGGCGGATTTTTCATCGACCAATGAGATGTAACCGCCTCCGTGTTTGACCAAAAACAATGGGTAAGCGAGCGAAAAGTTCATCAGTTGCCTCGTTTTCACAACAACGATTGTTACTTGTTTTGAGTCACCACCTGCGGTTAGTCACCAATGTAAGTTAGATCATCGGAACATTCACACCAAACTTGCCTCGAAATCTAACTGCCCCTTACTTTGTCCCGGCAACCAAGAATTTGCCTCGTAGTCCGCACAATGCCGTAAAGCGTGCAGCAGCTACAAAAATACCAGCACGCAGCGTCAGCAAGCAGATATTGCCTCATTCGCTGGCGCTGAGTGCTCGGATTACAGTCAGTTTTCTTCTGCCGCTCGCCCAAAGAGAATTTCCGGCTACATCAAAGCCGTGGAAGTTTGAGGAAGGTCGGACCCAAACTTGGCTTTTCCATGTATTGGATCGACGGTCTGGGGCAATAAAAAAGAATGCTTACCACCGAAGGAAGCTTAGATTCAGCGCTAGGTCGTCGCAAAACGACGAAGCGCACCTTCCTACCCAGCTAAGAAGTACTGCCCACGAAGGGGCCGGCGGATGCAAATCGCTCGGAAGAACATGGCAAAACCCAAACGCGATACAAACTGCCGCAGGGGACTTCGCAATCCAGACGTCTTGGCGGTTTGACTCTATTCCAGAATTGCCCAACTCATTGAAGTCGCCCACGGCAATCTTTGCACTCGCAGGGAACGGATTCCACACTCCTCGAGCGTCGCAGTGGTCTCACCTGGCAACTGTTTCAAATTCAGTTCATCAAAACAGATGATCGCACCCTTGGGCATGCGAGGTAAAAAGTGTTTGATCGCAATCTTGGTCGGTTCGTACAAGTCAGCATCCAAGTGCAACAGCGAAACCAAAAGGTGCGGATTCTCCTCCAAGTAGGCTGGTATTGTCTGGCTTGCGTCGCCGGTGATCAGTTCACACTTAGGAATATGATTCATTAAGCGGTTGGCATCGAATAGATCAATGGCTTGCTGTAGCTCTTCTTTGGCTTGACCTCCCGCATCATAGCCGCCAACTTTCAAGTGTTCGCTATCCCCAATCGTGTCTTTACTATCCAGCGATGGGAATCCGCAAAAGGTATCAAAGCCAATTACTTTGCGAAGGTAGTTCACTGGCTCCAGGATGGAACTAAACTGAGCCCAAGCCATGAAACTGGCTCCGCGATGCACGCCCACTTCTACAATCGATCCATTGACCGTCAACTGTTTTTGGAAAACTTCCCACCGCGCCATCAGCTTGGTGATCGACTGCCGTGACCCAAATTTCGCGACGGCCTCCAGTTTCTCGGTCGAACTTCCGTAGGCTGACTCCCAGAACTGGTCCATCATCGGCAAGTATTGAAGATCCTGAGCTGACTGGTTCTTTGTTTCGCGAATCATTCGCTTTTCAGAGGATTCACTCATGGATTGAACAGCCTTCTAATCTAAATTCCGTAATAATCGCAACAATGACGCCGGCAAAACCCTGCCAGAATGAATCAATATCGCAAGCCGCACCCCGCCAAAACATGCAACCCTAATTCGACTTGCACCCCGCGTCAGTAGGTGATTGTCATATCAGTTGCTGACTAGAGATTCACATAACTGACCGGCGAAATTCGAACTCGGTAGGACTCCGCATAAGCCCCAAGACAGAATGCAAACTTAGCTTAAGCCACTTTGGGTTCGCTTGAACGTCCCAATGCTTGGCGAGCGTGATCAATTTGCTTCACACGCCAGCCGCTTTCCAAATAGCCTGGATCACGCAGATCCAAGTAGCGAAAGTTCAAAACAAATCGAACCTGGGAAGACATGTTCACATACGCTCGATGCGGTGCAAGAGCATGTAATGCGAGACAATCGCCTGCTTTTGCCTCAACCTGGACCAAATCACTAAACTGATCGACATGCTTTTGCTTGATCGTATGCCACTTGGTCGTTTGATCACCTTCTTCGCAGTGTCCCATCAAACCGTTTCGATGTTTGCCCAAAGCAACCGTCAACGCGCCGCCTTGGATCCCGACATCATGCATCGGAATCCACAAGGTCATCGTCGACTGGGGGCCTTCGTTGTAGTACCAATCCTGATGCCAGCCCGCCAAGTGCCATTTTGCTTGAGGCAGTGCCATGATCAAAATCAACCGAGCGTGCACTTCAAAGTCAGGGCCCATTAATCCAGAAACCACTTCGCATAACTTGGTATGAGAACTCATTCGGTGCATCGCAGGCGAACGACTCATTGCATCATAAAGAACACCTTGCAAGCGAGAATCCTTTTGACACAACCGCTGCAAACACTCGCTAAGCCAACCAATCCGGGGCAAATCGCCTTGCTTGGGAAACGAAACCCCTTCGCGATCAGCCAATAATTGCATACGAGTTTGCAGATCGTCCATGACATCCTGATAATCGGATTCACATAGCACATTTCGCATCATGATCGCCCCATCACGATCGTATTGTTGCTTCTGCGTGCTGGATACCAAATCAGGTTCCGTGTTCATTGCCGGATGATCAATATGTCCCATGTCACTACTGCCTTGTGCCAGAATAGCCGTCATTTGGCCCAATAAAAAAACTGAGAGTTTCTTACTGGTTCTTTCCTGACTATCGACCAGAACGACGATTACAAACAGAAAAATCGTCAATTCCCTATCGACCAAGCCCCCAGGGAAGCTGCTGGACCAAGTGCTGGTCGCTATCAGAACGGCAAAACATGAACGCCATCGCTTCCTAACGTTATGGGCCAAACCTTCGACGCACAATCCGGAAGCGTCCCCAAAATTGTTAAAACTTGAAAAGTGGTCTCCCACTGAGCAAACTTGCTCAGTCGGAAAGTTTCAAGTTTTAGACAACGGTAAGCAGCCGTTGGGGAGACCACCATGAGTGATTTTAGTTTGCTTGGCC
>JBDNHU010000095.1:0-4484 GCA_041688615.1 Mariniblastus sp. | reverse complement strand
GACAGCCACAGCCAGGTCAACCTCAAGAAGGCCAGCCTGGGCAAGCTTCGCCGCAGCAGTCGTCGACTCGGGGAAATGCCAGCACGTCTGGGAAGCAAGGGCAAGCCGATAAGGGCGGGCAAGCCGGTGGCTCGGAAACCTCGGGTGAAGGTGGCGGTGAAGACGATGCTAAATTGGAATACGCCAAAAAGACAACCGATTTGGTGCTTGAATACCTGGACGACCAAGAGAACCAGCCAAGCCAGGAATTGCTAGATGAATTGAATTGGTCCAAAAAAGATCTGAAAGAATTCTTGAGTCGTTGGAAAGAAATGCGAAACAAAGCGTCTAGCGGCGATGTGCAATCCGAGCAAAAATTCGAGCAAGAGCTGAAGAGTCTTGGGATTAAACCAACGTCATTGCAGGGTCAGCAATCCGAGGTCAAGAAGGATGATTTGAAAGGGCTTCGTCAAGATGCGGCTCGGGCGACGATTCCGTTTGAAATGATTGATTCGTTCAAAGCTTTCCAGAAAGGGAAAGCACGTCGTGAAACGCAGCAGAAATAGCCCGAGTTAAAACGTCGGGCCTAATGTATTGCAAACTGAAGTATTGCAAAACTCAAGTGCTGGATCTGAGGTATTGCAAACTGGGATGTTGACCGCAGCACCAAGTAAAGGAGTACCGGTGAAGCATCGCCAGTGAAGGAAAGTCGAGTGAAGGAAAATTGATCTGGCAAGGCATCCATGATTCCGAAGGTCATGAAGGTCTTGTCAGATCCAACGTGATTCAATGCGATTGTGGCTCTACTTTTGGTGCAATGTTTTGATTCTTATGGTTCTGTAAAACGCTTGTGCAGGCGGTCCGCCGTGGATTTGTACGGCAATGATGCCCGATCTAGCAATCGCTTCGTCCGGTTCGCGATAGTCTACCGTTTGCTTTCCGTTGACCCACAATTGGATTTGATCACCTTCGCAGCGAATCCGATAGTCGTTCCAATCGTCTTTCTTGACAAGAGCGTTTCGCTCTTCGTTGGTTGGCCCGGTTAAGACTTTGTTTCGTCGCGATTCGTCGTAAAGACAACCCCACCATCCATCGCCCATGTCTGCCTGATAGCCGCTAACTTCATGGTCGTTGGGAATTTCTTCCGTGCGAAATTGTACTCCTGCATTGGAACCTTCACCCACCAATTTGAACTGCAACCTTAATTCGAAATCGGCATAGATTTTGGTCGTTCTCAAGAATTCATTTCGTGCGACGGGCTTCTCAAGGTTGCCACCGATGATCGAACCTTCTTTAATTTGAAATACGGCTTGGTTCCCGTTCCATCCGTCAAAAGATTTGCCGTCAAAGATCAATTTAAATTCATCAGCGACCTCCTGTTCGGTTAGTTGGTTGATAGGTTGGTTGGCCGATTCCTGTTCGGGTTTGACTTGGCCAAAGGAAACGTTAACCAAGCCCAAGCTGATAATCAGGGCACCATAAATTCGCGCCGCCGAAGTCCAAAATGGGGCCACTCCCATGTGATTGTTCCTGCTTTGATTTATCCATTGCATCGAATGATTGACCTTGCTGTGAGACCAGAAGAATGAAAGATCACGAAAGCTTGGCGTGTCAGATTGAATCCCAATACTGACGCTCAGCCAATCTAATCGCGGTCGTGATACTGACTATGATACGGTAAAAGTCGTGCTCCTGGCTGATCCAGACCGGGTTAAACGGTTGATTGAATTGAGCGTGATGTTTGGAAAGGAGGGTTTGGCGTTCGGAGCGCCTGTGTTCCTGCTAGGACATCATCTTGTCAACTTTCGGCAAAAAAATATCGAGTCGGAATTTGGGCCCAACAAAGCTTGCGACCTGGGCAAGTCAGTCTAGAATGGACCGTTCCTAATCGACCACAGGCGGCGTGTCAGGATTCACTTGCTGTTGGGGAACACAAGCAGCTGAATCATTTAACTACCAAACAGTGGTGGTACGAAACGGCCAAACAGAATTCACAGCCTTGTGGATTTTTTTGGCGAACCTTTTGTTTTAGGCGGGTGTTATCAAGCGTTCCAAAGAACGGCTTGACTACCTTGGCGGCCAACTTTTTCCACAGCGGTGGTCAGTTGAATTTCTCGCAGCGGTAGCCAGGCGAGATCCGTTCTATTGAATCATTTGGGCCTCGATCTAAACCACGACCGAGACCTAGACCTAAACCTAAACCTAGACCACGAATTTCAAGACGGTGTATTTATGGATTTGGCTTGTCGCTCATGGTCAGTTTTACGACAACTAGTTTCAGGAAATATGGTGAATCATTTGCAATCGGAAATTCACTCCAAAATCCCTACCCATTCTCTGGCCCGATTTTGTTCATTGGTCTTGATTGCGGCGGCCGCTGGTTTGTTGATGACGTCGCAAGCACTTGCCAGATCTTCTCAGCAAGAAGCATCGCAGCCTGAAGTCGTTGAATCGACTGATTCAGGCAGTTCCACCAAATTGATGGCTTTGGTTGGCGGTCAGGTTCATACCATGGAATTGGGTGGCGTGATCCAAAACGCCACTATCTTGATCAAGGATGGAAAAATTCAAGCGGTTGGAAGTGAGATAGAGGTTCCCGCGGACGCGATCCAAGTGGATGTTTCCGGGATGATTGTGACGCCAGGTTTGATCGATGTTCGAAGTCGGCTGTGGTTAACTCCAGCGTCCGCGAATCAATCGGCGTCGGACGGCTCCTTGGACGCAGTCAATGGCGTAGATATTTATTCAAGCTACGCGTCGGAGGTGTAGGCAGCGGGTGTGACCTGTGTTTACGTGCAGCCTGCTGCGTCTGGCAGCATGGGTGGTTTTGGTTCGGTCTTAAGTAGCGCTGCACCTTCGGATTTGGGATCATTGGTGCTCAAGCCAAAGGCTGGGTTCCAGATGTCGATTGGCATCGGTGGTCGATCAGGGAGTTCGATGGATCGGTTCAAACAGTATGAAGCCTTGCAAAAGGCTTTGACTTCGGCGCAAGGCTATCAAAAGACTTGGACTGATTACCGCAAACAAGAAGCAGAAAAGGAAGCAGCTAAAGCGAAGGCGGCAAAAGCAGAAGGCGATTCGAAGGCAGAAGGCGACACGAAGGCAGAAGGCGACACGAAGGCAGAAGGCGACACGAAGGCAGAAGGCGACACGAAGTCCGAAAGTACTGCGAAGACTGAAGATTCTTCGACCGCGGGTCAACCGGAGGCGGTTCGGGCAACTCGACCGGGCCCTGGTCGGGGTTCTCGAGGGCGAGGTGGTCCGGCAGAAGGGGCAGTGCCGACTGAATCGGTGAAATCGCAGCAGGTCAAGTCTGAAGAATCTGCCGACAAAACGACCTCGGCCGCAAGCAGCAGCACAGAAGCCAAAGAAGAGAAAAAGGACTTGCCCAAGCCTAAGTTAGATCCGCTGAAAGAGCGTCTGGTTGAAATTTTGGAAGGGAAAGTTCCAGTTCGTTTTGAAGTGCATCGGTCGGACGATTTGCAGCGAGCCTTGAAACTAGTCCATGAATTTAAATTGAAAGCCGTTTTCGAAGGCCTGGCAGATTTGAAATCGGGCACGCAAGAGTTGCTCCAATCGCGATCGCCCATCGTACTGGGTCCATGGTTGGAAACGGAATCGTCGGTGGTTGATGCTCAGGACCGGTTAGATCAGTGGGCTAAAGCGTTTACGGGGAAGAATGTCGGAGCTAACCGACTGGTTATTGGTTCGTTTTCCAGTTCGCCGCAGGGTTCCAAATGGCTGCGTGGCCACGCCGCGAAAGCAGTCAGTCTAGGATTTGATCGAAAGTCCGTTTTGGAAGCGATCACCATTGCCGCGGCGCAAGTTGCGGGTGTCCATGATCAGCTTGGGTCCATCAAGGTTGGCAAGCGTGCGGATTTGGTTGTGTTTGCTGGCGCTCCATTGGATACAAGTTCGGCTGTACGAATGGTCGTAAGTGGAGGTGTGGTGGTCTATGAAAATGTAGCGGCCAATCTGAAGGCTGATAGCACCACGGTGATCGCCGGTAAATCTAGCGGCAGTCCGGGAGCGGCCAGTGAAAAATCAGCGGATAATGGGGCGCTCGCCCAGTTGGGTCAACGCCCTGCTCTGCCTCAGATTTTTGCAATTCGTAGTCAGCGGTTGTTGTTCAATTCAGGTGACTACAAGTCGGGTACGCTGAAGATTTCCGACGGTAAGATTGATTCGATCTTGCCGTATGAAGCAGATTTGGGCGACGTGATGGGGTTGGATGTGCATTCCCAGCCGGTGACTTCAGGATTGGCAACCGCCTTTTCGGTGCTGGGTGGTAACGCGGTCGCGATTGATAACGAATCCGATGCCTCGGAAATTGTGGCGATCGACGAATTTGATCCCAATGGCAAGTTGGTTGATGCGCTGCTGCAGTCGGGTGTGACTTGTGCCTTGTTGGGAAATAGTCAGCGTAATGTGCTCTCGGGAAAAATGAGTCTAGTGCGATTGTCGGGCCAGGCGTTATCGGGCCAGGCGTTATCGGGCCAGGCGTT
>JBDNHU010000642.1:0-1542 GCA_041688615.1 Mariniblastus sp. | reverse complement strand
CGGTGTGCCCCGATCGGTGTGCCCCGATCGGTGGGGCTCTTGCGGCAATCGCAGCGAGTTCCCCTGGACCATTGGAAATGGTCACAATACTTACTGTAACGGTCACTTGCGGGTTCTAGGATAGGTGCCGCAGCATAACATTTCTGCCTTCCCGCCCAGAAGCCGCATCCTTTGTCGACTAGGCCTTCAATTTTACCTGAACCTGCCAGCAACCGTAAGGGCCAGAAAAAACACGCAATCCGTCACCTAAGCCCAGCCCAAGCCCCTTCAGGCCAGAAAATGGCAGTTCACTCTAAGACGGATCGCAGAAGCTTAACTGGCTTAGGGCTGGGAACGGCCTTCAGTGGCACGGCTTGGGAAATTGGCGAAATACTACTATCGGTGATCGACCTGAATTAGTATTGGGCATCCTGGGGACGTAAACCACTTGGCCTAACGCCAATGTTTGCTTTTGCGTAGGGTCCGAGGTTGCTGGGAAGTTTGCGATGGGTTGGAAAAACGGCTTGTGCCAGGCCAACCCTCTGCGACAAGTCGCCGTTTTGGTCAAATAGTCGGCGATCTTGCGTCTTTACGAAATCCTGAATATTGGGTTCCAAACGCTTCTCGACAGAAACGCTAAGCCAACCTTCGCTTAGATCCAGCTTGGCAATTTGCAATTGTTTTGCCAGAAAATCTTGCTGCCAAGCCGCCGGGGTCAAGGCCAGAGACTGGGCAGTTTGCCACCGCGCGGTCAAAGCCTGAGCGATCAACGCTGCGTTTTTCTGATTGGCAGACGAAGCATCGACTTCGGCCAAAGTCACAACAACCGACGAATACGGGTCCGACGTTATCGAGATATTTACGCCATCAATCTTGGCTATAAACGGAATCATGATTTGGCACTTACCCGACTCGATCGCTTCAATCGTGCCCCCGTCCAAATTCATTCGCAACCATATTCTGTCCCTGTCGAAAATGACTCCGATCGCTTGGCGTTGAGCGAACGTAAATTCATCTTGGTCTCTCCAATCACGATTAATGTCGCGTCGCCCTAACACCTGGCAGATGTGCGTTTCCAGTGATTGCCATGAAAACGTTTTTCCTGCAACATCAATTCGGTCCAACGAATTATTGACCAACGACTGGTGAACTTGGACACTAAGAATCGCGTCAGCGGTCGGGTTAGGCCTGGCTGTGTGGCTGGCCAATTGCGTATCGTCCGCAATTCGATATCTGGCGGAAATTTCCGAAACAGAACTGCTATTTTGAATCACTTTGGGATTAAGTCCGGCAACTTCAAAGCCATGAATCGTTCGCTCAATCGACTGTTGAGTCGCCCGCAAACGCTGTTGCAATTGATCGCCAAGTTCACGTCCAACACTTCCGCTTACCTTGACATTGCTAACAATGGATATCTTTGGATTGCTAGGCAACCCCAAAGGGTCCTTTCGTCCTAGCACCCAATCGACAAACGGGATTCGCACATAATCGATAGCCTGCCCACTTCCCACCAACCGCCGTGGATGCCCCACAGAAATGGGTGATGATTGATCGTGCTCACCT
>JBDNHU010000641.1:0-5874 GCA_041688615.1 Mariniblastus sp. | reverse complement strand
CAAACGTATTGCCCGGTGCAGCGCAATCCGCGGAACGGGTTATTTCTGACGAGCGAGCAAGCAATGTTCTTAGCGGAATCAGCGCGATAATTAAACGCGAAATCGCTGAAGCAGTGGCAAAGGATGGTGACTCAGCGATCAGCGAGAAGGATGCGCGAGCAGCGATAGACCAGTTGGACGGAGACGCTCTTCAACAAATCGGATTAGCGTATTTGCGGGATGACAAGGAAGCGGCCAAAGACACTTTGGCCGCCCAAACCAACTTGACTCAGCAGCAGGTCGATCAGCTTTCGACGAGTATCGCGACCAAAGTTGATCAACGGGTGAATAAGTACAAGGAGGAAATCGCTAAAGCCGTTGAGACTGCGTCTGATTACGCTCAAGCCGTCTTGTGGACAGCGTTTGTTGCTTCAGCTCTAGGGTTAATCGCGTCGATCCTCGGAGCAATGTGGGGATGTCGTGAAGCAGTCCGAATCCACACAGTCGCGGTCGACCGTCATCGCATTGCGACCACGACATAGACCCGGCTCTCGCGAAATCCATTCTTCGATTCACGCTCTACTCAATTTAAGGTACACACAAATGATCTACAGTCTGCTAGTACTATTTTTAATCGTCATGGTCGCTTCGGCAGTCCTGCAAAGCGTTGCGATCGGCAGCGTCGGTGGAGTGCTGCTGGTCATCTTTCTAATTGTCTTGCTAACGGGGCGGGTTTAGATTCCTTGGGATTGCGTGTTTGATGTGATCCCCACAGTTTTTGTAGGGTGGGTCAAGCGGTTTCCGCGACGCCCCACCTCTATCGTGTTAAATGGTGGGTAGTCGTCGAGGACTCATTGACCCACCCTACGACGACTATTTCGGCGACTCGATGACCAAACGAAAACCGTTTCGCAATTCGATCGCACACGCGTCGGATTGCGTTTTTTTGATGTGAAACACTTCAATCTCTAAACGCGAGTAAACAGAAGAATGGCAAACAAGAAACCGGCATCGAAACAATCGACACCTCCCACGTCACAGGTGGGCAATGGCGGCGAACTGCACCAAACATCAACCGGCGGTGCAGTGCTCACGACGAACCAGGGACTGCCAATCGCCGACGATCAAGAAGCACCACACTAGTGCCAGGCATTGGAGTGAGGCATTGGAGTGAGGCATTGGAGTGACTCGAGTATCCTTGCGGGTGGACGGGGGTTTGTAAAAGTTTGGGTACATCTTTCCCGCGGTTGGGGGGCTTGGGCAATCGACCTTGACGGTTGTACCGCGTAACAATCGGAAATGATAGTTATACAGGCGCAATCGGATTTGTTGGCTCATTCGTTGTATCAGTCCGATACGTTCGAACATGAACCACCACATCATCAAAACCGTCGCAATCATTATAACGCTAGCGTCCTGTGGTACGTCACCTCAACTTTGGGGGCAACAAATGGACGAACCGTGGCGGTTCATCTTACCCGAGCAACGCAGGGTCGAGATTCGAGATCCTTCGCAGTTAGCACCTGCTAGAATCCCAAACATTCAGCGTCCGCCGACAGTTAGCGATCTCCAATCCGAACAACCACCTCGCAATCTATCACTCTCGGACGCCTTGAATACCAGCCTGTCGAACTTAGATGTCGTCCGAGTCCTGGCCGGAATCACCGCAACTAGCAGTGGAAGAACCGTCTACGACGTCGCCATTACCAATTCAAGGATCGACCAAGAACGCGGCCGTTTTGACCCCAATCTGTCAGCCAACAATGGCTGGACCCAAAACGATCTAGCGACGGCGATTCCGGACCCGGGCGATCCGACTCAGTCAATCATTGTAGGCAATCGCACCGATGGATACGCGTTTGACTATGGACTCACCAAGCGGACACTCACAGGTGGAGCGATCGACTTTGGAGTCAATTCCGACGACCGGCGATTCCGCCCAGCCATCGCTTCTTTAAACCCTCAGAATCGATCGTCGGTTGATTTAAGTTATACTCAACCCTTGTTACAAGGTGGTGGCAGCGTTGTCACAAAGGTGCCTATTGTTCTGGCAAGAATCGATACCGAACGTTCTTACTTTCAGTACAAAGACAGTGTGCAAAGTCACGTCCGCGGTGTGATTGAAGCCTACTGGAACTTAGTCTTCGCGCGAACGGATTTTTGGGCGCGTCAACAGCAGGTAAAACAATTGGCATTCGCCAACGAACGGACCAATGCCGCCTTGGAAGTAGGCAGCGCCAATATTGGTGATGTGGCTCAGACACGTGTGGCTTACGAGAATTTTCGAGCGAACTTAATTTCCTCCCAAGCGAATGTCCTGCAGCGTGAAGCTGCACTGCGGAATATCTTAAAACTGCCGCCGTTTGAACCCAATCGTTTGGTTCCGGTTTCTCCATTGATCGAACAGAAAGTTGAGATCAATTGGGATGAAATTGTTGATCTGGCCGAAACACAGCGCCCTGATATTATTGAACTCAAGCTGATCTTGGAAGCCGACCAACAGCGTCTTTTGCTTTCGAAGAACCAAACAGCGCCGCGGTTAGATGCCGTTGCGCTTTATCGTTGGAACGGACTGGAAGGCGAAATGCCCAATGGGACCAGAATCCGTTCGCAAGCCGGGCAGTTTGCTGATTGGAATTTGGGCGTAAACTTCTCGGTACCTTTGGGACTGCGCCGCGAACGCGCAGCACTGCGTCAACAAGAGTTAATCATTTGTCGCGATCGAATCAACTTGCAGCAAGGCCTGCATCAAACCGTGCACACACTGGCAATCGATCTCAGAAATTTGGAACAATTCTTCTTACAATATGAACGCTTCCAGGCCGTTCGCGCTGCCGCCAAGATTAACCTTGATCAACAAATGGCACAGTACAACGAAGGGCTGATCCAATTCATTGTCGTGCTTCAAGCCATTGTGGACTGGGGAAATTCGGTCAGCAGTGAAGCCAATTCGCTGGTTCAGTACAATATTGCATTAGCCCAATTGGAACAGGACACCGGTACAATCCTGGAAACCCATGGCATCGCCTTCTTCGAAGAACGCTTCGGATCCCTTGGACCGCTAGGACGTTTCGAAGCCAATGAAAATTATCCAAGTGCCACTCGTCCTTCTTACGACGTCCAGCGGTACTCGGCCGGTGATGAACCGTCGGAAGAATTCTTCGATCTTAGCGATCCAACCGAACGAAAAGACGAACGTCGCCCGATGAAAAAAAGTGACTTCCCTAACCAGCAACAGCCGATCCTGGACAAGCTTCCTCGAGACGGTAGTCAAGAAGTGGCCCCAGCACAGATTGCCCCGCCCGAAGTCACCGGCAAACTGGATTTGTCATTACGAAACAGTGCTCCAAAAATTCTGCGCACGGATCTCTTGCCAATAACACCACCGAGATCGAATCCTGCAATACAACCCCCGGAAGATCGTCAGGGCCCTTTCCGAGCAGCGACCGGCATTCGCAGTCTTTTTAAACGTCTTAATTGATCCGTCGCAGAGTTTGTTGGCAGTGTTTCTGCCCTCTTGAAATTGCATCCGCCATGGTTCTGACCGACGGGGCATTCCATTTTGGATTCTGCCTTTTCCGGTGGTTGGTCTTGTTCGGCGACAAAGATCGTGTCAAATCGTCTTACCTGCGTCAATCTAGAACCCCGTCTGTGGAACGTTGACGCAGACTACCGCGCCCGCCTAGAATAATGGTGAAACCGGGGCGATTGTGTGCGTTGCTTTTTTCCGAGTAAGCCGATTAACGGTGACCGTGTTCTTTGATCAAATGTCTGCGGTTGCCTTAAAATTCCATTTGGATTCCTAATATGTTTTTTCGTGCATTTGTCTATTTGGCGTTGTGCTCCACCGTTATGTTAGGATCTTCCAGTGGCATCTTACTGGCGCAATCTTCGTCCAGTGAAACACCAGACGAAGTTCAACAACAAATCGCGGACGCCAGCATTACTGAAGCATCTCTGCGTGGCGACATCCAATTTTTGGCAGATGACTTATTGGAGGGCAGGGGCCCTGGGACGCGTGGAGACCTCTTGGCCCAACGGTACATCACCGCTCAGTTCAAGATCATGGGTTTAGTGCCTGGCAACTTGAAAGCCGCGCAGTCTGCGGATTCCTCCCAAAAGGATACTGATGACCTTTGGGTGCAATCGGTACCACTGGTAGGCGTAACTACTCAGTCGCCTGATCAAATCGCGGTAAGCAAAGACGGCCAAACGGCGATCTTCCAAAACTTGCAAGACTATGTTTTGACTTGCGGCACCGCCGTTGAAGTCGCTCAAATCCAAGACGCTGAAATTCTGTTTGCAGGCTATGGCATCCAGGCGCCAGAATTTGATTGGGACGACTTCAAAGACGTCGATGTTCAAGGAAAAGTCTTGCTGGTAATGAACAATGACCCAGCCGACCAAGCGGATTTATTCGCTGGCAAGACTCGTTTGTATTACGGACGATGGGATTACAAATACGCCAAGGCTGCTCAGTTGGGCGCAGCGGGTGTCTTAATCATTCACACGACCGAATCCGCCGGTTATCCCTTCCAAGTGGTGCAGACGTCCTGGACGGGCGAGCAGATGGCATTGGGGGGGCCGCAATCTGGCCGGGCCTTGCTCGAAGGCTGGTTAACCGAAGATGCGTCCAAAAAGTTGGTCAACTTGGCAGGCAAAGATCTTGATCAATTGCGATCCGCCGCTCAGAAGCGTGACTTCCGTCCAGTGCCCCTAGGAATCCGACTTTCGGCACTGATGAAATGTCGGGTCCGCGAACGAACCAGCGGCAACGTGTTGGGAATCTTGCCAGGAAGTGATCCAGAACTAAGCAAGCAATACATCGTGTACACTGCTCACCATGACCATATCGGAATGTCCGAACAACGGGATGCCAGGGGCGATAACATCTACAACGGTGCCGTCGACAATGCTTCTGGGGTAGGTTCGATGTTAGCAATCGCTCGGGCGATGGCAAGACTGCCCGAAGCGAATCGTCCCAAACGTTCCATCCTGTTCGCGTCGGTCGCGGCAGAAGAGCAAGGTCTGTTGGGTTCTGATTTCCTAGCCCGAAACCCGCCAATCCCCGCCGGTAAGTTAGCCGCCGTGATCAATATTGACGGTATCAATATTTTGGGCAAAACCAGAGACGTCGTGGTGATTGGTAAAGGAAAGTCGGACATGGACAACATCGTCCAACGGTTGGCGACTTGGCAAAATCGAGTTGTCTTGGGAGACCAATTTCCTGACCGAGGTTACTATTATCGTTCTGATCAGTTCAGTTTGGCCAAAATCGGAGTCCCAGGAGTTTACCTAAGTTCCGGCGTGCAGGTGATTGGAAAACCTGATGATTGGGGCAAGGAGCAATTGCGTGAATGGACTGAGAACATTTACCATCAAACCAGCGACGAATACCAGGAGAATTGGAATTTGCAGGGTGCGGTTGAGGATGCCAAACTGCTTTTCTTCGTTGGAATGCAAGCCGCAAATCAGGCAGCAATGCCAGCGTGGTTGCCCGGCGACGAATTCGAGGCGGCTAGAGCGGCCGCAATCCAAGCGTTGGATGAGTGATTTGGATGAGTGATTTGGATGAGTGATTTGGATGAGTGATTTGGATGAGTGATTTGGATGAGTGATTTGGATGAGTGATTTGGAAGGCCGATCAATCAGCCGGAATGAACCGCTGGGAATGCCGCTGGTAATACCGCTGGGATCGTTCCACCGATTGCCTGGCACGGTTTTTGGTTTCGCACTCGATTTCAACTTAGAACTTGTCCCAGTCCTCAAGCATATTGCGGATTCGCGTTTAGACTTCAGGTCGCGCGGCCAATGATTTTTTAGGTCGGCACGGCCAATGATTTTGCGGGTCGGCGCGGCCAGTGATTTTGCGGGTCGGCGCGGCCAGTGATTTTG
>JBDNHU010000640.1:0-13853 GCA_041688615.1 Mariniblastus sp. | reverse complement strand
GATTTTCATGAGGGCTGGAGTTCGGAATGATGCTCGGATTAAAGTCGACAGAATGTGTCAATCAATACAATCCACGAATATGCTCTTTGATCGAACTTTCATAAAGCGCGGCAAGCTGGCTGTGTAGTGCTTTTGTTAGTGGAGGCAATTCTGATACTGCGGCGTTGTCCGCAACTTGCGAGGGTTGCGATGCCCCAGTGATGACTGTCGAAACCGCGTCGTGATCCAGGATCCAGCGCTGCGAGAACTGCGCCATCGTCAGGCCTTCGGGTACCAGAGCCTTTATCCGCTCGGCAAGTTCGGCACCTTGGGTCAGTGGCAAACCAGCAAACGTTTCACCCACGTTGAACGCGTCACCATCTTTGTTGTAGTTGCGATGATCGTCCTGGGCGAATGTCGTTTCGCCGGTGAACTTTCCTGCCAGCAAGCCACTGGCTAACGGCAATCGCACAATGATGCCTACGTTGTTGGCGATCGCCCTACTGAATAGCGTGCCGATAGGCTTTTGGCGGAAAATATTGAAGATGATTTGCAGCGACGTCAGCCCCGGTTGATCCAGGATCATCAGAGCTTCCTCCATCGACTCGACACTGGCACCAAAGTGCTTGACCAATCCTTCCTGCTTGAATGCTCGCAGGGCATCAAACACTTCACCCGACGCCATCACGTCGGGCGGAATACAATGCAGTTGCACGAGGTCCAAGGCATCGACGCCCAGTCGCCGCCGACAATCATTAATATGTTGCCGTACGATTTCGGGCGTGTAAGGTCCGGGGTAGTTTTGACGACCGACTTTGGTGGCAATGAATAATTCTTCCTGCCGCTGTTTGACGAATTGGGCGATCAGCGTCTCGGATCGCCCCGCGCCGTAAACGTCGGCGGTATCGATGAATGTAATGCCCTGATCGACAGCCGTTTCCAAAATACGTAGCGCATCGCTGTCGCTTACGTGTCCCCAGTCGGCCCCCAACTGCCAGCAGCCAAGACCCATCTCAGAAACAGCTCGCCCCGTATTGGCAAATTTTCGTGTCTTCATTTTTGCTTGTTGTGTAATGTTTGAAGGTTAGTGCGACGCGTGTTCTAACCGGCGGTGCCAGCGGGAGCCTACGCGAGCCTACGCGAACAGTTCATGAACCACTCGACCATGCACGTCGGTCAGGCGGAAGTCTCGGCCGCTGTAGCGGAACGTAAGTTTTTCGTGATCCAGACCCATTAGGTGCAGGATGGTGGCGTGCAGGTCGTGGACATGGACTTTGTTTTCGACGGCTGCGAAGCCGAATTCGTCTGTCGAACCATAGGTCATACCACCCTTGATGCCGCCGCCCGCCAGCCACATCGAGAAACCGTGATGATTGTGATCTCGCCCAGTGCCATTTTCCGCAACTGGAGTTCTGCCAAATTCGCCGCCCCAAATAATGAGTGTATCCTTCAGCAGACCACGCTGTTTAAGGTCTTTGATCAGAGCAGCGATAGGCTGGTCGACGTCTTTTGCTTTCTCGGCATGGTCCTTGATATTGTCGTGATCGTCCCAGGGTTGACCATTGCCGTAATAGACCTGCACCATTCTAACACCACTTTCGACCAGTCTGCGCGCTGCTAGGCATCCGTTGGCAAACTGACCAGTGCCGTAAGCGTCACGTGTGGATTGGGTTTCCTTGGCAAGATCAAAAACGTTCTGAGCTTCCGTCTGCATGCGAAACGCCATTTCGAGCGACGCGATGCGAGCTTCCAGACGATTGTCCTGGCCACCGCGTTGTTCCAGATGTAGTTCGTTCATCTGTTTCAAAAGATCCAACTGGCGACGCTGGTCGGTGCTGGTCAGATACGAGTTGCTGATGTGCTGAATGACTTTCTTGGGATCAACGTTGCTGGCATGGTTGATATGCGTGCCTTGAAAAATGCCTGGAAGAAAACTGTTGCTCCACAACTGAGGCCCCACGACCGGCTTCCCCGGGCACAATACGACGAAGCCCGGAAGGTTTTGATTTTCGGTGCCCAACCCGTACAACATCCACGAACCCATCGAAGGACGAGTTGGCTGAGTTTCGCCGCTGTTCATCATTAGCAGTGAGGGTTCGTGGTTGGGAATATTCGTATGCATTGACCGGATAACACAGATGTCATCAATACACTCGCCAACATGTGGAAACAGATCGCTGACTTCGATTCCCGACTCGCCATATTTCTTGAATTTGAACGGCGACATCATCAGCCCACCGGTCTTCCGCTCCGTTTTCAGATCCGCGGTTGGAGGCCGCTGTCCGTTGTATTTCGCCAGCGCCGGCTTGGGATCGAAGGTGTCGACTTGCGAAGGTCCGCCGTTCATAAAGAGGTGGATAATGTGCTTGGCTCGCGGTGCGAAATGAGCCGCCTTGGGGGCCAGCGGACTGGACGCAACGACATCCGCTGGGCTGGCCAGCGTGCCGTCCTGTGCCAGAATCCCAGCCAGTCCCAGAACGCCCAGCCCAGTACCCATGCGTTGCAAAGATTGACGTCGAGAGATGCCCAATTGTGGTGAGAATGGATTCATGTTGGTTTTCCGTTTTGGTCAGACAGGTTCTTGCTCAGCCGTGTTTTGTATTTCCGGGCCGAAGGCTCAGTCGTTTACCTCGCCCCGCCTGAAGCGCTGGGTCCCAAATTACGGGAATGACGAGAAGAGCCAACAGCCCGACCGTTGGCAAGTTGACGGACCGTTGGCCCGGAACTCACCGTAGTCGACTCACAAATTTAGCCCTCAACTTAATCCAAATACATAAGCTCATTACACCCCAGCAGCGCCTGGGCATAACTCTCCCACCGCGTCAACTTGCTTTCCGGATCTTGTTCGCCATTCAGGTAAGCCAAGCCAATTTCTACTTCAGGTTCCAGCGGTGGCCGACCATAAGCCAACAGGAACGCTCGCTGAATTCGAGCCTCATCGCTGTCAGGTTGTTCCTTGTGGAGTCGAGCGGCAAATGCTTTGGCTTGTTCCACCACGAATGGACTGTTCAGCACAAACAACTGCTGCTGAGGCACCGTGGTTTCACTTCGTTTTGAGCTGGTGATGTTCGCGTCCGGAAAGTCAAACATTCGCAGCAGGTTGTCCAGTTCGTGGCGACTGACTTTGGCGTAGACAGTCCGGCGAACATTGTTAGGATCTGCCAGATTTGTCGATGGGCCGCGAAGTCGAGGATCAAGTTTCCCTGACACGTCCAACAATGCATCGCGATAGGCTTCGACATCCAAACGCTGTCGATTCATTCGCCAGACGAATTGATTGTCTGCGTCGATTTGAGTGTTGGCATCGTGGTTGGCGGTACTCAACTGATACGTTGATGACCGCATGATTGCGCGGTGCAGCGATTTGATCGACCAGCCGGATTCGACAAAGTGCGACGCCAGGTAATCCAGCAGTTCTGGATGGGTCGGCGGTTCTCCCTGTTTGCCGAAGTTGCTCGGCGTGCCAACAATGCCGCGTCCGAAATGATGCTGCCAGATTCGATTCACCATCACACGAGCGGTGAGCGGATTGTCGGGGCGCGTGATTGCTTCGGCCAGCTCACGTCGGCCACTGCCTTGCGAGTAATGATCGCGATCTTCGCCAGCAAGAATTCGCAGAAAGCGTCGCGGTGCCACTTCGCGCTCCTGCGCTGGATTGCCTCGAACAAAGACTCGCATATCCTCAGCTTTCGCTTCGGTGTAGCTATGCGCTACTGCGTACATCGGTGGCGCCGTTTTCTTTGCGTCTTCGAAGTCGCCTCGCAGCTGGATCAGTTGATCACGCTTTTCGCCGATCAGAAAGTTTTCCAGATCATCGTCACGAACCGCAAACGGCCCGTCTTTGCCGAGCACGATCGTCAAAACATCCTGGCCCGGACTGATCGGCCCTCCGGCCGGTTGCTCGGTATAAACACTGAACTGCACGGCCGCCTGTTCACCGCATCCGCCCTGATCTGTGCCGCTGTTGTCCAAACCGCCGGTCGCTTTGAATCGTTGATAGCCTGCAGGCAGGTCGTAAGTGATCACGCACGGAGCATGAACGCCGATGCCGTTCTCATAAGTGTTGCCGCCCACTGTCAACGGTCGGCCTTCGTAGTTGCGATCGATCTTTCCACCGCCGAATCCGTCCAGGGATTTCCACTTCAGCTGGGTAAGTTTCAGTTCGCCTTTGTCTCCAACAAGCGTCGGGGCAATCCAATCGGAATGATCACAACTGTTGCCGTTGCCTCCATCAGACACAACCAGAAACAACTGCTTTGCTCCAGTGATGTCGATATCGATCCCCGCCGTTGGCCGGATCTTCGTGACGTTCGGCGAAACGAATCGAGGACTACCGGGCCGGTGAGGTTTTGTCTTGCCATCGCCAGTATCGACTAGGTTTGTCGTCCAGACGCCATCGCGAATATTCAGCAACTGCTGAATGTATTGCTGGAACTCGTTCGCGATCAACGACACTTCCGGCGGAACCGCTTTCTCGACATCGCTGCCCTCTGCAGGTTTCAAATCGAACCACGTCTCCAGCGCGCTGACCTTACCTTTGTTCTTCACATCAAGAAAATCAATCCAGCGTTTGAGCAGGAACGGGTTCAGACCGGCCTGCTGTGCAAGCTCCGCAGTGTTGGCAGGCTTGCCATTCACTTTTGCTGTCTTAGAACGCCACACGGTTTCGAGGTACTTCGCGGTTTCGCCAACTTTCGTTTCGGCGGCGGTTGTTTTTTCCTCGGCCAGAAACTTCTTAACGCCTTCTTCAGCACTTTTAATTCGCTGCTGTCCGGCGTGGTAGGCTTCAATTTCTGCAGACTCGCACAGCGGAGCGTTGTGCAATTTCGAACTGCGAAAGATTCCGGCCAGCGAGTAGTAATCCTGAGTTGGAATCGGGTCGAACTTGTGATCGTGACAGCGAGCACACGATACCGTTAGTCCCAGAAACCCACGTGTGAGCGTATCGACCCGATCATCCAACTCATCGGCCGCCGCCTTGGCTGCATCGCTGTTCTTATAGTACTGAGCGCCCAGACCAAAGTATCCAAGCGCCACCAGATGATCGTACGAGCCATCCAATTCCGAGCCGATTAGATCACCGGCGATCTGCATCCTGACGAATTGGTCGTAGGGCATGTCGGCATTGAAGGCCGCGATAACCCAATCGCGATATCGAAACCCGTTTGTGTTGGCAGTGACAGAAAATGTATGCGCCTGGTCTTCGGAATATCGAGCCACATCCAGCCAGTAGCGGCCCCAACGTTCACCGTAGTGTTCTGATTGCAGCAAGCGGTCGATCACCTTGTCGAACGCCTTGGGGGACTCGTCTTCCAAAAAAACAGCGATCTCTTCTGGAGTCGGCGGCAGGCCAATCAGATCAAAGGTCGCTCGGCGAATCAGTTCCCGCTTGCCGGCTTTGGCGACAGGCTGCAGATTAAGTTGTTCCATCTTCGCGAGTGTAAAGTTGTCGATTTCGTTGACTGGCCAGTCCGCACGTTGAACCGTGGGCACATCCGGCCAAGTGACCGGCTGATACGCCCAATGCTTACAGGCATCTTCGAAGTCGATCAAGCTTGCGACGACATCACCTTCGCGAGGATCCGGTGCTCCCATCTCGACCCATGTTACGAAGTCAGCAATCACCGATTCAGGAAGTTTCCCCTGCGGAGGCATTTCGAAATTTTCATGCCGCAATGCGTCAATCAACAGACTCTGGTCAACATCCATCGGCACAACCGCCGGACCAGAATCGCCACCTTGGTGCGACGCTTCCCGCGAATCCAACAGCAGCCCGCCTTTGACGTTTTTTCCTGCCGTGGAGTGGCACTCGTAACAATGCTCTAGCAGCACGGGGCGAATCTTCTCTTCGAAAAATTCAATACCAGCCGCATCCGACGGTTGCTTCTCATCTTGAGCAACAAGGGAATCGGAAATGGACGGAATCAACAGTGCAGCAACCAAAGTTGCAATTCGAATCATCATGCGAGTGAACTTCGATCAGCGAGGTGGGCACAGGGGTATGTGGGCACAGGGGTGGGTGGGCACAGGGGTGGTGATGCTGCCCGCGATCTCGGCCGGGAGGGCAACAACGCAACCCTAATTGTACGTTGTTATTTGGCTCAAGGCCATGCAATCGAGTGGCACAGAGTGTGAAAGTTAGCCAAACGGCCTAAAACTTCTTGATATCCCTACCAATCACATGAATTCACGCCGCTTAAACAGCACTCAAGAAACCGTCCCACTCAATCGCCATCGAACGCCTGATCAACAGTTTTATTAGCTAACAGGAAATCCCCACTCCGCGTCGTTTGCCATCGATTCTTGATACCGAATCGTACGGAGGCGGCACCCAATACGCTGATTTTCTGCTCGTTTTTGTGTCTAAACATTGCTTATTGCAAAGGCACCAAGAACTGCTTAGGCTACGGTTGTTACCAAGTCAAACGTCGATTTCCGCGTAGGGGAAAAGGCGTCTTCGGAACCGCAGGTTGGAGGTTCGAATCCGCCCGGGAGTACTTCTACGCCATCAAGAACCGAGTCGACAATTCGACTCGGTTTTTTCTTGCGCTGAAGGACTTCTCAGTTCCCCTGACTAATTGAGTTTTTCTGCATCTTGTCCAGCGTGTGGCAGTGGAGGGTATTCGGCGAGGCAGTCGTTGAAACTTGGTGTTTCATAAAGAAGTGAGTGGGTTGCGCTAGGTTATTGAAAATCATCAGAAGCCTTCTACATTGAAAGGGCGAATCCTTCAAAGTTGGCCATCCGTCAACGTGCGATACCACGTACGCTCACCGACCACAAACAATAGGCAAAGCCAAAATTAAGAAACGATACAAAAGGACATCTTCAACTTAAGAAGAGGCAAGGCAACCGGACGAGTCCAAACAGTTCAAAAGTCTACACGAATGAAGTCGGAAATCTGAGAACCCTAGACTGGGAAGAAATTCAACTTTTTATTCCGACCATTCCGGTGGATGCGGTTTGTCATTACTTTCGATATAGTTAGTTACCTTCTCGTTCGAGAGGTTGTGCTCAAGTCAAGAATTGGCTGAATAGAACGGCCGTTACCCTGTGTTTCCACTGCCTCCAATTTTGCGATCGCGGTGCGAGTCCCCCTCAACTTCCGAGCAAGACTAAATGGTAAAATTTATTCACACCGCCGATTGGCAGATCGGGATGAAGGCCGCTCATGTTGGAGAGGTTGGCAAACGAGTCCGTTCGGAACGACTTGAATCGGCACGACGTGTTGTTGAAGTCGCCACAAGCCGACAGGCAGACTTCATCATCGTGGCGGGCGACACGTTCGAAGATAACGCGGTCGATCGGGTGCTTGTCCAGAAAGTCGCCGACATCCTTGGCAGTTTCGCAGGACCGGTCTATCTCATTTCCGGGAATCATGATCCCCTCGTTTCTGGATCGGTTTGGGAGCACGCTGCCTGGAAGTCGTACTCCAATTTGAATGTGGTCACCGAAGCCCAACCAATCGAACTGGACGAGGCGACACTCTATCCGTGTCCTTTGTTCGAGAAACACTCTCTGGCCGACCCGACCGCCTGGATTGACGCAAGTGAGAACTCGAAGATCTCGATTGGTATCGGCCACGGAACCGTTAGCGGCATCTCGCAAGCAGAACCGGACTACCCGATTCCACGCGACGCCGCGACTAGAAGCGGACTTGATTATCTGGGAATCGGACATTGGCACTCCTTTTCAACTTATCCGTCGGCGGACGGGATCGTGCGAATGGCTTACTCGGGTACTCACGAAACGACAAAGTTTGGTGAACGTGACAGTGGCAATGCTCTGTTCGTGGAAATCGCCAAGCGAGGAAGTCCACCGGTTCTGGAATCTATCCCGACAGGCGGTTTGCAATGGATTGTCATCGAAGAATCTTTGACCGATGTTGGCGATGTCACTCACGTTCGCGAACAGATCGAATCGTTGCCTGATGCAAACAAGACCCTGGTCGATTTGAGAATTGGCGGGATCCTTCATCATGAAGATCAAGCAGAGTTGCAGCGAATTGAAGAGCTTGTTCGGGCGCGATTTCTATATGGCCGATCGGACACATCCAGTCTTGCTCCCAGCCCTTCGGATGAAAGTTGGCTTGATGCCGTGCCTGGTGGAATCATGCAATCGGTTGCCAAACGACTGCAAGAGTTGAGTGACCCGGCAGGCACCTCGGATCGTCCTGCGGATGCTTCGCCGGAAACCGCTACACGAGCGTTGTTGGAACTTTACCGGTTGGTTCAGGAGGGCAACGTATGATTTTGCGAACTATTCAATTAGAGGGTTGGCGATCATTCGTATCGCTGGCCAAAGTCGGGCCATTTGTAGATGGCCTGAACATAATTCACGGGCCCAATGGAAGTGGTAAGTCTTCGTTGATGATGGCGCTTGCGCGAGGCCTGTTTGACAGTCATAACGTTGGTGGGACGGGCATTCAAACTGCGAGGTCGTGGGGACGGGAACTTGCCCCCAAAGTCACCATCGAGTTTGAACAAAACGATGAACTCTTTGAACTCCATAAACAGTTCCTGGATTCGCCGTCCGCAAAGCTTGCCCGAAAAGAAAATGGGGCCTACGTTCCGTTCGCTGAAAGCCGAGCTGCCGACGAGAAAGCCCGAGAAATTCTTGCGGGAGTAGCTTCAAAAAGTGGCGCCACCGATCAGCGACACTGGGGATTGGCACAAATCTTGTGGGCCACACAGGGCAGTTTACAGATCAACGAGTTGGCGTCGGGGACTCGCACCACACTCCAGGATGCCTTGGGCGCTCAAATAATGGGTGCCGGTACGGAGGCTCTGGAAAAACGAATCGAAACGGTCTACGGACAATTCTTTACCCCAACAGGCAGGCCCCGGACAGGTGCATCTGCGCCAGCAGTCGTAGGGCTTGAGTCACGGCTGGCAAACGAAAAGTCGGGTCGTGATCAACTACAACAGCGGCTGCAGGAATTCGAAGACGCCAGTCGACGCATTAAGGATTTACGCCTGCAGACGCAAACGGCTCGCAAGCGTGAAACCGAACTTGAAGCCAAGCTGAAAACGACACGAGAAAATGTCCAAGCCTATCAAAAACTGACAGCTCAACAGAAGCAGTTGCAAGCCGAGGTCAAGGCAAGCAGTGTGACCTACGGCGGTCTGGTTGAGAAAATTGATGCGATCGCTTTGGCCGTTAAGCAGCGGCAAACGGCAACGATTGAAGGAGAGCAATTTTCCCAAGTGCTACCGGCAATAAAAACACTGGTTGAAGAATGTCAACAGCGAGCGAAATTGGCAGGCGAGAAGGTCAAAACGATTCGGGGCAAACAAAGCCAAGCAACGGTGGCCAGGCAACTCGCTCAGCTTGCCGAGCGGTACATGCGCTATCAAGAGAACTTTCTTGAGCTTGAAAAACAGCTCAAGCAGATTGATGCCGTTCAAACGGAGATTGCAAAACTCCGCGAAACGCGAAAGCCGATGGTCGCGCCCGACAAACTGGCGATCCAAAAAATGACTAAGGTCGCACGGCAGCGAGATGACGCGCGATTGAAACTCGACGCCGCTGTGGTCACCGTTCGCGTGCAATTCGATTCGGACCAGAACATTGAAGTCACTCAATCGGAAGAAACGGGCTCGCGATCAGGGAACAAGGGTGAGGCAATCGAGATCAAGGGAGCGCCGGATGTTGCGTTTCAAATTCCGGGTGTGGGTCGATTTACCGCAACCGGCCCCACGACTGATTTCGATTCACTGCGCGAGCAATGGGAGTCAGCAAAAAATACGTTGCAGGAGCTAACGGCTAAGTATGGCACTAGCGATCTTGAAACGCTGGAAAAACTGCACGCCCAGGCGACCGAGTTAGATAGCCAAATCTCTAATGCTGAGATCAGGCTCACGACCTTGCTCGACGGAGACAGTATCGAAAAACTTCGTGCCGATCACTCATCCGTAATCGCTAGCCTCGATTTGATCCACGGTGCCCAGTCCCAGTGGAAAATATCGCCTCCGGATCCTGCCGAACTGACGAAAAAAGCAGAAGAGATTGAAAAGAAATTCGCAGGTGAAATTGGTGCCGCTGAACAGGCAGACCACGAGGCACAGGATACGCTGCAAAAAGAGACACGAAAGCTTGAGAATCACCAGACTAAAATCACTAGTTTGGAGGCGCAAGTATTGTCAGGTGAAGAGAAGCTTACCGCGTTGCGGAAAGACGGATTAGCGGATGAGCTGCGGATTGAAAGTCGAACGAAACTTGCATTGGATCTGGATGTTGCCAATGGCAAGTTGGCACAGGTTGAAAAACAGGTCGAGGAATTCGGTGACGATCCAAAAGAATTATTGTCAGTCCTGGAATCGCAGCAACAAGCTTGTCGCACCCAGGCGGATGAAGCTGAGAAGAGCTTGAACACCGAATCGGGACGACTTCAACAAATTGTATCGGAGGCTCCTTATTCAAAATTGGTCGAAGTCGAAGAGGGAATTGCCCGGCTCGAACGTGACATCGCTCGAGACCGTATTCATATCGACGCCATTCGTCTATTGCACGACACCGTGGAGCAGCAGAAAAGTGGCGTGTTGCAGTCGCTGATTGATCCGATTCGCACGCGAGCCAATGCGATATTGCAGCGGATAGCTGGCTCCCGCTTTGCTGGTCTGGAGTTCGACGATTCGTTGTTGCCAACCGGCATCGCACCTCAATCGAATGGCGAAGCCGTTTCGCTGGATCAGATATCCGGAGGCGAACTAGAGCAAGTCCATTTCGCCGTCCGCATGGCTTTGGCCGACATCGCATTTCCTTCCAGTCGCCAGTTAGTCGTTCTGGACGACGTGTTCACCTACACCGATGCAACACGACTCGCCCGCATCGCCACGATCCTCGAAGAATCCGCAAAACGATTCCAGATCGTCTTGCTCACATGTCATCCGGAACGCTACCGCAGCTTGTCGGATGCCAAGTTTTTTGATTTGGAAAAGATTGAATTTACCGATGCGAAATTGTTGTGAAACAAGAAGTTATTGACGCGTTGAAAAAACAGAAGCCATGGATTCAAGAGGCTGCGCGAAGACTATTGAAAAACGGAACATTGTCTGACAATGATGTCGAGTCTTTCGTTGAGATGATCAAGAACCCTGCACCACAAGTTGGTTCTTCAGGGGCATACCCTGCTTCAGAATCACAAACTCCCTCGGTATTGAAAATACAGTCGATTGGTGACGTCGTTGGTATTGATGCCCTCGGGCCTAGAAAGCCTCTCGATTTTGGCAAGAATAATCTCACTGTCATTTATGGTGCAAATGGATCAGGCAAATCCGGATATGCACGTATCATTACAAAGGCCTGCGGAGCGCGCCAAAGCACCGAATTCAAGCCGGATGTGTTTGAAAAGGCGGCAGCATCGAAGGAGTGTAATTTTAAGTATGCTCTTAAGGGTAATGATAAGAGCGTAACTTGGGATGCGAATGCAGGCCCGATTCCCGATTTCGATTCCGTCAACGTTTTCGATACTGACAATGGACGACTTTACTTGGAGAAAGATAATGAGCTTTCATACGAAATCCCCGAGTTGACTGTGTTTTCAAAACTTGTGTCAGTATGTCAGCGTGTGGGCGAAAAACTAAAAGCAGAAAAAGAAAAGCTGACAAGCAAACTGCCTCAGATCCCCCACAAATTCCAGGAAACAACATCCGGTGAAGTCCCTCTCTTTGCACAGAAACCTGACAAAGCGCTGAAGGCGTTGAAGGACGAGCGGCTGGCACAGGCCAAAAAGATCCACGATTCGGATGGATTCGAAGCTTACCGTGCTTTTGGCAAAGCAATTTGCAGCGACTTCCGAATCCTGCTCGAGAGGGTTGTCGAGAACGATTTTTTAGCCGATGTTATTTTGCGACACCGTCGAGCTATAATGACGATGGGAAAGGTTGCCAAGTTGGCAAAGATTTCAACTTCTGATTGTGAACTTATTGACAAGATGATGAGCAAGTATTCCTGCCATGAGCATAGTCAGTCAGGAGAAGCTCCTGGCGATTTACCATTGCCCGAGGAACTGCAAAAAGATATTCAAGAAATGCTGGATTGGCACAAAGAATTTTCTAAGCGTGCCTAGATCTAAAATGGAAATCTGTCCTTTCACAATGACTCGATACCTCAATGGCCCAAAGTTTTGGGCAATCAAATCACCGCTCCTTCTTTTTTGACTTCGCCAGTTGCTGGTGAAGCATTTCGACTTCGAGCTTGAGCGTCGGTTCCAGTTGGATGAGATGATCTGGGATATCCATGTTCGCATTTAGAACGGTAAGCACAAAAGTTGCAGTGGGTTGTAGGTCGCAGACAAGCAAATGCTTGTTGACCCGATAGAAGTATAAATACTCGTGCAAGTTTGGCTCGGATCGCAACAAGTCTGGGTTGTTGCAGATTCGCTGCAACGCAGATTCAAAGTCGTCCAAGTAGCGGGCGGCGACTTTCTTTCCCCACGTGTGAATGGAATAGTCTTCAATCGAAATGAGGTCCTGCAGCGTGCGATCGGCAAGCTGGAGGGCCATCTTTGGTGACTTTCGCTTGCTCTCCTTTTTGCCGGTCACCGTTTCGCCTTCTTCAGAAGACTTTTAAGATCACCTTTGAATGCAACTGTCCGCCCGGCAATCGCATCTTGATAGCCTTCGAGAATTGAATCGCGAGCCAAGGCGGCTTCTTGACGGTTCTTCTTTTCTCGCAGCAAGTCACGAACGAATTCGCTTGGCGTGGCGTAAACCGTTCCGTCACCAGAATTTTGATCAACGAATGCACGAAGCTCGTCCGTGAGTGAAAGATTGAGTGACGATGCCATCAATTTGCCTCTTGTGAAACCCTGCCGAAACTGAAAAATTCATGTTATAATACTACCGCACATGGCGTATATCGTCAATATTTGTCACGACCGAAACGCGAGGACCACTCAAGAACTAAACCTCAGGCATTAAGAGATGGATATTACGGCGAAGCTTTTCATCCGACTCACTCCAGGAACGTTGCGACCGCAGTGGGGGCGCACCTACGAAAACGCATTCCATGATGGCCCTGAAACGTTGCCGCATTGCTGGGAAACTTAGCTAGGTTTCCCAGTGGCTGGGTTTCACCGGGCGGATCGCGTAACCGAGTATGTGGCGGCGTTTGACGCGCTGGGTGAATTCATGATCGTCGTTCGGATAAATGGTTAAAAAAGTGGATAAGGAATTTAGGATGAGCGATCAATCTTCGGGATCTTGGCAACCGGTCGTAGCTTGGCAATGGTTGCAGCAAAACTTCCGCGATTCGCGATTGGTGGTATTAGATTCCACCATCGCGAAAATGGGTGAAGTCGGGCCTCATCGTTTCGCTGAAGTTCAAATCCCTGGGGCTCGTTTTTTTGACATCGACGGAGTGTTCTCAGATCATGACTCGGGTCTGCCGCATACCTTGCCCAGTCCTGAAGCGTTTACTGCCGCTTGTCAAGCACTGGGTATCCATCAAGATAGTAAAATTGTGATCTACGACCATCACGGCGTTTATTCGAGTCCAAGGGCGTGGTGGATGTTTCAAGCGATGGGGCATCACGATGTGGCAGTTCTGGATGGCGGCTTGCCCAAATGGATTGATGCAGGCATGGCCACCGAAGTAAAACGCACGACCCCAGAACGCACGACCCCAGAACGCACGACCACAGAACACAAAACCACAAGGCACGAGTCAACCAATCCAATCCGCGGGAATTTGGCTGATGCCAACGTGGCCGTTGGCGACCTGAGCGGTATGCAGGCTCCAAGCGGACAGGCGTGGGCACTTGGCGATTTCCAGGCACAGTTGCAGCCGGACTTGGTCTGCAACGCCGAACAGGTTTTGCAAAGTCTGCAGCAGTCCCAGACGGTGGTTTTAGATGCCAGGTCGGCAGGGCGTT
>JBDNHU010000094.1:0-23936 GCA_041688615.1 Mariniblastus sp. | reverse complement strand
GTGGCTCGCGCCCCATTTCCCGGCGAACATTCGTCTAACGAACGTCCGAGTCTACGAAACGGCCAAGACTTGGGCCGATGTTTCAGGAAGCTGAAAAGATCGAGGTTCAACGGGCCGGCCCTGATTCGGCAAACAGAAGCCCCCTGAACTAGCGCCACCTGAACTAGGGCCACCTGAACTAGGGCCACCTGAACTAGGGCCACCTGAACTAGGGCCACCATGCTCCTGCCACCTGCCTATCGCCGATCCTTGCTTTCTCTGCCAAAACGTTCCCAAACCGCGGTTAGCATGGTTTTTTTACCGAACTAAGCGGCCAGGATATCCGAACCAAAACGTAAGGTGGTTCCGGTTGCAACGTCGTGAATCATGGCCTTGAATGTCCAAAGCCGTGGGTCACAGTGGATTTTCGCATCGTACCGACGCCCTGGATGGGGAGTGGGAGGGCTAGCGGCTTTTTGTTCTAATTTCTAACAAGTTACGACGTTCACGATCCGAATAGATCGTTGGCGTCGCGTCCCCTTGCCTGCACTCTTATCGATAATTCCGCCCAATCATGCACGAAATTCAACGCAAAAGCAACTTCTTGATCGGTGTCGATTCTGATGGTTGCGTCTTTGACACCATGGAATTGAAACACAAAGAATGTTTCATCCCGAACATCATTCGATTTTACGGCCTACAGTCGGTCAGCAAGTACGCTCGGCAAGCCGCAGAATTCGTTAACTTGTACTCCAAAAGTCGTGGCATCAATCGCTTCCCGGCGTTGCTTGAGACGATCGATTGGCTAAACCGTCGCCCTGAAATACGGCAACGCAACGCGAATTTTCAAATTGCTGACAGCCTGGTAAAGTGGATCACCACCGAAGACAAGCTGGGGAATCCTGCCTTGGAAGCGGCATTTGGATTGTCCCAAGATCCGGACTTGGGACACGCATTGGAATGGTCGAAGACGGTAAACGACGATATCGAAAAAATGGTTTCAGGCGTGGTACCTTTTCAACGGGTCGATGATTGCTTGGCACGAATGGCCAAACATGCGGACGTTTTCGTCTGTTCGGCGACCCCCAATGACGCGTTGCAAAGCGAATGGTCCGAACATGGACTGCGTGGATTTGTTCAGGCGATCTGTGGGCAAGAGGCGGGCAGTAAGAAAGAGAATCTTGCCAACGCCAAGAAATATGACGCGGATCATTGCTTAATGATTGGCGACGCGCCGGGTGACTACAAAGCTGCCATTGCAAATAGCTGCCTATTCTTCCCAATCGTGCCAGGCCAAGAATCTGAAAGCTGGCAACGTTTGCACGAAGAAGGGCTTGAACGGTTCTTCGGAGGGCAATTTGCGGGAGATTATCAAAAACGACTGCTAGATGAATTCGACGCTGCCTTACCTGAATCGCCGCCTTGGCCCGTTATTTAGACGGGAGCGTTTGTGTTCCAATTATTGATGGGCCTGTTCTGATTTGACGGCATGGCAAAAATGCATCGCCCTGCGGCTGGATGTCATTTTTTGATAGAATCACACGAACTGGGCGGCATATTTCCGGACGACTGATTTAAATATTTTATTATTGAAAGAGAATTCAAATGAGTGAAGCGACTTGCGATTTTGGCATGATCGGTCTGGCAGTAATGGGCGAAAACCTGGCTCTTAACGTGGAGAGTCGCGGATACACCGTCGCGGTTTACAACCGCACCCAATCCGTCATGGAAGAATTCGTCGCTGGTCGCGCTGCAGGAAAGAAATTTGTCGGTTGCCCGACAATCGAAGACTTTGTCAAGGCGCTCAAGCGACCTCGCAAACTCATGATGCTGGTCAAAGCCGGACCGGCTGTGGATGCCATTATCAAACAGTTGCAACCACTTCTGGAGCCCGGCGACATCATCATCGATGGTGGAAACACCTACTATCACGACACCGAACGTCGCACCAAAGAAGTCGAAGAGATGGGCTTACTTTTCTGCGGCTGTGGAGTGTCCGGTGGAGAAGAAGGTGCTTTGAAAGGGCCTAGCCTGATGCCAGGTGGTTCGATTGGCAGTTGGGAACCGCTAAAACCAATCTTCCAATCTATCGCCGCAAAAGTTGGCCCCAACAACGACATCCCTTGCTGCGAATGGGTAGGACCGCGTGGGGCAGGGCACTACGTCAAGATGGTTCACAATGGCATCGAATACGGTGACATGCAACTTATCTGCGAAGCGTACCTACTACTTAAACAGGCCGCTGGCCTGAGCAACGACGAAATGTACGACGTCTTTGACAAGTGGAACGACAGTGAACTGCAGAGCTACTTAATTGAAATTTCCCGGGACATTTTCAGCGTTAAAGATCCTGAAGGTTCTGGCTACATAGTGGACAAAGTCCTGGATGTTGCCGGTGCAAAAGGGACCGGTAAGTGGATGAGTCAATTGGCGTTAGACCTAGGCGTGCCTAGCACTTTGGTGACGACCGCCGTTTTTGCTCGTGGCATTTCGGCGTTGAAAGAACAACGCGTTCGAGCTTCGAAAATCTTAACCGGGCCAGACATGTCAAAGGCTACACAACTTGTCGGTGGCAAAGAAGAATTCATTGAAGCCGTTCGACAAGCATTGTATGCGTCAAAAATCTGCAGTTACGCTCAAGGCTTCGTTCAATTGCAAGCCGCCGCTAAAGAACACCAGTGGGACTTGAACTACGGAAACTGTGCATTGCTGTGGCGAGGCGGCTGCATCATTCGGGCTCAATTCCTGGACATCATCAAGGAAGCTTTCGAAAAGTCTCCGAACCTTGAAAATCTGTTGTTCGCAGACTATTTCCGCGACGCTGTTGTTAAGGCTCAGGCAGGATGGCGGAAAGTGATTTGCGTGGCAACCGAACTTGGCTTGCCGGTCCCTGCGTTCAGTGCTGCGTTGTCTTACTACGATAGCTACCGAATGGAAACGCTGCCAGCAAACTTGCTGCAGTCACAACGTGATTACTTCGGGGCCCACACCTACCAACGGACCGACAAGGAAGGTACTTTCCACACCGAGTGGTTAGATCTTCGTCGGCAGCCCAAAGCTTAGTTTTATACGCGCCAAACGCCAAACGCCGAATCCATTCGGCGTTTTTTTTTCATTGGCCCAATTAACCAAGTGACCTTGCCAAGCGACCTTATTGGGCACCCACCCGGATCCGCTCGCCTTGCTGCAAGAATGCTTGATTCGTACTTTGTTGACGGATTTTGAAACAGTCCGACGCAAGTTCCAAGCGAATATCGTTTACAATGTTTGCTGCGAGCCTTACGCTTGCCATGGATCTGGTTCGCGCTCCGGTCGTCCGCGGCGCAAGCACACTTAGCCACCTACGACGAATCGATTTACTGCTGAGGCACGCTTCTTTTTGTCGAGTCAACTTTCGTTTTACCGGAAGACCGTCATGTTCAATTCGATCAATCGTAGGAACCGTTTTCAATTCGCGTTCAACACAGCGATGTTGGGTTTATTGACCGTAGGATTGCTGCTTTGTGGTTGTGGTGACAGCAATTCCGCGCCCACGAAATCTGCTTCCTCGAAGGACACCGCCCCAACCATCACTGCCGACAGAAACCTGAGCCAGGCTGCCGAAAATGGCAACATCGATTCGACGGTTGACGATGCGGCACGAGACGTTGAAAAATTGGAATCCGAAAAATTGGAATCCGAAAAATTGGCTGACGAAACCAAGAAGCCAACGAAGGAGGGTGGTAGCACCACTGGTGACAAACCCAAGTTCATTGACCGCCGTCAGCCTGGGCCACCTCCGTCGGAGGCTACCCCGGCGCTGACCTTAAACGATGTACCGCCCATGAATGAAGAGGTCACCGATGGATCGTTGCCCGATGCGGAACTTCCGCCAGAATCATCCGACCCGGATTTGGAACCGACTTACGTGGATCCAAGGAAGCATGAACCCGTTTTTGCAGTTGAAGAAGACTGGGCGAAGCTATCACCGGACTATCCAATTTGGGCGGACTTAAAGAATAAACAACTCGTTGTCGACGGCCGAATCGCTCAGGTGCAGGCAGCGTTGGAAATGTTTGCTTGCCCGGTTGCATGCGGCAAGGAGCACGAATCCATCGTCGGGGTGTTTTCCGATTCGAAACTGGTTCATGCCGGTCTATTGGCGGTCGGTGGAAAGCCTGGTTTGCCGGTCCAATTTGAACCCGCTTACAAGCCAGCGACGGGATCCAAGGTGATGATTACCATCCAATGGGAACAAGACGGAGTCACAAAGTCCCTGGATGCCAAAGAAATGATTCGCGATTGGCAAACCAAAGAAGAATTAACAGTCGACTGGGTGTTTGGAGGCAGCATGATTTATTCTGACCCTGATTCGGGAGAGCAATTTTATCTAGCCGACGGAGGAGAAATGGTTTGCGTTTCAAATTTCTCTACCGCGATGCTGGACCTGCCCATTCTTAGTTCGGCCGACGCTTCGAACCAGGTCTTCGAAACCAATACCGACAAAATTCCACCGCTTGGAACGTTGGTCCGTTTGTTCCTGAAACCTGTTCCAGGATTCGAACCCCAACCCAACGAAAAATCTCCGGACCCGCTCAACGACGCACCGCCAAAACCCAAACAGCTCGATTAGCCTCTCCCAAAAGTAGCAAGGGAGTCTTTGTTATAGAACCTGGCCACCAAAGCATGTCCCCGCGACGAAGCATTTTCCAGGGAAGCAAGCCAAGGGAAGCAAGCCAAGGGATGTACGCCAAGGGATGTACGCCAAGGGATGTACGCCAGGGATCCACCGACTTTCGAGTTCTGATTGGAAATGGCGGAAAGAATCACAGAAGGCATCCCGGCGGCCCATCGCTGCCTGGATTTGCGGCGATTAGGACTCACCTTGCTCCGAGCGGTCTTTGCTTAGTGGTGGTGCGGATTGCCCAGCTAGTAAGCGAATCTTACTTTTCGACGCCGAAGATCCGCAACCAAATTGGGTACGTCGGTGTACAAAACCGCGTCAATCCCAGCCTCTCGTGCTCCCTCGACGTTCTCCATTAGATCATCGACGAAGAAAATCTCCGACGGCAGACAACCAGCAGCCTTTGCTGCCGATTGATAAATTCCGGCGAACGGTTTCACCTCATCCACTTCAAAACTCAGCACATAAAAGTCAAAGAACGCACTCAGGATGCCAAATTTTTTTATTGCGCATTGCCAGTGAGCATCACAAGTATTCGACAGAATCCCCGTCCGCCATCCCGCTGATTTCAAACCGGAAATCAGGGGCACAATCGCGGCATTCAACCGAAAAATGTCCCCCAAGGCCTGGGTAACATCCTGCAAAAGCAAATCACAGCCGAAGCGAACGTTAATTTTGTCAAGCACTTGTTGGGTCGTCATCTGCCCTCGTTCGTACGCCAAATGCAATTCAGTCGCAAACAAGAATTTCTTCACTTCGGCAACGTCACCAGCAAACAAATCCGCCACTTGTTGGCACATTTGATCGTGGCTAAATTCCAAAATCACTTTCCCCAAATCGAAAACAATAACTTTGGGTAAACGGAACATGATCACTAAACCTCTTTGTTAGACGACTTCTACGATGAGAGCGGGGCATATCTTCGCATCTTAATTCAACCACACCAACCCAGTCGTCGAAACCAAGCGGTATTTTTTTGGCCTTTGCAAAATTTTCATCCGTAAACCAGTGTCATAATTGACCTCTTGATCCAAGTCTATCGCTGCCGACCGAGCGGTCCAAGCGACGATCAGGTTAATCCTTCATTTGATCGTCGGTACAGTTAAGGTAGAAAAGGAAGCCAAGCGAACGAACCAATAACTCGCACGCTTCGCCGCCCTATTTTTCAAGTAAGAATTACTCGAAACTGTGACCCGAGACTCCAGCGCACACTGGCTGTTGAGCGTACACTGGCTGTTGAGCGTACACTGGCCCTTGAGCGTACACTGGCCCTTGAGCGTACACTGTGGCGTACACATACTATGCCCCGTGAATTGGTGAAAACCGCCCCTTTCCGATTACCGAGTGCAAGCCAAGTCATCAGAGAAATTCACCGATCGTACTTCCGCTAGAACCGAACATTTATCCAACAATCCTGAAAGTAAATAAGAATGGTGGAAATCCCACAGATTACCAATCTGCAACAATTGGTTGATAGCGGATGGAAGTCCAGCACGGTTAAGGAAGAATTAGCTCGCAATTTCACTCGGATGCTTGCTGCGGGCGACCAACTTTATCCTGGAATCGTTGGCTATGAACACACCGTCATTCCCGAAATAAATATCTCGCTGCTGTCCGGCCACGACATTCTCTTCTTAGGAGAGAAGGGCCAAGCGAAGACCCGTTTGATGCGATCGCTGATTCGCTTTCTGGACCCCTATGTTCCCTATCTGGACATCCCCGAGGCCCCCTTTCACGAGGATCCGTATAAGCCGCTGAGCGCCGTGGCTAAACGATTTTTAGCGGCGAATTCGCCTGCGGACACACCCATTGCTTGGTGGCACCAAGATGATCGGTACGGGGAACGCCTAGCACCTGGATCGAAGTTCGCCGATCTGATCGGTGAAATTGATCCGGCTAAACTCGTGGGCGGGGTAAGCATGGGACTGGAAGAAGCATTGCATTTTGGCCTGATTCCCCGAATGCACCGCGGCATCTTTGCGATCAATGAATTGCCCGAACTAGATGAACTGATCCAAGTTGGCTTGTTCAACTTACTGGAGGAAAGAGACGTTCAAATTCGCGGACTTCCTGTTCGCTTTGACTTGGACGTACTGGTTTTGTTCTCGGCGAACCCTGCTACCTATAACCGAAGCGGCAAAGTCATTCCGCAGTTGAAGGACCGAATTGGAAGCCTAGTGAAAACCCACTATCCCAAAGATCGTGACCTTGGGATGCAGATCATGGAACAAGAATCTGGTATCGATCATAGCGGCGATTATCCCGTTCAAGTGCCACATTTCATGAAGGAGATTTGCGAAGAGGTCACGGTCCAGGCTCGAAAAAGCAAATACGTGGATCACCAATCGGGTGTCAGCGCACGACTTAGCATTGCAAATTATCGCACCATGGTTTCGTCCGCTCGCCATCGGTCCATCGCCCTAGGTGAGAAACCTGCGGTCCCTAGAATCAGCGATCTTGGGCACTTGAGCACCTCGAGCATGGGGAAGATCGAACTAGATCTAATGAGCGGCAACCAGATGAGCGAACAGCAAGTGCTGGACGCCATTTTGGCCGAGGCGATTGAGAAGGTCTTCAAAGAATATGTCACGCGGCACGGCCTGGAAGAATTGTCAGCAGGTTTCGCCAAGGGAATCAAGATCGAAGTCGGTGACATGGTGCCGTCGTCCCAGTACAGCGATCGAGTGAAGGACATTCCCGCGATCTGGGAGAAAGCCTTTGAAGTTTCCGCCTCGAGCGACCCAAGCGTTCGCGCTTCGTGCGTCGAGTTCGTCCTTGCGGGCATGCACTCAATGGACAAGATCTCTCGTAATACTCACTTTGGCGGTTCGACCTATGAGGTCTAGTCGGTTGGCCTACCGCCTTGTTGGTATCCAGCGAACCATCGCTTGAGAATCAGTAACCAGCGAAGCCACCACCAAACGCTTCAACGGCGGAAAGTGCACTTCAAACGGACGACCGAAAGTAAGAAATGAAATCGTATCCGTTTTGCGTGCGCCCGTTGCTGCCTCTGCCCGTTGCTGCCTCTGCCCGCTGACAATCAGCCAGACGTAACCGCACCCAAGAATTTTCACTCGACACCCGTAAAAACGGCGTTAGCGCAGAGGATTTGGGGGCAGGAAGACTGTCAGGGCAAGGGCAACGTCGCTCCGAAGACCTACGCCCCAATGCTGGCCTAGATTAAGTACCCCTGGGAAACCTAACTTAGGCCGCACGTCTTGAAACCAGCAGACTATTCGTCGATGTTAAACAGTGCTTCGACGTAGCGTTCGACGTCGAAAGGCGCGATCGCGTCGGCGGTCTCTCCGAATCCGATAAACTTAACGGGTAGGTTGAATTCCTTGCGGATCGGAATGGCAACACCGCCTTTCGCCGTTCCGTCCAATTTGGCAAGGATGATGCCAGTACATCCAGCCGCGTCTGAAAATCCTCGGGCTTGGCTAATGGCGTTCTGGCCTGCGGTAGAATCCAAAACCAATAGCGTTTCGTGCGGGGCACCAGGAATGACCTTGTCGATGACACGGCGAATTTTTGATAACTCTTGCATTAAGTGAGTCTGTGTTTGCAAGCGGCCGGCCGTGTCCACAATGCATACATCGATATGGTTGTCGACCGCGTATTTGACCGCTCTAAATGCAACACTGGCTGGATCGGACCGATCTTCGCCGGTCACGATTTGAGCATCAATGCGTCCAGCCCACTGCCGTAATTGTTCCACCGCGGCAGCTCGGAATGTGTCGCCTGCACCAAGCACCACCGACTTACCGTCTTTACGGAACATGCCAGCCAATTTGGCAATCGAAGTGGTCTTGCCGCTTCCGTTGACACCCACCACCATAACAACCGAAGTACCCGAATCCGCCAAAGTTAGGCGCACTTCTTCTTGCTTCATAATTTCGCGAATGGTTACCTTTGCCGCATCGATCAATTGTGCCAAATGAACCTTTCGGCCTCGGTAGTTCTTCTGGACGGCGTCACGAATTTCCGACGCTGGGCCAACGCCCATGTCCGTTTTGATCAAATGCGAAAAGAATTCCTTCAAGAATTCATCGTCAACTAATCGCCCTTCACGTCCGACCAAATCGCGGATATCTGTGTTCAAGACCTTCGCTGTTTTACTGATCGCCGACCGGAACCATCCGGTCAATCCGCCACTCTCTTTGGGCTTTTCAACGGACTTTGAAACCGGCTTGGCCTTAGGCACTTGCGAGATTTTTTCATAGATGTCGGTCGATTTTTGCGGACTCTCCTGCAACGCAAATGGAATCACTTTGGACTGATCCATCGGCTGGACCACAGCGTTGGCGACCGAGACTTCTGCTTCGGTGCTGAGCTGGGCTGGCGAAGGTTCTTGGTCGATAACTTCCAAGTCCCCACCCCCGACTGGCACAACGGTTGCTGAAGTTGAGGTTTCCAGTGTCGAAGTTTCCAGTATTGAAATTGTCGATTGAGCAACTTGGGACACACTTGCTTGTGGAACCACAACTTCTGGCAATGGCACTGCTGGAACTGAAATTTCTGAAACCACCACTTCTGGCACGGGCACTTCGGGGGTCGTGACTTCTGGTGGGGTGACCGTTTCTGGGGCAGTGCTAACAGCTTGCGAGATTGGTTCAGGCTTAACTTCGGCGGTAACTTCAGAAACAGGCGCCGGTTGCGCAGGTTTCTTTTCTTCTTTGCGTTTGAATAAATTAAACGGATTCCAAAGTGCCATCGAGTCGTTCTCTATCAGTACAGATTAGTGGGAGCCAGAAAGCCTAGGACTTTCTCTCTATCTTGAATGCATGACCCTCCATTGTCGGGAAAATGTCACGAACTAACAGGGCAGGGCGAGCGATATGCCCAGAATCTATTGCGGTTACTTAGGCCCCAGCTTTTCTAAACCCGAACCTGGAGACGATCCCGCGAAAACGCCAAAACGGGCTCGCTTTTGCCAAAGAAAAGCCAAAATCGCCCTCAAGAGTCGCTTCAATAAGAAGGTACGCCTCTGGGTTTCCGCCTCTGGAAGATCCTCCGTGTCACACGCCTTGAATGCCTGAAATATAGGAGGGATTCACGGTCTGAAATGGGCAACCAGTCAAACCCGCCCACGTCCATACCCCCACGGCATGTTAGTTCACGGCATGTTAGTTCACGGTATGCCAGTTCACGGTATGCCAGTTCACGGTATTGCCATCCAATGGTACACGCTAGTTGTCGCTGGCATCCGCTTGAACGACCGTTGATTCGCCCGGCTGACCGTCAAGCAAGGGACTTTCGCCCGAAGAACTGGCAAGCGAGGGACTAGCATCAGGGCTTGGCTGAACAGACTTGGGTTCCACAGACTTGGCACTCGAACCGATAAAACGTCGCAAACCGGGTCCCGCTTCTTTGATTTTGGAATCAGAATCGGTAGACCGCTCTTTCTGGACCGCTTCGCCTTCAAATTTCAGGACTCGATCCAGCACCCCGTTCACAAACCTTGGCGATTCTTTTCCACCATAGCGCTTCGCCAAACGAATCGCTTCATCAATGGCCACCGCCGCAGGCGTTTTGCCAAACTTGGCTTCAAAAACAGCTAAACGAATAATGTTCCGATCCACAGCCGAGATCCGGCCAATTTCCCAATTATCCGCACTGTTGGAAACTAACAAGTCAATTTTCTGTTGCTGATCTCTTGTGCCATCAATCATCCACCAAGCAAGGTCAATCAAATCCTGATCATCCTCCAATTGCTCAATTAGATAACGACGATCTGGGTCACGGGACCGATCGGGATTAAAGTCATCTTGAAACAAGACTTGGACGGCAGACTGACGGCTTAAACTTCTGCGGGACATTCAAAATTTCTAAATGGGTTTAGGTGAAAAACAATCAATGCTTGGACCAGCACCAACCAATCAAGGATCACCAGCCGCTAGTTCCAGCGAAAACCTGTCCTCGATTGCCAAATTCAATCGAATCATGTCAATCACGGCCGAAGCCGCCTCTTGCCCCTTGTTCCCCATCGATCCGCCACTGCGTTGCAATGCTTGTTCAACCGTGTTGCACGTCAACAACCCCAACCCGATTGGCATATCGAAATCGACCGAAATCTCACTTAAATTCATCGACACTGCACGATTAATGTGTTGATCGTGACTGGTATCACCTTTGATCACCGCGCCCAAACACACGATGCCCGCAAAAGTCATCGTATCCGCCAAACGCTTGGTTGCTAACGAAATCTCCCAAGCGCCAGGGACCACCACTACGAAAATGTCCGCATCAGAAATCCCTGCCTGTTTCAATGTTTCGACGGCAGCGTCTTTCAACGAATCGGTAATGTGATTGTTGTATTTTGAAACAACAATCGCGACTTTCTGACCTTTCAAAGAAAGGTTCGTTCCATCAATCGAAGTAACCATGAAGTGTCCATGAAGTGCGGATTGGCTTGAATTTGGCATTCAAGCAAAACCTAAAACGAAAACATTCTTGCGGCGGTGCCCCAAAATCGAGCAAACCGAATTTCCAGCAAATCCCAACACCCAACGTTGGGCATCCAGCCCCACATTATTGCGCCCAATCCAAATTGTTCTAGGCCAAATCTCACATTCTATCGGGATTCATGCTCATCAAGAACTCGGCGTTCGACTTGGTCTTTTGTAGCTTCTTGATCAAACTTTCCAAGGCGTCTGCTGGATTCAAGTCAGAAAGCACTCGGCGAATCAGTTTCACACGTTGAAATTCACCTTCTTCCAGCAATCGTTCCTCACGTCGAGTGCCGCTGGCATTTAAATCGATCGCAGGCAAAATCCGCTTCTCCGCAAGACCCTTGTCCAACACGATTTCCATGTTGCCAGTGCCTTTGAACTCTTCAAAGATCACATCATCCATCCGGCTACCGGTGTCCACCAACGCTGTGGCAACAATCGTCAAAGAACCACCTTCTTCTACTTTCCGAGCCGCCCCAAAAAATGCTTTGGGCGCTTGCATCGCCGAAGCATCCAAGCCGCCACTAAGCGTCTTCCCGGACTGAGGAATTTCTGAATTATACGCTCTTGCTAATCGAGTAATCGAGTCCATCAGCACTACAACATCCAAGCCGCATTCGACCATTCGCTTGGCTTTTTCGCACACCATTTCGGCGACCTGAATATGTCGCGACGGCGGTTCATCAAAGGTACTGCTAACCACTTCGCATTGGGCACCAATGACCGCAGTTCTTTGCATGTCGGTCACTTCTTCAGGTCGTTCGTCGATCAATAAGATAATGACATGAACTTCCGGAAAGTTGCGTTGAATCGCAATCGCTATTTTCTGCAACAACATGGTCTTGCCAGCCCGTGGTGGACTAACAATCAAACCTCGCTGCCCAAAACCAAGCGGCGACATCATATCGATAATTCGCGTCGCTACATCTTCGGGATCGTTTTCAAGATGGATTCGACGATCGGGATGGATCGGGGTCAATTCGTCAAAACGTTTAGAAATCGCCGTAGATTGCGGATCGCGATAATTGACCGCGTCCACCCGCAACAGCGCAAAGTAACCCTCGTTTTCTTTGGGAGGGCGTATCTGTCCAGAAACCATAACTCCATCACGCAAACCAAACTTGCGAATCTGGCTGGGCGAAACATAAATGTCGTCGGGACTGCTTTGGTAATGGTAACGCGAACTGCGCAAGAAGCCAAAACCGTCCGGTAAAATTTCAAGCGTTCCTTCGCCATAGATCAGGCCGCGCGACTTCAATCGCTGCTTCATGATCTGATAAATCAACTGCTGGCGACTTGCCGTTTCCGAAATGCCCACTTCCTCAATTTCGGCAACCGCTTGCAACTCTTGCGTCGATAACTGATGAAGTTTGGCAATCGAGACGCCGTCTTCGCTAGGCACACTTCGCGGGACAACTCCCCTTTGTCCAGCACCGCCTTCATTACTGATTCGTTCGGCCAATGACAACGGTTCGCCCGATGCTTCGATTTCATTCAATCGCTTGGTTGCCGCATCAGGCATGTGATGATGCGGGCCAATATGACGCTCACTTCGCCCACTCGAACGCTCTCGAAGGTTTGGCGGCCGTCCGCCTGGACTACGCCCACGCGATGGATTGTTGGAAGAATTGTCTGAGTTATTAGTGGTAGACATCGTTAGTATGCTCGTTTCCTCGAACGATCTTAGACCGTTGTATTCTCTATTTCGGCATGAGTACCGAAATTTGAAATCGCTTCGAGTAAATTGGTTTCGCAAAAAAGGGAAAAGTGCGAAATAGGGGAGGGAGGGGGGCAATGCCTGGATGAACACCTAGGCACAAAACGGTCGATCCGATCAGATCAAATTTCTACGATTGATTGCCCTCAATCAATCGCTTCATGAATTCATTCAATCAATTCGTGTTGTTTCAAGCTTTCTTCAACGAAATAGATGATAGCGAGGCTAACTTTTCCTTTCCAGCTATGCATTGACAATGTCTTGGTTCCAGAAAGCTTTGACTTGCCGGGCAGTAAATTCCAAATCGCCATCATTTTGGATCACAAATGTGGACAACCGTCGCTTTTCGCTTAGCGGTGTCTGCAATTTCTCTCTCCGTTGCAACTCACCATCGGCCCAACCGCGCTTACGAGCCCGCTGTAACCGAATCGGCAACGAAGCTTCTACAAACACCAGTTCATCACACAAAAGGTGCCAGCCGGCTTTAATTAAAACCGGAGCGTCCAACACTGCGGCCGATACTTTAGGATCACTTCGCCACCGGTCCAACTTAGGTTCAATCATTGAGCGGATTCTAGGATGCAGCTGGGATTCTAACCAATCCAGTTCAGCTTGGCCTGATTTGGTTTCCGCGAAAACTACCTTGGCAATCGCCGACCTATCCAGCTGCTGCTTGTCATCAATAACTATTTCGCCCCAGCGTTGAACCAATAGCTGAATTACTGCCGAATCCTGCATAACTTGGTGCGCCAATTGATCAGCGTTGATCACCTCAGCACCCAAGTCACGAAACAGTTGCGAAACGCAGCTTTTCCCGCTGGCAATTCCACCGACCAACCCGATTAACTTCACGCGGCAATCTCGTCGTTGCGACTTGGTTTATCACCATGCATTAATCTTCCAAGCACGAAATAAACCGTCTAAATGGGAACCAGTACAAACCTAACGTCTACATCGGAAATCATGGAAGGTTTCCAGATTCTAATAGGAGGCGGTTGGAAGATCGGAAAAATCGAAGCAGGCAGCAGGCAGCAGTTGACCGTTGTCTACCATGCCTCCAACCGACACCCAGGATGCGCCCGGCAATATGCCCAGTTGAAGCAACTGCACAATTGATACAGTCCGCTCACCCGGACCGCAAGCGTGTTTGAACAGGAAAGGAAGGAGATCAAAATCGGAACAAACGCCAAATCGTCAAATTGCCGCTTGCGATTATTGACCTCACGTATTGTATTCCCTGGCCGAACCGAATGAAAAGACGCAGGGCGTCTGAACCGCCAATTTTGAACAAAATCTTGGCAACTATGGCTCATATTGACTGGTTTCGACTCGCCAAGCCTTTAGCTCCACAAGTTCGCCAACGTCCAAGGTCTTAGGGCAGACTGCCAAAGCTAAGTCGCTAGTCAGGCGGACGGCTGTCAACACACCGCCTGAAAACCGTCAGCCTCACTTAATTCAATTGCCAGTCCAAGGATTGCAATCGTCCCAATGGGCACCGATTTCAACGTCCACTTTCAAGGGAACACTTAATCCATAGGCATGGATCATCTCATTGACGACCAGCTTTCCTAGCGAGTCGGCTTGGTCCACTGAGGTTTCAAAAACCAGTTCGTCGTGAATCTGCAGCAACAACTGGGCGTCCAATCCAGAATCCTGCAATGCTTGATCTACCCGCAGCATCGCCAGTTTGATCAGGTCAGCGGCCGACCCCTGAATCACCGTGTTGATTGCAATTCGTTCGGGCATATTTCGCGATTTGTAGTGACTATTGGGGCGCACACCCTCAATCGGCCGGCGACGTCCTAATATCGTCTGCACGAACCCGTTCTCACGGGCCTGCGTAAGTGTCCATTCCATGAAGTCCAAGACTCCGGGGTATTTGGCGAAGTAGGCTTCGATAAATTCCGTGGCCTCGTCCCGCGAAATGTCTAATTCTTTGGCTAAACCAAAGGCACTTTGTCCATAGATAATTCCGAAGTTGATCGCTTTTGCGCGGCGTCTTTGATCTTTTGAAACGTCATCCAGCGACACTTGAAAAACTTGGGCTGCCACACTGGCGTGAACATCAACGTCATCTGCAAATGCCTGGCACAATACCTCGTCATGACAAAAATGAGCCAACATCCGCAATTCGATTTGCGAATAATCCGCCATCATCAACTTCCACCCGCTAGGGCCTGGCACAAAGGCTTCGCGAATTCGACGTCCCTCTTCGGTTCGAATCGGAATGTTCTGCAAATTTGGATCTTTACTACTTAGACGCCCCGTCGCCGCAACGTCTTGCATGAAGGAAGTGTGTACCCGCCCCGTCTCTGGCAACACCAACAGCGGCAACGAATCGGCATAGGTCCCTTTCAACTTTGCTGCCTCACGATACTGAACGATCAACTTGGGCAACGCATGAGTCTCGGCTAACTGCAGGAGCACTTCTTTATCAGTGCTTGGCCCTGTTTTCGTCTTCTTAATGACAGGCAAGTTCAATTGTTCAAACAGGACAACGGCCAACTGCTTGGGCGAATCAATATTAAATTCATTCCCCACAAGAGAATAGATTTCACCTTGCAGCAGCGACATCTTCTTTGCCAAATATTGACTGAAACAACCCAATTTTTCCGCATCAATTGTGATGCCACGATATTCCATCCCCACCAAAACTCGCAGCAACGGCATTTCGACCTGAAAGAACAATTCATCCAACTTCGAAGCCAACAATTCGTCTCGCAAAATTCCTTCCAGGCGAAAAGCATAGTCGGCATCCTGACAGGCGTACGGCACAATCTTCTCGAGAGGAACCTCCGCCATGGAAATTTGCTGCTTTCCCGTACCAATCAAATCCTTAATACTGGTAGCCTTCAAACCTAAGTAGCGATCTGCTAATTCGTCTAGACCATGCCCATTGCGACCTGGTTGCAACAAGTAGTCCGCCACCATATTATCAAACAGGGTTCCTTCAATTTTGGCTCCGTGTGTCGCCAAGACCATCATGTCGTACTTGATATTCTGCCCAACCTTGACGATTTCGCAATGTTCCAGCAACGGCTGCAACGTGGGGAGAACTTGGCTTTCCCAATCCAAATTGGACTTCGCGTTGGGGGATTGAATCGGGATGTAGGCGGCCGACCCAGCCTGCCAAGACAAGGAAATACCAACCAACTTGGCGGCTCGCGAATGCGTCGAAGTGGTTTCAGTATCTAGACTTAGTTTGCTGCACTTTAGCAACTGTGCAACCAACTGCTTCAACGCAGCCACGCTATCGATCAGGCGGTAATCTAAAGCGACCTCCGCTTGGTTCACCACCGGCGCACTCGATGGAGCGACTTCGATACCCGACGCACTCAACGCATCAACCACTCGTTGATGTTGCGCAAGGTCTCTAGGCGATCGCCTAGTTGCCACGACCGAACTGGCCAAACTACGCACCCGCGACGTCAGTTGCCGGAACCCAAACGCTTCACACAATTGAATGGCTTGCGCCAAGTCGGCCCCGCCCATTCGCAACTGGGTCCAATCGATTTCAATCGGGACATTCTTGTCCAGTGCGACCAACTGGCGACTCATCAACGCCACCTGTTGGCCGTTGCGAAGATTCTCCTTGCGCTTCGCACCGGAAATCGATTCTACATTTTCGAACACTCCTTCCAGAGTGTCAAAATCACTTAACAACTGCTTTGCAAGCTTTGGACCGATTAATGGAACGCCGGGCACATTATCGGTAGGATCTCCGATCAACGATTGAAAATCCACCACTTGGTCGGGGCGGATCCCCCAATCGACAAGCAACTGCGAGTCATCATAAATCAACGCCTTTCTCGTGTTGTACAACTGCACTTTTTTGGTGATCAATTGTCGACAATCCTTGTCGCTGGTAACCACAAGACAACGACCACCCGCTTCCTCGGTCTTGGCCGCAACCGTTGCCATAATGTCGTCGGCTTCGTAGTTGTCTAATTCCAAAATAGGAATATTCAAAGCGCACAGCAGGTTTTGCACGTATCCAATTTGCGGCCGCAAGTCGTCGGGCATCGGGTCGCGATTAGCTTTGTATTCGGAGAAAATCTCATTGCGAAACGTTACACCGCTTTTATCAAACGCGCATGCCATGAAATCGGGCTTCAATTTTTCGATCAAGTCCAAGATATCGCGAAGATAACCGTGAACCGCCCCTACCGGCTGACCCGACGGCGAACTCATGTCGGGCATTGCGTGAAAAACTTGATACAGCAAGGCGTGCGAGTCAATGACGATCACCAACTTCCCCTCGGGAGTTGCCGGCTGGCTGGCATCAAAGTTCGAGGCAACTTCCGCGACCTGCGATGGCGATGAAGACGGATCCGAGTCCAAGTCTACGTCCGAATGCGAGGTTTCCTTCACCAGCGGCGGCTGGGTGACCGATTCGGCGGATGAATGCGAATCCCTACCGGACTCCAGGTCAAACATGGTCATTTGTTGATCCGAAGCCTTACGTTTCTTTGCCATTTGGGTCGTCAATCGTCGTTGAAAGTAGGAATGCGATTCAACCGGGGTCATGGGCAGTCGTCATGTCCAGGGATAAACTATTATTCCTGGTTTGGGTCGCAGCGTTAACCCGTTGCCATAAGTTCGGTTTGGGTGAGGCTTTGCGACATGAGCTTTGCAACCTGAGCTTTGCAACCTGAGCTTTGCAACCTGAGCTTTGCGACCCAAGATCGCTGTGGTTACTCAAGACCGCGGCATCCAACCACAGGCCGATGCAGTCTGAGATTGCTTGGTCTTCCCACCAATCGAACCTAGCCGATACCTGATCACAAGAGAGTTGCCGATGAAAGGTCTTTTGTTCTTGCCGTTTGTTGCCCTTACAATCCTGTCATGGGGATTGTATGGCCCAACGCTTCACGCTGGACAAGCCGCTTTTGGTGCGGACGGCGAACTAAGTGCTTTTCGTCCGTTTATATGCGTCGGCTTGGCTTACTTCCTGATCGCGGTAATTTTTCCGGTGGCCGCGCTTTATACCAAAGGCGAAAAGGGCTACTGGAGTGCTGGAGGCTTTATTTGGAGCTTTGCCGCGGGTGCGATCGGAGCAATGGGAGCTTTAGGAATTATTCTTGCGCTGAAGTGGGGCGGCAGTCCTATTTACGTAATGCCTTTGGTTTTCGGTTGCGCCCCAGTGGTGAACACCTTCGTCACGATGGCAATGGCTAAGAACTTCAAAGAAGCGTCATGGCCGTTTTACCTAGGGATCCTGGTGGTTGCGATCGGTGCGGCAGGTGTTTTGGTGAACAAACCTGCAAAACCCAAAGGGCACGATAGCCACGCCAACAAGGCACCAACACTCGCTGTTCCTTCGGCAATCCCTGCTCAAACGGTCGCCTTACTCGCCACTAATCAGGAGGAGAGAACTGGCAAAGAGCTGGAATCTGGCCAGGTCCAGGAAACCAAGGAACAACCGACACCCCCGGAAGCTGTTTCCAGAGTTGAAACGGCTCCGAAGGCTACCCTAGCGAATCAGAAATCCGATGCCGAAAAAACCGCCACGGCCAGTCAAGAGGATCCTAATTGGTTGGCAGACATTGTACTTCGTTCCCTTTGCATTCTGGCAACGGCTCTGTGCTGGGGTGCCTACGGCCCTGTACTTCACAAAGGGCAACTGATCATGGGTGGCAGTCGCCTGCGACCGTTCATTTGCGTTGGGTTGGCCTATTTCGCGGTTGCGGTGATCATTCCCATTCTGATCAACCCAGCCTTTGGTCCCGAACCCGGCACTTTCAATTCGTTCACCGGCTGGTTCTGGAGTCTGGGCGCCGGAACAATCGGAGCACTGGGCGCGTTGGGAATTATCTACGCGTTCAACTTCGGCGGCAAACCACTCTTCGTAATGCCCCTAGTTTTCGGCTGTGCTCCCGTAATTAACACTTTTTCCGAGATCATGACCAAAGGCCTTTGGCAGGAAACGGGCAACATGTTCTTCGCCAGTCTATTCTTAGTGATTGCCGGCGCTGTAATCGTGTTGACTACCGCACCCAAATCGCCGCATGCACCGAAGGCCACTTCGCCACCCGCATCTTAGTGCTGGTGCGTTTGGAGTAGTGCTGGTGCGGTTGGAGTAGTGCTGATGCGTTTGGAGTAGTGCTGATGCGTTTGGAGTAGTGCTGGTGCGGTTGGGAATCTGAAAAGGATTGCGCTCCCAAGTGCCGGGCGTTCCTAATGCACGAAAGGGCCAGCCGAAGATTGGCGGTTGAAAACTGGGAGCAGTGCCTTTGGCGGTTTTCAAGTCGTTTGACGACCGCTGCTAGAACCTTTCCAGTAAGCCTTTCCAGTAAGCCTTTCCAGTAAGCCTTGCCAGTAAGCCTTGCCGGTAAGCCTTAGCGTCTTAGACCCATTGATTCTGTCCGCTTTGCCAGTGGAAACCGGTTAACGCTGCCATTGCGAAGGCTCAATCGGCTTGCCTTCCCAAACAGCAGTTTCGCCGTCCCATGTTAACACGCGATGTTTGCTTTGCGGTGCTGGTGGAAGGTCGATCTTGGGGAAATGCTTGGCCATGCGAGCGACTTCGCCTTGATATCGAGTGTCGCTGATCAAATTCGTCCACTCGTTCGGATCGGCGATCATGTCGTAAAACTCTTGACTCCCATCAGCGTATTGGATCAATCGCCATCGATTATCGCGAACGGCATGATTCCCCTGATTGTGGGAAGTGATCGCGGGCCAAGGGCGGGACTGGTTTGGGTTCTTGATTTGCGGACGCAGCGAATGTCCCTCAAGATGGTCAGGAATTGGCAAACCACAAATATCCGCAAGCGTTGGATACAGATCTAACAATTCGACCGGTTCAGAGCAGCGAAAACCTCTTGCGATTCCGGGTCCGCCAACAATCAAAGGCACTCTTGTCGAGCGTTCCCATAAGCTATTCTTGCCCGAAATCTCTTTCTCTCCCAAGTGGTATCCGTGGTCGGACCACAAAACAACAACCGTATTCTCCGCCAGCCCAGACGCGGCAAGCCCTGCAAGGACGCGTCCCACCATCGCGTCCACAAAACTAGTGGATGCCAAATAGGCGCGGACCAGCGACCGATCCTCGCCTGCTTCCTTCAACCAAGACAGCCTAGGTTCTGGCAATTCCCAATGCAAATACCATGAAAAAAATGGCGTATCCTGGCGATCTCCGTCCATCATCTGCGGCATCTGAAGCGAATCTTCGGGGTACAGATCAAACCACTTCTGCGGTGCGAAACAAGGCACATGAGGACGGCGAAAACCACAAAACAGCATGAAGGGCTGCGTGTTTTCTTCCTGAGATAACTGATTGAGTTTAGATATTGCCCAATCGGCAACAACGTAATCATCTTGCTGCTGATCACGCTGGGGAAACGCACCCCAATCCATCAGCGGATGCCCGCCTTGCATATTGATGATCTTTTTTTCTGGCTTGGGATTCCCTCCACTGCCGTGGTAACCCCATTCATCAAATTCACTGCCATCGCCGCGACTAGGGGCAGGTGGGTATGCGTCGTGATATGTCTTTCCAGTGGTAAAGGTTCGATAACCATGCTGCTTAAAATGCTGCGGCAATGTCACAATTTGCTCCAAACCTTCGACCTGCCTGAACCAAGGCGCTAAACCGTAAATTCCAGTCGAAGTGGGACGCAACCCTGTCATCACACTGGTACGAGAAGGATTGCACAATGGCGACTGGCAATGAGCGTTAGTGAAGACGATCCCTCGCGCGGCCAAACCATCGATGCAGGGCGTTTGAACTTGCCGATGGCCGCCCAGACAACCAACCCAGTCGTTCAAATCGTCGATCGATATCACCAACACATTTGGTTTGAGTGTCAAAGGAGTGGCTTGCGCGTTGGCTACTGGCAAGATCATCAGGCTTTGCAGTAGAAAGACAAAAGGCCAAACCATCATCAACTTGCGGGCATCTGTTTTCATCATCGTACTCCTAGCAACGCTTCCCACCCGGCAAATGACGCTTAGATGCCTAGGTTTTCCAAAGCGGACACCTTTGGTTATAACCTTCTGAGTGCGAATTTTCCAACAATATCTCGCATCCAATGAGCTTTTGATTTCAAACAACACGCCAACCCAAGTCGCTGGCCTCTAGATTGATTGCATAAACGAATGAACCAAGAACTTTGCCGATGGGGATTTATCGGAACCGCAGCAATCGGCCGTAAGAACTGGACGTCCGTCTTGCACTCGGGCAACGGTATCATTAGCGGTGTCGCCAGCCGAGACCTTCAGAAATCGCAAGCTTATATCGATTCTTGCCAGAGTGAGTTTCCGTTTGCTGACGCCCCCAAGGCATTCGGGTCTTACGAACAGTTGATTCAAAGCGACCAAGTAGATGCCGTTTACATTCCATTGCCAACTGGGATGCGTAAGCGTTGGGTCATCCAAGCGGCCAAGGCCGGCAAACATGTGCTTTGCGAAAAACCTTGCGCAATCAACGCGGAGGATCTCGAAGAGATGCTCAACGTGTGCAAAGAAAACAATGTCCAATTTATGGACGGAGTCATGTATACGCACTCCGCACGTCTAGATAAAATCTTGGCCGCTACGAAGGATCAAATCCGCTTTGGCAAACTTCGGCGAATCAATGGGCAATTCAGCTTCGCCGCGCCTGACGATTTCTTTACCGGCAACATTCGATCAGATTCGACATTAGAACCACACGGCTGCCTGGGCGACCTAGGCTGGTATCTAATCCGCATGGCACTATTGGCAGTGGGCGGACAAATGCCATCTTGGGTTTCAGCGCATACGATTCGCCAGCAGTCGTGCGCCAACGGCCCAGCGGTGCCGATCGAATTCCGCTTCGACTTGGGATTCCCAATGGCCAATCAACCGGACTTGGTGGCCAGTTTTTACTGTTCGTTTGTGACGCATCACCAACAGTGGATTCATTTCTCTGGCACCCAAGGTGTGGTGCGAGTTCAAGATTTTGTACTTCCTTACGAGGGCAATACGCTGCCGTTTTTCTCGGAAGTTAGCGATTTCCAAACCAATGGATGCACATTTATAATGAAGCACGACAGTCAAACGATAGCGACCACCGAACCTGCTAACAGCATGCCCGGATCACAGGAGAGCCTGATGTTCCGCCGCTTCAATTCACTAGTGACCTCTGGGAAAATCGACGATTCTTGGCCAATGATCGCTTTGGCAACCCAGCGTGTCATGGACGCTTGCCTCCGGTCGGCACAGACAGACGGAGCCCCCGTTCGCTGGGCCTGATTCGCTGGGCCTAACGCGATCGAGTTAACAAAGGATTGATTGCCGAATCAAGCCACCCGACAACTTCACGCCGCAACGATCTTCACGCCACAACGATCTTGATGCCACAACGATACTGCCTGATTCCAGCCAGGTGATGCCGCGAACGATTCCAAATCCTGAACCCGTAGCAGACGACCGCCTTTACGTTGCTTGCGCTGGAGTGCCCCCGTAGTCGATAAAGGTACGCGGCCCAAAGTTGTAGCGAAACTTAGCGGCAGCATCGTCAAAATGACCGACGGCGATGCTCGCAGGCGCGGTTCACCGAGATGGAGTAACCTTAAACCATTACGAAAAAAGGCTGCTCGATTCGAGCAGCCCCTTCTTGATCTCATATTTGCAGACAAATGCTCGAGGTTTGTTTCAACCGGCACACGACCCGATTAAAACAAACGGGCCGATTAAAACAAACGGGCCGATTAAAACATACCCAAGCAGTATAAGGCGGAACCAGGCGGAAACACCGTCTGCCCTAGAGCCAACCGAGCTTAAACTCGGCAGCATCATATCCGCCAAGAACCAAACAATTCCAATTAGAAACGGCTAAATTTCTAGGCTGCGGTCTTCGCCGCTTTGATGATTCGTTGGAGGCGGCTCTTTTGACGAGCCGCAGCATTCTTATGGATAATGCTACGGCTTCCGGCTTGATCCAACTTCTTGGCAGCCATCTTGAACAGTTCTTCTGCGTCGGCAATGTTGCCCGCTTCTACAGCGGCAAGAACCTTCTTGATTTCGGTCTTAGTCCGAGTCTTCACGGCTTTATTGCGTTGACGACGAACTTCACTTTGCTTCAGACGCTTGATCGCACTTTTAGTATTTGGCATTGCTCTTAGTTTACGTTCTGTAAGTAAACGGACAAAATAAGGTAACGGGCATTAACGCCTGAATCCCAGTAAGCTAACCGATCAACCGAACGACGAGGTTGGTTAACCGATGTTTGGCCGCCCTATTTCGATTTGGCGGCCAAAATTCCGATTTCAGAACCACTGTTCCGATTTCAGAACCACCGTTTCTAGAGGTTAGAAACGCAGCTTCACCAAAGCTTCAAAAGTCAGCAGCCACAATCAACAGCAGCCACAAAAATCAGCAGCCACAAAAGTTTGTGGCAACAAAGGTTTGTGCTTACAAAGCCCTAAGGACGCGTTCGCCCACGGGAAAATCAATTCCAGGCGGCGGATTGAGCCCCACAGTATGTCGATTTTCCCCTAATATGTCCAGTGGTAACCGGCATTTCGCTTATGCTATCCTAGCAACTTCGACTCAAAGTAGCCCCAAACCTTGGTTTTCACGGGCCGGATTACCGATTTCTCCTAACTTCTTTGATTGTTTGACCAAATTCCATGTCGCCAAACTCGCCTTCTGGCCCCGACGAAGGTTCGCCCCAATCCAGTGCCGCAAACGCTGCCAATGGCCTAACCGCCAGAATCCTGGCGGAAAACCTGGATTTCCAGGCCGACAATGGGAACTTGGGCGGCCGTCGAACAGGTGCAGGGAAAGTCTTTTTGGTCGGAGCTGGCCCAGGCGAGCCAGGGGCGATCACGCTGCGGGCGATTGAATGCCTACAATTTGCGGACGCCATTCTCTTCGATTACCTAGTAAACCCAGCCCTGTTACGGTGGGCCCATCCAACAGCGAAGCTGATTTCGCTAGGTAAACACGGCGACGCCAAACGCATGCTGTCCCAAGCCCAAGTCAATCAAATGATGGTCAGCCTGGCTCAAGAAGGCAAAAAGGTCGTCCGCCTGAAGTGCGGTGATCCCATTGTGTTCGCTCGGGCAGCCGAGGAAACGTCGGCCCTATTGCAGGCAATGATTCCTTTTGAAATTGTTCCCGGAGTGACCTCGGCGTTAGCGGCCGGCAGCTACGCAGG
>JBDNHU010000639.1:0-7398 GCA_041688615.1 Mariniblastus sp. | reverse complement strand
TTCGGGAGTGCCTGCTTTAGCTGCGGCAAGAAACGTTGGATACAAGTCCACATTGATTACCGGAACATCGCATTTAATTCCAGGTTTGACTACTTTGGGCCAACGGACAATCCATGGTTCACGAATCCCCCCCTCGTAGTACCCGCCCTTACTTCCCCGAAGCGGTTCTTGCGACGACTGCTGCGTGGCACCATTATCACTGGTGAATACCAGTAGCGTATTGTCGACCAACTGAAGTTCATCCAACTTCTTCAATAAGATACCGATACTGGCATCCAGATCGTAAGTCATTGCCGCATACTTGGCGGTCGTATGTTCGCCTCCCACAACTTTCGCTTTGAACTTAGCAACGGTTTCTACTTGCCCCTGCAGTGGCGAATGAATTGCATGGTGAGATAAGTAGCAGAAAAACGGTTTGTCTTTATTGTCTTGGATGAACTGGCAAGCTTTGTGGGTCAACGTAAAAACACCTTTGGGATCCGACTGTGGCCCCGCCTTATTGCCTTCGGATCCTTCTTCCAATTCGCCTTCGCCGAACGAATCATAAGAAACGTCGAATCCTTGTTTCGTTGGTAACGACCCATCCTTGCCTGCCAAATGCCACTTCCCAAAGTGTCCCGTCGCGTAGCCGTTGGCTTTCAATGCTTCGGCCAAAGTAAAATTGCTTTCGGGCAGGCCGTTACGACTGGGTATCGCAATCAGACGTTGAAGATGCTTTGGCCCTCGATCGGTACTGCCCACAGCAAAGACCTGATGCCTTGGCGTATAAGTGCCAGACAACATACAGGCACGACTAGGGGCACAGTTTCCGGCCGCCGCATAACCTGCACTGAAAACCATTCCTTGGGTCGCTAACCGATCGATATTGGGGGTTTCGATCAGGTCGCTACCCTGATACCCAACGTCCTTCCAACCCAGATCGTCCGCAAAAATCAGCACGATATTTGGTTTTTGCGCGAAAGTGGATGTAGGCAACGCACATAAAATAATCGTCGCCAGAATGGAAGCAATTTTCATCATTCAGGATCTCGCAGCTGGAATAACAAGAAAGTGTCGCCTTAATTGGTGTCGCCTTAAATTGTAGCCAAAAAGAACAACGCCAGCGCGACTGCCCAGGGGAAGACACTTTAAATTGCCATCTGGGAGACAACGGGGCGGCTGTTGGCAATTTTACTGGCGTTTACTGGCGTTTACTGGCGAAAAACGTCAAGTTCGGTTGGGTCGCGCGGTTGTGTCGCGACCCCCTTGATTTACAATGCCCACCTCACCACCGGCGGACAGACTTCCAGGATGAATAAGAATTCAACTGCCCGCGTTTGAAATGTTTCCTATGGGTTTGGATTGTTTTTATGCTTACGGTTCGAGTCATTCCGTGTTTGGACGTGAAAGCCGGTCGAGTCGTCAAAGGGACGAACTTTGTGAACCTTCGCGATATGGGCGACCCGGTATCCGTGGCCGCGATGTACGAACAGCAGGGCGCTGATGAATTGGTATTTTTGGATATCACCGCCAGCCATGAACAGCGAGACACTATCGTCGACGTTGTGCAAAGAACCGCCGACCAAGTGTTCATGCCATTAACCGTTGGTGGCGGTATTCGCACGATTGACGATATTCGCCGCCTGTTGAATGCAGGCTGTGATAAAGTGTCCATCAATTCGTCGGCGGTCACCAATCCAAAATTCGTCGAAGACGCCGCCGAACGTTTTGGGAATCAATGCATCGTTGTAAATATTGACCCCAAGCGGACCGTTCATAATGGGAAGACTATTTGGGAAGTGCACATCAACGGAGGTCGCATTCCCACCGGCTTAGAAGCCGTCGCTTGGGCCAAACAAATGGAATCGATGGGCGCCGGCGAAATTGTACTAACCAGTATGGATCGCGATGGCACATGCGACGGTTATGATCTAGAAATGACCGCCGCGGTTGCACAGGCCGTTCGCATCCCAGTGGTTGCCAGCGGCGGTGCAGGCAACGCTCAGCATTTGGCTCAGGTCGTCACGCAAGCCAACGCCAGCGCGGTTCTGGCTGCCAGCATTTTTCACTCAGGACAGTATACGATCAGGCAGGCCAAAGAAGTGATGCAGTCGATGGGAGTTAGCGTCCGACTTTGAAGCAACCTTTCCTTGGGCAACGTATAAAGCAGCAAATTGCCTAGCCAGTCAACCATCCGAACATTCATTTGACTTAGTGCGGGCAATCCCAGTTTGCGATCAAAACCACCAGGGAAGACCGTTGCAACGCCTGGGTTTCCCAAAGGCCGGTTTAAGGTCACCATACATTTGTTTCGCCATTTGATAAAATCTTGAACTCGATCGACTCGATTAGCGGCACTCAACACTGCTGCGATACAACTTTTTATGTTCTGATGATTTTGCAACTCAATCTTCGATCCTTCTTCCAGAAATGTAGTTTCGGGCGATGAACACTGATCAATCAGCCATTCGCAAAGAATTTTGCCAATTCCTAGCTGACTTATCCCAAGGTGACTGCAGAATCGATCTTTGGAATCAGCAAGTGATCCGGCGGTACGCAGACGCTGAATTGGAAGCCGCGCGTCGCCAACTGTCCACCGCGGCGATGTCCATCGGCCAATGTTCAGCGATTCCATTTCCTCCAAAATTGCAGCAATTAGCCGCGGAAATCTTAGCTGAATTGGATCCATAGGCTGTCGATCCGTTCGGGGCAGGGCGACGGGCAATGGAATTTCGCGGATTGATCGTCACAATGATTAGGACCGGCGTCCTGCGAACCACCGGGATTGCTTGAAAACTGGGCATTGGGGAATCTGCGGCAACTGACAGACGGTTGGATTGATTACAATGTCAAGTTGACAGTGAAGCTGGCAAAAGGTCAATTTCCGGTCCGCTTTGCCATCGTGAACCGGGTGAAAACGACTGACTGGCGAAAACCGGAGTACAGTACCTGAAGCGAAACACCTGCAGTTGAGCGCAAAGGCAACGCTTGCATGAAACCGTGGTACTGTTGCTAGTCTGGTCAAAGGTCGAATCGATCTCTCTTCAATGGATTAATGTTTGAAATCGGAGTTTATCGTAATGAGTAGTCACAAAAAGCCGGACCCTGTCGAAAACGCCCCCGCCAGTGTTCCGACCCTAGAGGAATTGACCAATCGCTTTACAAAAAAGCGGGAAGAAAAAGCGGTCGACAAATTGTTTCGCGCCTTGGTTCGGCTGAAGGGTTCGGACTTGCATCTAAAGGTAGGGCAACCACCGATCGTGCGAGTCAACGGCACGCTAAAACCATTGAATCGTGGCATTATCGAAATCGAAGAAATGGTAAACCTGCTGTTTCCGATGATGGACGATCGTAACCGAAAGATCTTTGATCAAACCGGCGGTGCAGACTTTGCATACATCGTCGATGTTGATGGTGTTGACTGGCGTTTCCGCGTCAACATGCTGCAACAGCTTGGGAAGATCGGTTTGGTTGCCCGTCGCGTGAACAACTTTATTCCGAACTTTGAAGGACTCAACCTTCCGCCTGTGATGGAATCACTTTGCCATTTTGATCAAGGCATGATCCTGTTGGCGGGCGTGACAGGTTCTGGAAAAAGTACAACCATTGCATCGATGCTCAACTACATCAACACGATCTACAGCAAACACATATTGACGCTGGAAGATCCGATCGAATTCGTGTTCACCGACAACAAGTGTTTGATCAATCAACGCGAAATCGGAATGGACGTGGTGGACTTTAGTGTGGGGATGAAGCATGCGGTGCGCGAAGATCCTGACATCATTTTGGTGGGTGAATTGCGGGACGAAGAAACCTTTATGACTGCAATTCATGCTGCAGAGACGGGTCACTTGGTGTTTGGCACGATCCACGCGTCGAGTGCACCATCGACCATTGGTCGTATCTTGGACTTGTTCCCTGAAGAAATGCACAATGCCATTCGCAGCGCGTTAGCCATGAACATGAAAGCGATTGTTGCGCAAAAACTATTGCCTTCGATCAAAGAGGGGGTGGGTCGAGTGCCGGCATGCGAAGTCATGACGTTCACTCCGATGATCAAGAAGCTGGTTCTTGAGAAGGGCGATCACAAGCTACCCGACGCGATCCGCATTGGTGCTGAAGATGGAATGCAAGACTTTACCATGAGCCTGCATCACTTGATCGAGATTGGCTTGATCGATCGCCCGACTGCATTCCAAGTTGCTCCGAACAAAGAAACGCTGAAGATGATGCTAAAGGGTATCGCCGTTTCCCAACCGGGTATCTTGTAGTTTCTCATCTGACGCCGGACACCAAACCGCTTTGCCTAAAGCTGCTTGATTGTAGACAACGGTTCCACAAACCAACGATGTGATGGAAATACCTGCATAGGCTTTGCGTTTTTTGGCGTCCGACCTGAATCGAACCCAGCCCAAGCGAGCGAGCGAAAAACGGGAAAACCCGCCTTACTCTTACGCTCGGGATTGGGTCGATTTATTTTCCGTAGCACCATCAGCATGAATTGATCTCGTCATTTATGAATCGCGACAATAGCATACCGAATCAATTAGAACTTCGCCGTAGAACCCCATGGATTCCTCGTCAAGCAATGCATCCTCGTCAAGCGTGGCAGGTCTTAGCGGCTTTTTTGGCGATCAGCATTCTTTACGCCTGGGTTGATACCAGTTCTGCGAATGCTCAAAGTGAAGACCCGTTCTTTCGTGCAGATCAACACGGCCTAAGACGCGGCCCGGGCGGATATTTTGCTTGGTACAAACTGGTTCTGATCACGGTCGTTTTTTCCAGCTGGATTGCGGTGGCGGACTATGCAAATCGGGAGGCGCTGCGACTGGCGGATTATTTGCAAACCAAAGCCGAGGTCTGGAATCCGATTTTCGTAATCTCATTCTTAGTGGGTTTGTTCTGCGTTTTCAGCATCCCCTGGTTCTGGGCAGGGCTTCCTGTGTTTGCGTTGACCTGCTTCTTGCCCCCAACACTATTTTTTGTCGCTCGGAATAAACAGGTCGAAGCGACCTTGAGGAAGACGGTTTCTGCAACTGGGAAGATTGCTGGCCCGCTGCAATTGGTGAAAGTTCAGGAAGAGAAACGCCCGCTGGAAATCATTCCCCATGGACAAGGACAGGTTCCTCAGCAATTGCTTTTCCAAGCGAAACAAGTACCTGCCTTCAATGATCTAAGAGCCATGCTTCAGGATGCGTTGCGTCGCAATGCAGACATTGCCGCCACGGTGGTAACCCGTGAAAAAACCATGGTACAAATGCAAATTGATGGACTTTGGCACCCGGTTGGCGAAATGGATCCAGTCAGCGGACAAGGCGTCATTGCAGCAGCTCAGATCATTGCCGGATGTGACCCTTCGATCACTTCGCGACCTCAAGACGGTGGATTCCGCCTCAAACGAGACCGTGAAAAACGAGTCATCCGCTTTTCGTCTCAACCGTCTCAAAATGATTACCGCGGTATCTTCCGAATTGAATCGGGCGACGATGTTGTAATGACGTTGGCTGAACTAGGGATGAACGACAAGCAGGCAGCGATCGTTCGCATCGGACTCGGTGGTGACGGAATGTATGTTGTGTCGTCGACGCCCAGCCAAGGGGTGACCACGCTTTGGAAAGCAGCACTGCAAGCCGCCGATCGTTGGACGCGAGATTGGTTTTCTGTCGTATCCGAAAGCGATACCGAAACGGTCATGGAGAACATTGGTCGTCAGACGTTCCCCGTGGGTGACACTCAGGCAGCCATTGAAATTGTTCGAAAGTATTCATTAAAGCAGGCCGGTGGATTTATCGTGCCTGAATTGTTTGACCCGAAACTAACAGACGCTCTCTTGGCGGAATCCAAATCCGACGGTCGAAAAACGGTCACACGTTTCACCGCCAAGAGCGCCTCCGAAGCGATCTTGCGAGCTTACGCAGCGGCGGGTGACCGCAAGGAAATGGCAGCGGCGATCAAAGGCGCGGTCTATCAACGATTGGTTCGAAAGCTTTGTCCAACTTGTCGTGAAAAGAAAGCAGCCAGCGCTGACTTGATCCAAAAACTGGGTGGCAATCCTAAAGACCAAGACTTCCTGTATGGTACGCGGCAAATTCCCGTGGAATTACCCAAGGAATACGTTCCATGCCCCAAATGCAATGACATTGGGTATGTCGGACGAACGGGCATTTTCGAGATTATCGAAATGAATGACACGATTCGAAAAGTCTTAATGACCCAACCAAAGATCGATGCTATCGCTCAAGCGGCTAGAAAGACGGGGTCGCCAAGCCTATTGAATGCTGGCTTTCACCTGGTCTTAAACGGCATCACCACACTTGAAGAATTGAAACGTGCTTGCGGCTAAGCCCTCGACGGCTCTGTTCTTAAATCCCACTAGACTTATCGCCTCTGAAGAATGGTTACCCTAATTATGGCTGCAAAACAGGAACTGGAAGAACCTGTCGAACTTCCTCCAATGACACTTAAGCCGGGCGGTTCGACGCCCGCAGCCCAGTGGGTCAATGGCGAGAAGATTCTTTCGGCCCCAGGTTACCCAACCCTCGTGCTGATACTGGCCGACGCCTTTGCAAACTGGGTGCAGACGATTGCTTTAGACTTTACCGCACACCACGCGACGATCCGGTTTCAAATTGATGGAATTTGGCGCGACATGCCTCCGATGGATCGCCAGACTGGTGATTACATGTTGGTCGTTCTGAAGCAGTTGGCGGACCTAGATTTTCGCGAACGTGACGAGCGGCAAGATGGAAGTTTTACTGCCGAATTGTTTCTGAAGAAATACAAATGCAAGGTTCGATGCCAACCGGTCCCAACAGGGGAACGGGTCGCGATCAATATCGAATTGCCTCGGCCTTCACCGGAAGATTTGGCGACCATGGGCATGCGTCCCAAAGCCGTTGAAATGGTCCGCAGTTTCTTCCGACGCAAGACCGGTTTGATTATTTCTGCAACACTGCCAGGCGACGGAGCAAGTACGTTATGGATGGGTGTAAAGGCCGCCGGCGACCGTTTCATATCGGACTATGTAACGCTGGAACCAAAAGGTCAACAAGAACCGGACGTCATCAACGTCAACTCGATAGAATACGAACCCCAACAGGGCTTCAAGGCTGCGCTTGATAAGCTGATGCTTCGTGAACCCGACGCAGTGTTTGTGCCCAATGTTCGCGAATTGGGCATGTTACAGTCGATGCTGGCCTCCAATAAACGATACGAACGTCTGTTGGTCGCTCAAATCCACGCCCGCTCGGCTTTGGATGCGGTCTATCGACTGTTGGTCATGGGCTTAACCCCGCAAGAGATTTCCGATGCGTTGATTGGCGTGGTAAACAAACGCTTGGTGCGGCGACTTTGTGATAATTGCAAACAGTCCTACCAGCCCGATCCTGCGACGCTGGCCCGACTGGGAATCGCTGT
>JBDNHU010000638.1:0-12555 GCA_041688615.1 Mariniblastus sp. | reverse complement strand
GCTGGCGAAGAAAGTTTTGGGCAGCGTAACATGCAGTGCCGGGAACCGATTAGAGGCGAAATGCCAATTGATCCGTCTTATCGGTTGGATAAGACGATCAAGACGCGCGAGCAGCTAGACATTGCCGAAGCAAAGAACGGACTTAGACCAGTAGGCAAGTATTTGGGAGCAAAGCCTTCAAAGAAGCTTGCCCCTTTTGACTTGGCTTGGTTTCAATAACTCCACGAAGAAATGTTTTGCAATGTCTGGGAGTATGCCGGCAACTTTCGGAAGGAAGATTTGAACATCGGCATAACTTGGCCTAACAACTAAACTGAAATGTACCAGCTAGAAGGCGACCTCAAATATTGGGAAGAGCACCAAACCTATGATGTGCTAGAACTTTCGGTTCGAACTCATTTCAAAGCGGTTCGTATTCAGCCATTTCTCAACGGCAACGGCCGATGGTCTGGATTGCTAAGGCAACCTCTACCTCAAGCAAAGCGATCCCCCAGTGGTTAAGTGGCCAGAAGCAACCACTGGTACTGAAAGCCCGATTCGAGACGCCTATCTTACTTCTGTCAAAAAAGCTGGCACTGGGGACCTGACGGACCTGATTGCACTTCACCGTAGATACTGCAAAGTTGAAGATTAGTTCATCTCCCAATGGTTGCAGCATTACTTTCCAAGCGATGGCGTTGACGTTCAGCTTCGTCCGCAATCCAAAAACCTATCGAAGTTCTGTCATTTGACTTGCGAATCGGATTCGCTTTTTTGGGTTTTTGAGTGCTTGCCGAAAAACTCAAAAATCTCGTCCCAATGTTGAAATGCCACCAGCACGTGGCCGCCGTTCTTGACTTCAATATATTGGTGTTCGATTTCTAGTTCGTTCATCTTTTCAATTAGACTCCGAGTCGCTTTGACGGGCAGTACTCCATCGGCATCTCCGTGAACGATAATGGCGGGAATCTGTTTGGCTTTTTCCAAGTCCTTCAAGGAGTAGGGTGTTGCTGGCGCCATCGGGGCGATCGCTGCCCAAGTTTCCGGGAACTTGATTGCCAAGTGAAGTGCTCCGCCGCCGCCCATCGAATGGCCGTAGATGTAGATGCGATTTGGATCGATTTGAAAATCATCCCGAGTGATTTTCAATACGTTCATTACGTCTTTTTCGGAAAGTTCGCCCAGATTTTTTGGCCCACTGCCGCGGCCGCCCTTGGTGCCACGACTGCCGTACCAACCGCGACTGTTGTAGCCCATGGGTGCGACGACAACGTATCCATTCTTTTCCGCATTGCTGAGAAAGTCTGGGTAGCCCAACAGTTGCTTGGGATTACTCCCGTACCCGTGCAAAGCCAAAATCAACGGGTACGATTTTTTCGAGTCTTTATCGACCTCGTCATAATAAGTTTTGGGCAAAAAGAGTTGATACTCCATCTCCTTTTCGGCTTCTTTGAAATCGTATTTGCGGGAAATCGATTTACCGGTCTCCAGTCGATTCGGTTTGCTTACATCCGCTTTCGCGACAGACGGATCTACGCTTGATGTCTCCGATTTCCTGTCTCCGTTTTCCGGACTGACAGAATCTTGGCCCAACAAAAAAGAGCAGGATGGAAAAGCAAAAAGAAACAAGAGAGCGAGGTTGAAAGTTCGGTTCATGAAATCCAATACCTGGTGAATTATGCGTTGGCAGTTTGTCGTCGGATCGACCCAGTATCTGCAGAAATTGTTGAAGATTAGACAACAACGGTACTCGTTATAGACCAAACCGCAGGAAATCGCAACAAAATTCACCTCGCGATTACGCAATTGATCGGCTTGTTTTTCCTGTCCACCCCCTCCTCTGCCAATGCAGGCCAGTAGCGATTCGCTCGCTTCGGAGTTCGGCAGAGAAACGCCCCGCAGCAGATCGGCCCAAAGGCGGCGTACAGGGTTCCCCGGTGAGCTCTCGCTGATTTCATTTCTTTCGCGGTTGTTCTGTTCGTAATTGATTGACCGCGAAATACACGAAATACACGAAATACACGAAATACACGAAAGGAAGAAGGCAGTGAAATGGCATTGTGAAGCATTGTGAAAGCAATGTTCTGCCATTGAAAGTCGGGATTCGGTTCACGACGAAGCGGAGCAGATAGGCCAACGGACGCACACCGCGGCATCTGCTCGCCTATGGCCGCTATGCTCTGCGAAACTGCATCAAGTCCGCGGCCTGAGTCACTTTCGTGGCGTCGATCGAAGCAACCCGTTTTTGCTCGGACCAGCGGACCGCGCGATAGGTCATCGCCAAGGCATCCGCGATTTCATCGGGGCCGATTTCGATTTGAGTTTGCCATTGCTTTTGCTCGACGCACCTTAGCCCGTGACCATTCATCTCTTCGACGATCGCTTCGACTCGACTACGACGCGCGCCTTCTTTTTGAAACTGTTTCCGCAGTTCGATCAAATCGTCTTCGCCAGGAACCGCCACAATGCAACAGCCGTTCGGACTTAACACGCGACTGATTTCGGCAACAGGTCTCCGCCCGAACAAAGACACCACACAGTCCACGCTGGAGTCCGTCACCGGTAATCCACGATCTGCATTTGCCAAGACCCAAGTGGCTTCAGGCCAGTGTTTGGCCGCCAGTTTGATCGCCTGTTTGGAAAGGTCGATGCCGCAAAAGTTTGTCGCCTGATCCTGAAAAAACGCCGGGCCAAACGAACCGTCTACGCAGCCCAAATCCAGAATTCGCATTTGCTTAGTGGAAGCAGGAATCCATGCCTTGAGGGTCGCGATCAAACCGGCGGCATACCCTCGCTGTAGCCAACGATTTCTGGCCAGCACCGCGTTGGGATTGTCGCCGGGATTGAGTGATTTTTTATCCTGTGGCTGCGTAAGATTCCAGTAACCTTCTTTGGCTTGGTCAAAATGATGGCCAGCTGCACAACGGAGCATATTTCCAGAGTGTTCTAGCGTATGGCTACAGTTTCGGACGGTACAGCGTAGTTCAAGCATGCTCGAATTGTAACTGATCTTATTAGTGGCGCGCAGCTCGGGCAGCAGACGGTGGTGAATCACCCACGCATCGGGTTGCCTTTGGGCGCTAAGTAGATCTTGCTGCAACGGACCTGCTTCATGAACCGGTGTCGCTTGCGGTAGTGTGATGATCCGCATGCGTACCACTCAAAAGATGGTTGCGGTTAAAAGGGGCGGATCAACACCGTCTGCTCGCCTCTGAGTGAGGTATTTTAGAAACGTTCATTGTTTCTGGGTTTCAGATCGCCACGGCATCCATCGGCAACTTGCCCGCGTTGAGCGACGCGAGAAGTTTCAACCACCCGCAAGGTTTTCATAAAGGTAGCGGCGAAGCAAGTGGGAATCTGACTTTTCTAGTGGGGAAACTCTTTTGCTGTCCGAGGTTTGTGGATTACACACGTATCTTTCTTCCTGACGCCGGGAAATTGCGGCTGCCAGCGACCATTTCAAAGTACCTGGATTCTGGAGTTGACTTGGCATTGGTCCGGTGTTTCTCAAGCGACAAAACAGCATAGCGGATCACTCCCCCGACCGCACGACTCTGGTAACGGTGTTCGGCTGGAACGCCCCAAACTTTGCCGGGAACCGCTTGGCTGACGCCACTGTAAAAGTGCGGAGAGAATCCAAGCGGGTCCACGGGCATATCTTTCCGCCCATCGAATGAACAGACGTTGACGGTAGCTTTCGATTTTTTGAATAGTACCATGCACATAGTCAGACACTGTTGACTTTCCGAAATCGCAAATGGGTCCCTGCCAGAGGCCGTTGCAATCGACGGAACCTATCCATCAAGCGATAATCTCGTGGACAACTCTGCCTTTGACGTCCGTTAGTCGAAAGTCGCGACCGGCGTGTTGATACGTTAGCTTGCGATGATCCATTCCCAACAAGTGCAGGATGGTCGCGTGCCAGTCGGGGATCGTAATCTTTCCCTCGACAGTTTGGTAGCCATAATCGTCACTGACTCCGTGTGAATGGCCAGCACGCACGCCGCCACCTGCCATCCACATCGTGAATGCTTTAACGTTGTGATCGCGCCCGTCGCCTCCTTCGGCATGGGGAGTTCGGCCAAACTCTCCGCCCCAGATCACTAGCGTGTCCTTCAGCAGTCCTTTCGCTTTAAGGTCCGTCAGTAGACCACGCAAGGGCTTATCGACAGACGCACAGCTGGCGGGCAACTTCGTACCAATGTTGGCGTGGTGATCCCAATCACCGTGATTAATTTCGACAAAGCGAACGCCTGCTTCCACCATTCGGCGAGCCAGTAAACACTTGCGCCCAAAGTCGTCGGTTGTCGGATCGCCGATTCCGTATAGATTTCGTGTGGTCTGACTTTCCAGACTCAAGTCCAGAACTTTTGGCATCTCATTTTGCATGCGAAACCCAAGCTCGAAAGATTCAATCAAACCTTCGACTTGCGGATCGTGCTGTTCGCGGGTCAACTTGGATTGATTAAACTCCTGCAATAAATCCAGCTCGCGACGCTGTTTGCTTCGTTCCAGGATCGGGGCAAGGTTCGCCATATCAACGCCAGCAATCGGTCGTCGTTCGGTTCCCAAGCGAGTCCCTTGATGATGAGCGGGCAAAAAGGCGCTGCCGTAATTCTGCGCACCACCCAATCCGCTGGCGGGCGTCATGGTGATGAACCCAGGCAAATTGTCATTCATCGATCCGAGTCCATAATGCGTCCAGGCCCCTAGCGACGGTCGCACGAACTGCGAACTGCCCGTGTGCATTTGCAAATAGGCTTGTGGATGAGCGGGGATTTCCGTTTCCATGCCGCGCAAGAAACAGAGGTCGTCGGCGCAGGTCGCCAGTTTCGGGAACAGCTCCGACATCCACTGCCCGCTTTCTCCGTGCTGTTTGAATTTCCAGCGCGAGCCAAGTAGTTTCGAGCCAGCCCTGGCGCCAGGCTTCCCGCTATCTGTGTTCAGTTTCGGTTTGTAGTCAAACGTGTCTATGTGAGACGGCGCTCCCTTCATGCACAAAAAGATCACACGTTTATTGGACTGGATCGCCTGCACCGCTTCACTGCTGGCCAGTGCGGAAAACCCCAGCCAGCCGAATCCCAGCGAAGTTGCCTGTAAAAAATTTCGTCGATGCATGGGTGAACTCCGGTGAATGTAAGTGGGATAGGCTTCCAGCCTGTCTCCCAGCACTTCTCTAACAACACTTATGACAGGCTGGAAGCCTATCTGACGGTCAGTTGATAAACAAAAAGTCAGCGCTGGACAGCAACGCACGGCAAATTGAGGTCCACGCCGCCAAGTCCTCGCCGCGTAACTTTTTAGCAGCAGTGATCTCATCAGCATAAGGCTTCCGGCAATAAGCGAGCTGACATGCGAGCGTGAATCTGTCTTCAAAACCGTCGATACTCATCACTCGTTTGGCCATCGCTTTTGCTTGCTGATCCATGAACGCCCCGTTCAAAAGATACAACGCTTGAGGCGGAACGATCGTGGTGTCACGCGAGCCCAGCACTATGTTCGGATCGGTGAAATCAAAAATCGACAATGACTCGGGCTGAACGCTGCGGGCGATTGGCAAATAAAGGCTGCGAAAACTTCCCGAAGCCGCAGTGATCTTCTCTTCGGTGATCGCTTGGAATCGCTGCCCTCCCAGCGGACCGTCTCCGGAACGCGCGATCATCGAACCGGGAACAGGATCGCTATCAAGTCCATATACTGGCCGCCAGCACACAGTCGCGGATCGACTCTGCATCCAGGCGACGTCCGTTGGCCCGCCAGCAGAATCGGTTGTCAGGATCGATTGCGTGATTCGATGCATCGTAGCGAGATTCGAGTTGGTAGACGCGGCTGAGCACAATCTCGCGAATCAGTCTCTTGATGCTCCAGCCTTCTTGTGCGAATCGTGACGCTAGATGGTCCAGTAGCGGCTGATTGGAAGGTGGTGTGCCTGAAGCGCCGAAGTTGTCAACACTCTCGACAAGTCCGCGTCCGAACAGCCAGTGCCACACGCGATTGACAATCACTCGCGATGTCAAAGTGTTGTCCGCTGATACGATCCAGTTGGCCAATGCCAATCGACCACTTTCATCGCTTTTGATTCGAGGCTTCGTTCCGTGTGCGAGAAATTCCGGAACCCCTCGGGTTACTTGATCAGATTCATTTTCGATACTGCCACGCAACATCAGCGGGCTATCAGCAATGGTTTCAAACCCACTGCTGGTGCGACCGCGTGTATTGGGCCCTCCAACCGCCCCACCGCGTCGCCCCGGACCTCGATTACTGTTGGTGACGCGGGTTGGTTTATCAGAGACTCCCATCACCATCGGTTTGGCGGTGCCGTCGGGATTGAAAGACGAAAGTTCAACTTCCAATTGTTTCGCCCTTGTAATCATGCGGACAATGTCGAAGCCGCTAACTTTGTCATCTCTCGGTTGCACCCCTGTTCGTGGGATCGGCATCCTGCCTGTCGTTTGCGGTGGGACAGTCTGAAAGCCTGTCCCACTGCGTTGCGTTGCGCGGGACCGGAGTGCTTCATCACGTCGTTTGGTAATCGCTTCCAACTGAATTTTCTTGTCCGCATATTCCTTCGGGTCCATGCGTCGTCCCAGGGTATCGAGTTTCAAACTGGCAGGAACTTCGATCAAATCCGAAGCGTTTCGCCCCCGCACGCCACCGGGTGTTCCGAAATGCGTTTGGGTACTCAAAAAAATTCCGGCCATCGCGGTATAGTCGACTTGAGTGATCGGATCGAATTTATGATCGTGACATCGTGCACAAGAAACGGTCATGCCAAGAAACACTTGTGAAACGGCGTCGATCTGTTCGTCTGCCAAGTCGACTGAAAACTGCCGCGGGTCGGTTTCGTTGAGTCCCTTGGGTCCGACGGCCAGGAAACCGGTGGCGACCAATTTTTCGACTCGTTCTGCGTCTCCGGACGAACGCAACAAGTCACCCGCAATCTGTTCGACGATGAACTGATCAAACGGTTTGTCGTTGTTAAAGGAATCTACGACATAGTCGCGATAACGCCACGCTTCGGGCATCGTCAGGTTCATGTCCTTGCCCGTAGTTTCGGCAAACCGAGCGACGTCCAGCCAATGTCGGCCCCATCGCTGGCCGAATTGTGGTTGTTTAAGTAACCAGTCGACGACATTTTCCAACGCATCAGGATTGTTGCTGGCAAGAAATTGTGCTTGTAACTTGGGGGTCGGTGGAAGCCCGATCAGGTCAATGAAAACGCGCCGAAGCAAAGTCGCTTTGTCGGCAGACGCAACCGGACGCAACGATTGCTTTTCAAGTTCCGCTAAGATGAAATGATCAATCTCCGTGAGCGGCCAATCGCGATTTTGCACCGCCGGAATTTTCGGTGCAGTGATCGGTTGATACGCCCACCATGATTTGGCAGCTTCAGCGCTGTAAGCTTTTTTGTCGTTCAACGTGGGATAGGTTTCCGGCCTGTCGATTCCACCTTTGTCAGGCTGGAAGTCCATCCCATTTATTTGCCGCAAGCCAACGCCATCGCGAGGATCGGGGGCACCCATTTTGACCCATCGTTCCAAGTCAGCAATGACCGCCACCGGCAATTTGCCGCCACTTTCTTTGGGAGGCATGGCGAAATCTGGATCGTGATAACGCACCGCTGTTATCAGCAAACTTCGTTCGGGATTTCCTGGCACAACGGCCGGCCCCGACACACCACCGCGTAACATACCACTGCGAGTGTCAAGCAGTAGGTCTCCGTTACTCTCCGTCTCTTGCGAATGACAGGCGTAGCAGTTTTCGACCAGTACAGGCCGAATTTGATTCTCGAAGAACTTGATCTGGGCCGGCGTGTTCGGGGCAGCATCCTGCGCCAAGGACTGGGCTATCGATCCCGACGTGAGAACGAATCCAAGAACAAGGGTGCGAACTTGCAAAATACTTTTCATGTCACAGTTCCTACTAAGGTGCACTTGGCTTCCAGCCTGTCATGGGGAAGAAGACAGACTGGAAGGCTATCCCACTTAATTTCCGGGGGTTACCAACGGCTGATCCACAATCACACGAACGTGATCGCTAAATTGCCCGAACGCCGCGAGATCAAGCTTGACGGTATGACGGTCCGCACTGAGCGTGACAAAATCGTCACGAGGGGTGCCTGATAACTCCAACGCCCGCCCTTTCTCAGGAACTCGACCCCCACGTTCCGAGAATCTTCCATCGCTGGCTCTCAAGTCTTCGCCGCGAACAATCAGGCCCAACACCACGCGATCAAAAGTAATTTCGCCGACGATGCGTTTAAGATCATCAGGATTTAGATTATTAGCATTCGGTCGGTCGGTTGGCGAATGTACGCCATTTCTTTTCTCCACCGGATTGAATTGCAACAGAAAGCACTTGACTCGCGTTCGGGCAGGCAGTGTGCCGGCTGTGAGGTCAGCTTCGGAATGATAGGTACCCGGCGCGGTGATATTCACTCTGATTGGCTCATCCAATGTTTGTGCGTAGCCTTCGGGCAGTACAAAAATGTCTGAATCGCTTTGAACGAATCTCAAGCGTCTGGGCCACTGGGGCGCGAATCGAAACGCTCCTGTAGATCCAGCGATTCCCGAAGAAACGGGCCATGTTTTCTCAAACGCTACCCCGTCGAATTCTGAACTTTCTATTTCATTTTCTTTGGTTACCCGAACCGATTCGCCTTCCTGTACCACCCGCTTGTTATGGTTGCTTACCGGTCTCACCTCGACCTCACCATCAAAAACTGAAACCTTCGCCACGCCGCTATCGTCTAATTCGATTCCGAAGGCTGTTCCCAAGTCAATGACTTCGGCCGTTGGCGTAACGACTTGAAAACCCTCTGCGCCGGGCGGAACGATCGCCGTCAATAGACCGGACAGCAGCCGAGTACGACCAACAGCAATGACTTCGTATTTCGCCGGCCCCTGCAGCGTCACTTCCACCCCATCAAGGAACTCCAGTCGCACCACTCCGCTGCGCAGCGATAACATTTGTGGATGAAGTGGACTACCCTCTTCGATGTGGGTACCCTCCCAATCAGCATTCGATGACTGCACCAGTGTCGCAACGACCTTTGCATCGGTTCCCGTGACATTTGCATCGGTTCCTGTGACCTTTGCAATTTGGCCGCCATCACCACCACCACGATCACCACCATCACCGTCGCGGAACACCGCAACTCCCACAACTCCCGCAACGATCAGTAGGCTTGCAGCAACTGCCGCAAGGATAACGCGGCTTCGCCGCAATGTGGGATGGGCTTCCAGCTTGTCATTGACACTGTCCTTCCTACGGATGACAAGCTGAAAGCCTATCTCACGCACTTTGGCTTCGCCTGATAGCAAGCCGCGTAGATGTCCGTGCATCAGAGCCATCTCAGCGAACCGTTTTGCATTTTCCGGACGGGCACGAATCCAGTCACTCAATTGGCAAGCGTCATCGGCAGTCTCGTCGCCGGTGAAATGGGCGATGATGTGATCTTCGATTTTGTCCATTATCCGGCCTCCACCGAAAGTCTGGCCTCAATACAGGCTCGGAGTGCCTTGTACGTTCGGTTCAGAATGACGGACACATTGCCCGGCGACAGCCCCATCAGGTCGGCGATTTGTGCGGCTCCCATCTGTTCACCATACCGCTTATCAAGTACTTCACGCGGTCGACCGCCAAGTTCTTTAACACAATGGGAAAGTGCATGCCGCCGCCGGTCAACCTCTGGAGCCAGATCAACAAATGCATTTGCAATTTCCTCAACGGACTCCGCAAAAAACCGGTGACGATCGGATGAGTGCTGCCGCAGAAACATCAGGACTTCGTAACGGGCAATGTTAATCACCCAACCCGTAAACCCTGACGAATCACCTTTTTCGTCGAACTGGTCAAACTTCCGAACGGCAACCCCGGCGACTTCTTGCAGGATGTCGTCGGCATCCGAAAAACTCGTCACTGCTGACGCGATAAACGCCAAAACTGAAGTTTGGGTCTGCGTCCAAAATATCGTAAATCTCTCGACCTGCTTGGATTCCACTGTTAATTCCAAAATTGCGTGAATTGGCGCGGCTATGAGTGTTTATCTGGAAACTGCACCTGAACGTCCAAACTTACAAACTTCCCCAAAACTTTATGTCAATAATCGGAAGTAGTGTACTGGGTCCGCGTTGCATTAGGACTGAAAACACGCGATGGAATCCCTATTTTTCAGTGGCTGAAGGACTCCGTCGATCATCAGATAGATTTCTTCACCTATCTCCTGACGCTGGTAACGATGTTCGGCTCGGACGCTTCATAATCCGCCTGGAACTGCCGGGACGACGCAGCCAGCAGGGCCGTCGGTCGGCCATTCCGCGGTGAGGGTCAAACCGTATTGTGCGGCGCAGTGTGTTCTCGAAACCGCAGAACTGGACGGAAAACGGGCTACCCAAACAGTTGCGAATTCGTCCAAGTGGACATCGCTATTAACACGACGGGAATGGTCATCAAAAACCAATCGCCGACGTGACCGAGGCGGACTAGGACCCGATCTTTGCGGTCAATTCGAAAGCCGCTTTCTTCTTCATTTAGGAAGCCGGACGAACGCTCACCGACGGCGGCAAAATTTGCACGATTCCTACACGATTCTGCAACCAAAGATTAGCAAAGCAGGAGGATGAAGACTCCAAACTGAAACAAGCCCTCGGCTCTGACATCTCGGGCAAAGTTTCTCTGCTGGTGTACGTCGTTGGCATCGCGCTGGCATGGTTCGTCTCGGTCGCTTCGGTTGTGATTTACACCGGCGTAGCACTCCATGGGGTTCACCCCCGATCAACGATTGGAGCGAGAATTCGAAATTTGAGATTCTCTGGGATGCACGCTTGCGTAACTGGCCCGGAGCTTGGGTAACTGGCCGGGAGCTTGCGGACTGGTTGCGTGACCCGGCGGCGTGTTTGCCCGAACCGAGCAGAAAAGGGGCGATGAATCCAATTTCGCAATGTAGTCCGCTACCTTTTCTACTTGGGCTATTTCTTAAGTCCGATTTCGACGGTGGTTAACAACGCATCATCTTGGAATACAAGCGACAACGTAATTGTGTCAAGGCTGTCGATGAATTTCGAAAACGAAGAATTCTTGTCAAGTCGCGAGTGTTGTTGCGAATGTTCGCGGTTTCCGTGAACGCTGCAAACGACCTGGTTCAGTTCTTTGTCAAATTTATATTTGCCGTGGTCCGGACAATAGTAGCGGACGCCATACTTCGCTTCCGACAACTCAGGGATCTTATCGATTGGGGCGCCGTACATTTTGTGTAAATTGTAAATTGAAATCACATTTCGATGACAGGAGACTCGAGATTTCTCCGCCCAATACAATTGCACATCGTCGCTCATCCGATCCAGAGCCTTGTGGTTCAGCCGAAAGAGCATATGAGCTTGGGGGGCGTCTTTGTTCAGTTCAGCGGTACTGGCATCAATCACCTCGCGAAGCACGTGTGGTTTGGTTGCCAGAACCAATTGGTCTCCAACCAGCGACACATGAATTCTCAAGGACATGGCGTAAAGACTGATGTTGAGAACATAGATGTCGTAATCTTTGTAGTCGGGCAACTGGTAGGCGTCCAGCTTTGTTTCAAACCCGGCTAGTTCACCTTTCTGAAGAAAGATGCGTTCCGCAAACTGCTGCAACGTACGCTCCGCTTTCTCGCGATTCTCTACATCAACGGTGGCATAAACAGGCAGGTTGGCCATCATGAAAACCGCGGCAATCATGCTCTGGGTGTCGGTGGATGTCTTCCCGATAAACGGCAAATCGAGTGTCTTCAATAGAGTCGGATCGAGTTGAAGAATACTGTCGCCATCGCAAAGGTGAATTGAAACGCGATCTCCAATCCAGTCCAGACCGGTCAAGGTGGGATCGTTTTCGACAACTTCAGGAACCCCGGGAATCATTCGCAGGAAGTTGGCTGTATTCTTGCGCCCGGGAACCATCACATACGAAGCGATGGCCGAAGGTGCGATTCTGGAAGTATTTATCGGCTGAGGGTTTTTGTCGACTTGATTCTTTAAATCCTCATAGAGTCCGCTGTTGGCCATCGGCAAGATGCACGTCTCAAGTTTTACCGATGTGTTGACCGTGATCCGGACGGCGATTGGGTCATACACTTTCTGCCAAAACTGTTCATAACGTTTGGTGTAGCGTTCATACGCCTCCGCTTCGGATTTCGAGACGCTTTGAACCTCGAGCTCAGCGTTGGGAGTCAAATACTTCAATCGGTTATGCAATGAGCAAGTGCACGTGTCATTTTCTGCGTCAAAGGCATAGGCTCCGTAAGCGTTTCTGAGTACCGTTGTTGACGGGTGGTTTAGGTTGGTGGATTTCCTTTTGGTTTCCAGGAGATCTTATGTTACCAATGTCCAAGACCCAGCGAATTCAACTTTGGCTTGACCGACTCAAGCGGCACGCCGCTTCCCAACTTACCGTGGCCGATTTTTGTCGGCTCGATCAAATTTCAGTGGCCTCTTTCTATAAGTGGAAACTCCGACTGTCCCCAAGTGTTGACTCCGCCCCAAGTGTTGACTCGTTGCCAAGTGTTGACTCGGTGCCGCGTGTTGACTCGGCCCCAAAACGTCG
>JBDNHU010000637.1:0-2791 GCA_041688615.1 Mariniblastus sp. | reverse complement strand
TTCGCTGTATCAAGCTGAGCAACATTTGGAACCAAGTGTTTGGTAAAATGTTAGCCGCCATTCCACCCGTCAGCGATGTTATTCGAAATCAAACCCCGAATTTCCAAGCCTCAAACTGCGCATGAACCAGATCGCACCCCTGTTAGGTGATCGTTCAATAGTGAAAAGTAGTCGGGAATAGGTCAAGGGCTTGACTGTGAATTTTGCGAACGCAGTTGGCGGCTCCTGCACCGCCAGAAGCGGCAAGCAGCAGTCGGCAGGCTGGGGTTGAGTGGCATCGTCCGTCCACCGCACCGGCAATGGGTGAAAGGAAAGCGGAAATTGCTGGAACAGACCAAACCCAACTGCCGGCAGGTTGCAGTGAATCTGCTGGTGGATTTCCAGCAATTCACTACAACCTGCCGATACTCGCTACCGCAAGAGTCGATTTGTGGACTCACGGGCAAAATTCTAGTCGTAGTGGTGCGGCTTTCACGGAGCTGGTTTGACCATCGCGATTTTCAGTTCGTCCAATTGCTTTTGATCAACGGTCCCTGGGGCTCCGGTCATCAGATCCATGGCCTTTTGAGTCTTCGGGAAAGCAATCACGTCTCGAATGTTGTCCAAGCCTGCAAACAACATTACCAAGCGGTCAATACCCAACGCGATGCCGCCGTGGGGCGGTGCACCACACTGTAATGCTTCCAGCAAGAAACCAAATCGATCTTCCGCGACTTCAGCGGTCATGCCCAATAATTTGAAAATGTGTTGTTGAACCTCTTGGTCGTGGATCCGAATGGTACCGCCACCGGCCTCAAATCCATTGATGATTAGATCGTAGGCTTTGGCCTTTGCTTGATCTGGATTCGACTTCAGCTTCTCCAAATCTTCGTCTTTGGCAGCGGTAAACGGATGATGCATCGCTACCCAACGATCTTCTTCAGCATCGTGTTCAAACATTGGGAAGTCGACCACCCAAGAAAAATTCATTTGGTTTGCGTCGTAAAGTTTTAGTTCGGATCCCAACTGTTTCCGAATGCCGTGAAGCGATTTACAACTGACCGACCAGGAATCTGCAATGAAGAGTAATAAGTCACCGACCTTCGCGTCCATTGCCTTGGTCCAATCGGCGTGTTCGGATTCGGGCATGTTCTTTGCGACGGGGCCGGCCAAGCCTTCGGCTTCGACTTTAACCCACGCCAAGCCTTTGGCACCGTAGTCATCCTTCACCATGTTGGTCAATTGATCGATCCGACGTCTGGCCAACAGATTGGCTCCGTCGGGCACGCAGATCCCGCGAACAAAATTACCGGCGTCTGCGACCGAACGAAAAACTTGGAAATCCGACTTGGCGGCCAAATGTGTGCAATCGGTGATTTCTAGACCAAAGCGGATGTCAGGTGCATCGTGGCCGAATCGTTGCATCGCTTCGTCGTAGGTGATCCTTGGCAAAGGCAAAGTCAATTCTAGGCCCAAGATCTCCTTGGCCAATCGTTGCATGAGTCCATCGATCAAGCCAATGATGTCGTTGTGGTCGACGAAAGACATCTCCACATCCAATTGAGTGAACTCCGGTTGGCGATCGGCACGTAAATCTTCATCGCGAAAGCAACGAGCGATTTGATAGTACCGGTCGTAGCCGGCGATCATCATGATTTGTTTGTAGAGCTGGGGTGATTGAGGTAAGGCGTAAAACATGTTCTCCTGGACGCGGCTGGGAACAAGATAGTCGCGCGCACCTTCGGGAGTACTTCTGCCAAGAATTGGGGTCTCCACATCGATGAAATCTAAGTCGTCCATATAGTCCCGCATGATCTTACACATGCGATTGCGCAAGATCAGTGCACGCTGCATTGCAGCTCGCCGCAAGTCAACGTAGCGGTATTCTAAGCGGACTTCTTCACTAATCGAATCAGTGGAGCTAGGCAGGAATGGAAGCGTCTTGCACTTGTTCAGGATTTCCAAAGAAGTCGCCTGGATTTCAATTTCGCCCGTGGACAATTTTGAATTCTTCTGGTCGCTGTCGCGTGCGACGACCTGCCCCACAACCTTGATCACGTATTCGGATGCAAGACGGTGTGCCTGAACCTTCAACGCTTCTTCGGCCGCTTGATCGACGACGATTTGGGTTACGCCATAGCGGTCGCGCAAATTAATGAACATTGCATTCTTGTGATCACGAATACGATCAACCCATCCGCAAAGGGTCACTTCGGTATTAACGTGTTCGGATCTAAGCTGGCCACAAGTATGTGTTCGGTACAAAGGATTTTCCTTCTAGTCTTTCAATCGAGCCCAAGAAACGTTTCTGGAGACAGGCTGGAATTTGGCCAGCGGCAACGGTTTTCCGTTGAACTGTCTCAGAGGAACCAAATTTTAGGCGACAAGGCGCTTTTCCTAAAGACGAGGTCAGCAGAACCTTTGGCATGGACCGTTGTTTGAAATTAAGCAGCCTAGGGGCGTAAGGTGAAGGTTTTGAATCTTAAACGGGCACTACCGCCCGGCACATTGCTGTAGAGAAAGGCACTGAATTGTCCAATAACCTGCTGTTTGTTAGGAAAATCGGCCTGTGTTTCTGCCGATCAGGTCTTTCGCCGCTGTCGATTTGGGTGGTTGGTCGTTTGGAAACAAGTTGATTTCCGCAGTAAATTCAGGATTTACGCTCGGCCACCGGTTCTGAAGTTACCAGTTCTGACACATCTGAACTTTCTTGCTTGGCATTCAATGAGCGTGTCGTGCGATCACAAGTCCATCACAATCGCACGGGGTCGAGGTTACATCAGTACGCGATTGCAAGGCACCTGTCGCAGTT
>JBDNHU010000636.1:0-1531 GCA_041688615.1 Mariniblastus sp. | reverse complement strand
TCCTTACTGCGAAAGAACTCAAATTGCTTCGCACGAGCGTCCAGCGTGGCCAACCGTATGGCGACTCAAGATGGATCGAAGAAACCGCCAACAAATACAACCTATAGTCAACGCTCCGACCTGTCGGACGGCCAAAGAAGGGCCAAGAACCGCAGTAATTACCCCCGTCCCCTTTTCTTTGCCCGTCCCCTTTTCTTTGCCCGAGCAAATGCAAATCCGGCAGCCCCTGAGTTTTCGTTGAAATTTCGCATCAAAATCCTACATCGGGCGACTTACCCGAAGGACGCGGTGGCAGATCGCCTTATGCCGCCCCGGACAAACGCTTGCGTATGATCGCAGCGTGATATTCAACGTGTCCCACCAAGATAAACAAATTCGCTTTGGCCGAGACGGGGGAGTCCGAAGCGATGCCGCGCCGCTGTAAACACTCAGCGGACATGCGATTTGCCAACAGCACGTTAGACTTCCGTAAACCCGAAAACTCGTCCAATAAATCAGACATGCTAACTTGATCGTAGTCCAAGTTGGCCACGTATACATCCTGGTCCATCCCAGGCAAAATCGCTGGGTCACCCACGCCGATCCTCAACAACCGGGTACTAAAGATGCGTTCACAATCAATCAAATGCCCCACAACTTGCTTAAGATTCCACGTGTAAGGCGCATGCAACTGCTGGTCCACACCTTCGGGCAAATTACCCAACAATTTTTGCAACATTTCAACCTGATCGCCAAACACCTGCATGAAGTTTTCACTGGGTGCCAAACTGATATAGCGATGATAGAACTGGTTATAGTCGTCGGGCCCAGGAATCGAAAACTTCTCCAACTCTGCACTCATATTGCTCTCGTTCCTTTTCGATATGATTCAATCAGTAACAGACCTGCCGCACGAAACGGTGATCCAGTTAACCTACCCTTAACTTCTCTGAAATTTCGCAAAAAAGAAAGTGGCCTAACCATTTTGAAAGACGAGCACAACCAGCGATAACGTTCCAAAATCAATGCGTCCACTTGAAAGCTCCGGATTCGAAGGGGAAACATCGAATCATGGTGTTTGGCGATGACATTGAATTTAGAGGGGCTCCGAATTGATGGGAGTGCATACGAAGTTGTTCACGCCCCGAAACCTGTCAATATTCGTGTCGCCAGAGTGAGGTCAAACGATAGTTCGGTTCACCAGGACGCTATTGATCATCGCTTACGCCAGCCACGACTCGGAAGCCAAGATTGGTGTAACTACGATCCAGTTGCCTATAACCACGACTATCCGAAACTGCTTCCCCCGAACGCGTGTTCACACCGCCACCACGATACGTTTTTCCGTACCAAGAGTCCGCCGGGAAGTTGGGTACTTTCGGACCGGAGGAATCGACGAGCGGTTGGTCGCTTAGTGGAACGTGCCAATCACCTGTCCACTCCCACACGTTTCCGTGCATATCAAATAGCCCAAACCCGTTGGGCATTAATTGACCGACCTTGCGACAAGGCCCTTGCTGAAACAGCGTAAATGCGACCAAGGATGGTACCC
>JBDNHU010000635.1:0-17106 GCA_041688615.1 Mariniblastus sp. | reverse complement strand
TGGTCCGCTTCTGAATGGTCCGCTTCTGAATGGTCCGCTTCTGCCTGGTCATCTGCAGGTTTTACTTCAGGGTCCTGCTGGCTTTCACCGGCGGTACCATCTTGCAGCTGAACAGTGTTAGTTGTCACGTAAATAGTTTGAGTCGGCTGGTCGCCAGAATTTTCCGAGATCGCGGCCGACGGTACTGGAGCAGAATCCATCATTGCGTGAACCGCACCGTGATCATCGCTGTGATCATCGCCGTGACCATTGCCGTGACCATTGCCGTGCGAATCATGTCCGCCTGTAAATGCGGCCATGTAGCCTATGCCGCCGGCAACTCCCAAGAAGAAACCTAAGCTAGTGATCGCCATGCCAGCCATGAATTGCCCAACAAGCTTGCTGCCGGTGTTCCAGAAGAAGACTGAAGCCACTGTAAAGCCAACAAGAAGCAAAGCAAAAGGCGAGCTTAACCCAACCAAATACGGCGAAATCATTGCCTCTGGGTGTGCTGCACCCTCGACATAACTAAACATGTCACCGGGTAACAAACCGATGTCCCATTTGTGGCTGTACTCAACTGCCTTCACGCCCAAGAACGCAGCCGCACATACCATGGTCAAAAGCACCGAGGTCGCCGTAGTACGATTATTCCCCATTTGCGAGGCCCGCACTGCCCAGGCCATCGTCAAACTGCTAAACAACAGAACAATGGTGTTGATACCACCCAAGAATTTATCCAAGTGAACGTGAGCGTCCAGGAACACTTCAGGGCGATTGTATCGATAGATGATGTAAGCGACAAACAAGCCACTGAAGAACAAAACTTCGGTGATCAAGAATAGCCAAATACCAAGTTTCCCCGAGTCAAACTGTTGCTCTGCGGTATCAAAGTGGTGAGCAATGAAAGGAGCATGATCGTGATCATGACTATGTTCCGCCTCAACCAAGACGTTGTACTCGTCTTTCACTGCATTTGTCGTTGCCATCGAGAATTCCAAACCAATCGCAAAGTACGTTGTTTTAAACTGTAACTACTAACGAACCAAGTCGATTTGTGTTGCACTCCAAGAATGTAACGCAAATCGACCAGAATTCTAACCCAAAATTCCTTCGCCCTACAGGCTAATTAAGCCCGATGAACCATCATCTTACTAAACCACCGGCTGTTCTTCAGGGGCTGGTACCGGTTCCTTGCTAGGAATCAAAGGAATGTAGCCATCCACCGTTTCGTCGTAAACAATACTGCTAAAGTCATAAGGATCCGAAACGATCACGCGATGTTCAAAGTTGTGGAATGACGGCGGTGAACTGCATTGCCATTCTAAAGTCGCAGCTCCCCATGGATTACCACTAATTCGCTTGCCAAAGAACCAAGCATAAACCAGCACGCCAAATGCACCTAGAATTCCAACACCTAGAATCCAAGCACCAATAGTTGAAGCCTGATGGTAGATCTGGAAAGTTTCGTCGTAACGGGCGTAACGACGCGGCATGCCTCGACTACCCATGATGAACTGAGGGAAAAACGTTAGATTAAACCCAACAAAAACCATCAAGCACATTAGCTTTCCCAGGAATTCATTGTACATTCGGCCCGACATCTTCGGCCACCAATGGTAAAGTCCACCCAGCAAACTTGTCATCGTGCCGCCTACCATCACATAGTGAAAGTGAGCCACCACGAAGTAGGTATCGTGAAGCGGGATGTCAGTTACCAAAGCTCCCAACCACAGTCCCGTCAAACCACCAATACCAAACAAGAAGATGAACGACATGACGTAATACATGGGGGTCGAAAGATTGATATCACCACGGTACATGGTGCACAGCCAGTTGAATACTTTGATCGCTGAAGGTACCGCTACCGTGAATGTCAACGCACTAAATACCAGTGAAGCCAATTCTGACTGGCCACTGGTAAACATGTGGTGTCCCCAAACCAGAAAGCCCAACAACGCAATCGAAACGCTCGAAAGAGCAATAAACTTGTAGCCAAATACTTCCTTGCGGCAGTGCACGCCAATCAATTCACTGATCACACCCATCGCAGGCAAAATCATAATATAGACTGCTGGGTGCGAGTAAAACCAGAAGAAATGTTGATACAACAGCGGATCACCACCATAGGCAGGATCAAAGATACCAAGATGCAAAATGCGTTCAACGCACAACAACAATAACGTGATACCAAGAACCGGCGTCGCCAGAACCTGAATAATACTGGTCGAATACAAACCCCATAGCAGCAAGGGCATCTTAAACCATGTCATGCCTTTAGGCCGCATCGTGTTGATGGTCACAATGAAGTTCAATCCAGTAAAAATTGAACTAAAACCCAAGATGAACGCACCTAAAGTCGCGGCAATCGTATTCGTGCTAGTCCGAACGCTGTAAGGCGTGTAAAACGTCCAGCCAGTGTCGAGACCACCCGTAAATAAAACAACAATGAAAAAGATACCGCCAATCCAGTACAGCCACAGACTGGCCAAATTCATTCGAGGGAACGCGACATCTTTCGCCCCTAGCATCATCGGTAGCACAAAGTTGCCAATGATCGCCGGTATACTGGGAATGATGAACAAAAACACCATCACCGCACCGTGCAGCGTAAACATCTGATTGTACGCTTGTTCCGACAGAAACATCTTACCAGGGGTATAGAGCTCGGATCGCAAAATCAGCGCGAACGCGCCAGCTAAGATCAGCGACCCAACCACCCCAAACATATACATGATCGCAATACGTTTGTGGTCTAATGTAAACAGCCATGACATCACACCGCTGCTGGCATTTAAATAATGCTTTGATTCTGCGTGGCCGAAAAGTTCTTGCTTTTGAGTGACTGCCGCCATGGTATCTGGCTCCTTGCTGCTTTGCTAATTCTATTCGTAAAAAACACTTCCGGCGGGGTTAAGACTCAAAGATGGTGCAATTGGATCACCAAGCCATCGTCGTCTTCCTCTGACCACTACTTAGAAGCGTCTTTCGAATTCACTTTGTCTGTTTCGTTACTTGTATCTTCAGCTTGACTTTCACTGCCTTCCGAGTCGGCAGAAGTTCCCAGAACCGCATTTGCTTCATCCAAACCAGTCGCTTCTTTTACCTCTGGCATGTTCAACTCACCATCCGAGACTTCTTTAATAAACTCGATCAACAATTTAATGTCTTCATCCTTCAATTTTCCATTGAAGGAAGGCATTTGATTCTGACGTCCAGCAACAATTTTCGCGCCAGGCTCCAAAATCGACTCGCGAATATAATTGTACAACTCCTCGGAATTCGGATCGCTAAAACTAAGCGAACTTCCATCAGTAAACTCGTGTTTGCGATCCAAGAATTCGCGGAACGTCGGCCCCGTCATGTCCTTGCCGTCATAAGAATGGCAACCAGAGCAATGAATCTTGTACAGGCGATTTCCGTTCTCTAAGGGTTGATGTTCGTCATTGCGCCAACGAACATACTTGCCCATCATCTCGTCCCAAGGTTCCGAATGAACCACGACATCCCGTTTCATCAGAGAATGCCCGTCACCGCAGTACTCTGTGCAATACAGGCGAAAGCTGTCACTGATTTTCGAAGGCTCAAACCACATCGAGTGATAACGGCCTGGCATGACGTCCATTTTCGCTCGGAATTCAGGCACGTAAAAACTGTGAATCACGTCGCGACTCTTCAGCCGCAATTGGACCGGTTGGTTGACCGAAAGGTGTAAAGTGTCACTCGAATCACCATTGGGATAATCAAACTGCCAACCGAATTGAAAGGCCGTGACATCGATTACGGGCGCATCATTGCGAGGGGTTTTCAGATTGGCATAGCCTTTGACCCCATAGGCGAAAATCCAGACCAAAATGATACTAGGGACGATCGTCCAAACCAATTCTAAACTAGTTGAATGCGAAGGGGATGGCAGCGGGGTGTATCCCGGGCGTCGACGGTACCACACCGCGAACAAAACCATCGCGACGATGATACCGACAAACGATACCACCGAGATCCAAAGAATTGCGTCGAACAGGAAGTCAACTTCCGGAGCAAAAGTCGAACCCTGTTCAGGCAACCAAGGTGATTCAGCAATTAAATTTGAAAAGTTCATAATTCCGCTCGCGAATTGTCTATACGCGTTTTCGATCTTGTAAAACCAACTAACTATCTAAAATCGCTAACTAACTCTATGGCTGGCAGTCTGTCTGAATCAGATCGCTAACTACCGACGTGAACCGAAATTAATCACTTCAGTTCAACCAAATCGGCCGCTTCGTCTTTTCCCAGCCCAGGATGTTTTCTGCTAACCCAGTACGGCACCAATGTGCTCAACAAAACAATGGTCGTAGCAATTCCCGCCAGCTTCATCAAAAACATCGCATTGGGCGTGTACTGGCCCGTTGTCGAATTGTACTGATAACAAGCGAAAACAAACTGGTTAATCGGACTACCAATCTTGCCTTCGGCCGCCTCGATCAAAGCACCCTCCAGCAATTTGGGTTCGACCTTAATTCCGTGAATATATCGGACAACTTTACCACCGGGACTGCACAGCACGAAAAGCGGAGGATGTACGTAATGCCCATTCGCTATTTGCTTGTACTGAAAACCAATGGTGTTCGCTACCTTTTGAATATCCTGTTGTTTGCCTACCAGAAAATGCCAGCCTGCCGCACTCTCGGGGATGTCGTACCAACCAACGTACTTCTCTTTACTTTGCCGGGCACGAGCTACCGTTTCCTTCGGATCGACACTGATCGACACGATTTCGAAGTCTCGCCCAGGTTGGAAACCAATATCTTTCAGCGTGTTGGTCATATTCTCGAATTGCACACTGCACAGCATTGGGCAATCTGAATAATTCAACGAAAGCATGACCGGCTTTTCGCCATCAAACAGATCAAAAAGCTTGCGGTACTCGCCGTTATCGTCGGTGAAACTCAAGTCCAGAGGCAGCATTACGCCGGTGTTTTCAATTACACCAACGCCCTGCTCATCCTTGGGCAATTCATTCAAATTGATTTGCCCAAACACTGACCCTGAAGCCCAGAACCCCAGCAAACTGCAACAAAACACCACTGCTACAGTCCACTGACGTGGCTGATTGGCATTCGATATATGTTTTGTAGCGGGCATGGCTAGGAAAACGTTCCGTTGAAACTAAAACGGGGCAACCAAACAACTCTTCTGGCACGAATGGTTACCGCACCTGTCAAATTAACCTTAACTCAAGCATTGGTTCGCGGTACCGGCTAAAACGCCGCACTTCTGTGATGCAGTGGCTCTGTCCAGCACGTGTTTATCGCTCCAAACCAGAGAACTGAACCTATCGAGCGACCTCAACTTGATCTGTCGAGACCGAAGCCTCCTCCGACGAACTAAATTGAGACACAATTTTTGTCATCGAATCGGAGATCGGAGTGATCTTTCGTTCTTCCGAGCCAGCAGCCAATAAAGACTTCTCGCCCGCAATGTACTGGGAAGACATCGTGACTGCGCCACTGTTGTTCCGAGCCAACTGAGCGTTCTTTAGTTGAAAATACAGTCCCTGCACTGCCGCGATTATCGCATAGGTCACCACGGCTGTGATAAGCGTCAGCATCAAAATCAATGGCGTGTTGATATCTTCGTAGTGTGGTTGGCCATCATGAACGACCGCAGAACTGTGTTTACTCATGGATCCAAATTCCAAATACAACGATGCTGGTGGCCAGCAGCTTTTTCAACCAAAAATTAGTCAACAACACAATTCTTCACGCAAAATCAATTGCCGCCGGCAACGTCAAGCTTTCGGTGAAGCAGCGATACTAGTGAACCTTGAAGTTCAGCGATTCACGCAATCGGGGATCCCTCAACGGGATCAACGAACGATCCCCGGCAATCCAACAAAAGAATGCGCTGTAAATCAAAGCCATGCCCAAAAAGCAACAGGCTTCCACAGGGCCAAACATGTGTTCTGGGGCGACCGGCGAGGCGACATCGCCTAGCAGTTGGACTTCCTTAAACGTTTCGTACATCTGCGGCATGATAATCCAAAAATGATCGTACCAGTGCATGACCAACAAGAAGATAACTGCATACCAAAGATAGTCTTTGCTACGCCGTAAAGTCCGAGGCATCATCATCAAAAATGGAATCAACAGGTGCCCGAAAAGTAAAATCAAAGATGATATCGCCCAACGCCCTCGCATTCGCGGCAAGTACCACACGGTTTCTTCCGGTATATTCGCGTACCAAATCAGCAGAAACTGACTAAACGCGATGTATCCCCAAAAGAACACGAAACCGAAGGTGAATTTCGCCAAGTCGTGGTAATGTTCGACGGTTACATCCTGGGAAACAATTCCATTCTTCTGCAAGATCAACAGGATCAAGATGATGGTACATAGAGCACCCATCATGCCGCCGGCAAAGAAGTAAATTGGGAAGATTGTACTAAACCAAGCTGGTGACAAAGACATCGACCAATCAAATGACGCAAAGATCACAGTGATCGCAAACAGCAACGTACTTGGAGCACTCCAGAACTGCATCTTCGCGGTTAGCTTTGAATCTCCATTTTCGTCTTGGATTCGAGACGAATTTAGGAAGAACGACGAGATTCCCCACCAAGCAACGAAGTAGATCGCTGCCCTTATCGTGAACGCCGTCGCGTTGAGGTAAAAATCACGCTTGCCTGGGTTCAGAGTGTCCTTCCAATAATCTGCATCATTCCAGATGTACAAGATTCCATTCTCCGAGCCATAAAGGCTGGGCAAAATCACTGCCAGCAAAATTGGCAAAAACAAAAGTGCCATCAGCGGAGTTGTCGCGGCCAAGATTTCGGCAATTCGGCGAACTGCAACGCTCCAGCCTGCCCGTGTCAGGTGCTGCATTATCACGAAGAACAACGCACCTAAACTGATCGACAGAAAAAACAAAAAATTAGTCAAATAGACGTGCAAGAAGCTAGTCCAGCCCTCTCCTACCGCGTTGGACAGTAACCACGAACCGACTACCAAGATAACGCCACCAACCGCGCCGAATACCAACATTTTCGAGCCTGCATCGCCCAATGTTACGATTGGCGACGTGATTTCGGCTTTCTTTGCTGCGTGCATGTTCCGTATCTTCTTCTTCAATGCTGTGTTGAAACAGCGAAAAACGCTAAGACTAAACTCTGAAAACAAGCAGATCCCTGATCGATCCGGCTGGTTTTCATCACGGTTAAAAAAAACTATTTTGACGCTTCCCTCGGAAATCAAAACCAAGCGAACCTCAAAACTATTCGATCTTGGGAACTTCTACCGCAGGGACAGATTCGGGTGAAGTCGCTTCAGTAGCAGGATCCGTTGACTTTGCTTCTTCTACTGCTTTTTCCTCGGTGGTCTCTTCAGCCGGTGGGGCCGCCGCAACCGCACTCACCGAAACCCACTCGCCCTTGTCGTTCTTCACTACCGCATCTTTGAACGACAGCTGTAAGGCTTTCATGTACAACACAATGTTCCAACGATCTTCCACTGGGATCTGAGCCCGATACGGCCCCATACCGCCTCGTCCGTTCGTAATGGTGTCGTAAATACGTCCTGCTGGTTGGGAAGAAACGGTTGGATCATGAAAACTCTTGGCGTTAATCCACTGTGCTTTGCCTTCAATGTTCAAAGCATTGCCACGCTTGTTGACCATGCCGTTGCCTTCACCGGTAACACCGTGGCAAACCGCACAATAAATGTTGAACCGGCTCTGTCCGCGTTCAATCGCCTTCTGACTGATTTCAAATTTTGCAGGAAATTCGGTTACCCATGCAGGTTCGGCCGGTGCCGCTGCGTCCTGAGTTAACGCTTTCGCGGTATTCACCAAATAACGACTGCCTGCCTCGCTCTGTTCACTGGGAACATTGGCAACTTCTTGGCTTGCGGAAGTCGCCTTGATTCCTTCGAAGTATTCGGAATCATCGCGAAGTCCGCCGCGAACCACGGTTCCCGGAACTAGCCCACGCATCACACGTTGATTTTCAAAGATGAAATCTTTCGTATTGAGATCCACCGCGATGTTCGGCGCCGCTTGTTGAGCCTTCGATTTGTGTTGCCAATCCATGTCGGGGTTCACGTGAAGACGTGGCAATTGATTGGTTTCACCCTGAGCCCGGTAAATCAAAGCTGGAGGCAGTACGCAAAAGACTGCCAATAAAATCAAAACTGAACTGACGAAAGCCGGAAGCCTTCGGTCGGTTAGGTCTTCCTCGACCTCTTCCAAATTCTCAGCGCCCCAACTTTCAAGTTGATTCTTAATTTCGCGTGGATTGTAATTCGGATCGTCCGCTTCGACCAACAAGAAGAAACCATTATTTGTTGCGGTTTTGAAGCGAGGAATGCGGTGCAGCGGATTCGCAAACTTAGGCAAACCGTTCATCACCAGCATGCCCAAAAAAGCGGCAAACGAGCTGGCGAGAACGATAATTTCGAAGGTCACTGGAATATTCGCGGGAAGGCTAAACAGAGGCTTGCCGCTAATGCGAAAGGGGTACCCAGGGAACGGGCCAATCGCATCCGTCGCGTTGACCGCGTATTGCAGTCCCAAACCAATCACAATGGCACTTAAGCCCACCGCCAATACAAAAAAGGGCAGCTTTGTGCGGCCGATTCCAATCGCAGAGTCAATGCCATGCACTGGGAAAGGGCTATAGGCATCCATCTTGCGAATGCCAGCCAACCTGGCCTGATTGCAAGCTTCTACCAATTGATCAGGGCCGTCAAATTCTGCCAACACCCCCACCAGGCGACTGGTCGGTTGCGGTTGATTCGGACGTGAAGTTTGTTCGCTCATCGTTTTATTTATCTTCTAAGTACGACTCAGATGAATTGCGTTCTTCAATCCACTAAATTCAATTCTGGACAACAATATCGCTCGTTACCCAATTCACGCTTCGTGGAAAACCTTTAACCCAAGAAGACATTCTTGGAGTCAAAGAAATTCTCCTGCCAAAAATCAATGTTCGTCATCATGGTGATCGGCGGGCATGATACCTTTGACTTCCGCCATCGCAACCACAGGTAGGAAGCGAAGAAACAAAAGGAACAGCGTCATGAACAAGCCAAAGCTGCCAATAAACATTCCAATATCAACCATTGTCGGGCGGAAATACCACCAGCTGGAGGGCAAGTGATCGCGAGAAAGTGAGGTCACCGTAATCACGAAACGTTCAAACCACATACCAACGTTGACCAAAAGGCAGATCGCAACCATTGCCCAAACATTTGTACGCACTGCCTTAAACCAGAACAGCTGTGGAAAGAAAACGTTACAGCTAAACATAATCCAATATGCCCAGGCATAAGGCCCGAAGGCACGCATCATAAAGGTTTGTGTCTCGGTCAACACTCCCGAATACCAAGCCAAGAAAAATTCGATCGTATAAGCGAAGCCCACCATTGTGCCAGTGGCAAGAATGATTTTGCACATGTTTTCCAAGTGACGCATTGTGATCAAGTGTTCTAAGTTGAACAAAGACCTAGCCGGCGCCAGAAGTGTAACGACCATGGCGAACCCGGAGAAAATCGCACCCGCCACAAAGTACGGCGGGAAAATAGTCGTGTGCCAACCGGGAACTTGCGAAACCGCAAAGTCGAAACTAACAATCGTATGAACACTTAAAACCAAAGGCGTCGCCAGTGCTGCCAAAATGGTATACGCCATTTCATATCGATGCCAAGCACGAGCAGAACCGGTCCAACCCAGGCAGGCAATGCCATAGATCATGCGCTTCCACTTGTTATTGGCGCGGTCGCGGAAGGTTGCCAAATCCGGAATCATGCCCATGTACCAAAACATTGCCGATACCGTCGCGTAAGTAGAAACCGCGAAAACGTCCCATAGCAAGGGGCTGCGAAAGTTCGGCCACATCGCTAAGTGCTCGGTAGGAATCGGAAATAGCCAATAGAAAACCCAAACCCGGCCAATATGCACGCCCGGAAAAAGCCCGGCACAAATCACGGCAAAAATGGTCATCGCTTCGGCTGCCCGGTTGATGCTGGTTCGCCAGTTCTGGCGGAACAAAAACAAAATGGCCGAAATTAGAGTACCCGCGTGCCCAATACCTACCCAAAAAACAAAGTTGACAATCGGCCAACCCCAAAAGGTTGGATTGTTATTTCCCCAGACGCCCGTTCCTGAAAAAATTAAGTGGGTCAGCAAACCGCCAAGCATCATCAATAGCGATAAGCTAATCGCCATCAATATGTACCAAATCCTGGGCGGTGCCGCCGATTCAGCAATCGCGGTAACCGTTGTCGTGACTCCACCGTAATCCAAGTCTCCGGTCACCAAAGGCGAGCGGTTGGTTGGGTCATCGTATGTGTTGTCGTAGACTTCGTCGATTGTCGTTGCCATGGTCTATCGTATTTCGTCTGTCGTGTTTCGAAAGGATTGGATTCGACTAATTTCATCACTAGGTAAGAACGTATTTCATCCTGGTTCTACTGGGCAGGTGCTGCCGTTTTGACCAGCATTGGATGAGGATTCCTTACCCTAGCCAAATACTTCAAACGCGGTACCAGATTCAATTCACCAAGGAGTTCGTAAGCGCGAACGCTCTTGAAATTCTTGGCAACACTGGATTTCTCTCTGGATGCATCCCCAAACACAATGGCGTTGGTTGGACAAACATCTTGGCACGCGGTTGTGACTTCACCGTCGATAAAATCGCCGTTGCGATAGTCACGGCCTTCATTCCTGGCATTGATCTTACCCGTTTGGATCCGTTGGACACAAAAGGTGCATTTTTCCATAACGCCACGACTACGGACCGAAACTTCTGGGTTCAGTGCCAGTCCCATCAGCTTGACATCACCATCCGGGATTCGCATCGCACCATCTAGACTGGACAATGCGTCTGGATACTTCAAGAAGGTGACCGCGTTGGAGTAGTTGTGGTAGTTGAAACGCCGAACCTTGAAAGGACAGTTGTTGCCGCAGTAACGGGTACCGATACAGCGGTTGTAAACCATATCATTCAGACCCTCGTCGCTGTGAACGGTCGCCGCTACCGGACAAACTTGTTCGCACGGAGCCTTTTCACAATGATGGCAGGTCACAGGCTGCATTACGACTTTCGGATTGTCGTACAGTTCCTGGCCCGGTTTTGGATTGTCCAATTGGTCGGTGTCACGGGGCAAAAAGTAGCGGTCAATCCGCAACCAATGCATCTCGCGACCCTTGATGACTTCCGGTTTCCCTACAATTGAAATGTTGTTTTCCGCTTGGCATGCTGTGACGCAAGCATTGCAACCAGTGCACTTATTCAAATCGACCGACATCGCCCATTTCGGAGCGTCGTAATAAGCAGGGCCAGGGGTCAGATCAAAGTTTGGGAAGTGATGACCCTTCTGCGGTGGCCAAGTATCATGTCCGTGACCGTGAGCATCATGACTTTCAGTATCATGACCATGATCATCTGCAGCGTGGCCGTTAGCCGTTTTTGAGTCAGCTGGCTTCGCTTCGCCGACCTTGGATGACGTCGCAGCAGTGTCGTCCTTCGCTCGCAAAGCCACGGGCGTCGCTAAAACGGCACCTAATTTGGCATCTTCGTCCGATCCCGCATGCTGCAAGCCCGACGCGGCATGGTCATGATTTGCGTCATGATCAGCAGCACCAGCAGGCAAGCCAGTTCCGTGTTCTTGGACATACTCAGCGTAGCTGGCGTAATCACCCTCACGAGCCAATCGGGGCACTCGTTCGTTCACCACCGACAGACTTAATGTGTCCAAGTAATGGTGCTCTTGAGTGGTTGCAATCGGGTCATAAGTTCCAGATCCCTCGATTGAAGCACTGCTGATGTGCCAGTTTTCTGCCCCGCGGACTAAATTGACATTCACCCCGACAGGTTTGCAGCGAATCGCTGCCTTTGTGCTTCCACCAATACGCCCGGCTTCGGTCCGGCCGTAACCGTAAGCGATCGCCACGGTTCCCGCAGCAGTGCCAGGAACCAGGTGGATCGGAAGCTTCAAAGCACTCCCGTTGATTGCAATCGATACGACCTGATTTTGACTAAATCCCCATGCCGCTGCGGTACTCGGCGAAACGATTGCCGCGTTGCCCCACGTCACCTTGGACAGTGGGTCGGGAAGTTCTTGCAGCCAACCACTGTTTCCAAAACTTCCATCAAAAACACTGCCCGGAATAAACACAACTTCCGCCAAGCTTGCGGCAAGAGTTGGTTTCGTATCCCAGTTGTTCTCTACTACCGGCAGATCCTGGTTAGCGATCTGCACGCTGGCTGGTTTGACCGCCGAATCGGCAATGAATCCATCGTGCAGGGCCTTTTCCCAGGCCACGCCTTCTAGGCCGGCTGTTTGCTTGACAATCGCTTCGCCGCTCGATGTATCGCCTGCCAACATTGCCAGCAATTGGATCACAGTTCTTCCACCAAAGAGTGGCAAGATCGCAGGCTGCCCAACGCAAACGGTACCGTCAAGCGAACGGCCATCCGTCCATGACTCTAAACAATGAGCCTGATTCAAATGCCAATTGCAAAGCTTAGCCGTTTCGTCTTCGTAGAGACCTAAGTGCACTGAGAACGGAACTTTCGCCAGTTTTTTACCGAGTTCCAACTTCGCAGGTGCCGAGTAGGCAGGATTCCCGCCAAGAATGAACAGTCCTTCAACGTTTCCAGCTTCGATGTTCTCGATCAAGTTTTCAAGCGACTCGAATGCTCCACCTGCAACGGGACCCGCCGCCGGCAGCATCGATACCGTTGAATCGATCGACATCAACTGACGATTCAACTTCCAAGCCCTTGCATGAACATTGGCCGGCTGATTGTCGCCAACGACGACGATCGACTTGCCTGAATTGGCCTTGAGGTCACTTACCAATGCCGCCAAAAATTTCTGCCCAGCAGTTTTCGTTTCCAATTCGCCCTCAGCCGACAACCCTGCCTCAATCGCAGCCAGAAAACTTTCAATTTTCGAACTGGCCAGCGGCAACCGCTCGTCTGCCATCGACGCGGTGACGGTCATGTAGCTACCGACCGACCACAACCGCGAGATTCCATCCCGAGTTTCGATGTCTCTGGTTTTCACGAAGTCACGAGCATATTCGGCCGAATTCAAATCCGTTCCAAACGGATCGCTGTCCAAGCAAACAACGACTTCCGCCTTGTCGAAGTGATAGCGAGGTACCAACGTTTCACCAAAAAGCTTTTTGGACGCAGACTTCACCGCATCATTGTTGACGGCCGAATACTCATACCATCCGGCACTGGGGTACTTGGCCATCAAGGCTTGCTTCATTCGCAAAACCGATGGACTCGAGGTCGGTTCGGTTAGAATGGCTAGGCCAGCACCCATGCCCGTAAGTCCCGCCGAACCGGAATCGATCGCTTTCTTGATCTCTCCCTCGAACTGTTCCCAAGTCGCCTTTTCCAAACGACTGCCGTTGCCAGCCTTGATTTGCATCGATACATTGCGGCTTCGATCCGGATCATACATTTGCAGCATGAGCGACTGCACCAGAGAATTGCCGCCCAGGCTTTCAAACGGGTGCAGCTGATTACCATCCACCTTAATCGGGCGGCCATCGAAAACCGTCGTTACCAACGAACGGGCGATTCCACCAATTTCACACAGTCCGCTCTTCTTAACCGGAACGCCAGGAATGTAACCCTCCGGCCGAAATGCAAACGGATGAATCACTTCTTCTTCGTAGCGGCAGCCTGACGCAGCAGCACCTAGTGCAGTCGAGGCCCCCATTAATTGCATCCAGCGACGACGGTTAAGTCCGTCAAGCATTTCACTGTCCGACTTCGGAGCCGCTTCTTTTACCAAAGGTAGTGATTTCATGGTTGTTCGATCTCTCAACGCCATCGTTGATTCGTCCAATTCAATTTTGACAACAAATTCAGCAACAAAACCTGGCCAATACCGTTCGGTTTAACAATCGCCGCAACACTACGCGCAACTCAGCACTACTCGCAACTCAGCCAGAAGCCCAAAATCGCGGCCATACCTGGAATCTGGCACAACTTCTCACTCGGGCCACCCAACTCACTCGACCACCGGTAATCCCAGCCCGCGAAAGGCCGCCTATCGATGGCAGGTCGAACAACTGATGTTTGGATTGATTTGCAGCTTTTCTTTCCAGTAATTTCCGTAAGATAGCTGATCTTCAAAAGTCACCCCATCAATAACCTGCGGATGCTCTTTGTCGACTACAAAGTCCAACTGGGTCGCTAAACTAGGGTCCCGCAAGTGGTCTTCTGGCTTCCGGTGGCAGTCCAAGCAAAACTTCATCGACAGAGTCTTCACTTGCTGAACTACCAGCATTTGATCCACTCGGCCGTGGCAAGACACGCAACTAACGCCACGGTTAATATGGGCACTGTGGTTGAAGTAAACAAAGTCAGGCAAGTCATGGACTCGCATCCAGTCAATTCCAGATTCGGGTGAACTGGGGTTAGCAACCAAGCTGGTCCGAACAGGCTCCAGAAGCTTACTGTCTTGATGAACTACCGCCAAAGTCCGGTCAGGGACCACTCGGTTTCCACCATGGCAATTTCCACAGGTTGCCGTAGGGGGCACTGCCGCATGGCCAGCAATTTCTACAGTGTTGTGGCAGTACCGGCAGTCCAACTTTAGCTGGCCAGCGTGGAGTTGGTGGCTAAATGGGACTGGCTGCTGAGGTTTGTGACCGACATTGATCGAGTTAGGATGAATGGCAAAAAACAAACATGTCGACAAATAACCACCGGCAACCACAGCGGTTCCCGCGGCAACGTAAAACAAACTATTTACCCAATTGGGGAAATTAAATTCTTGCATTGTTAACACATATCAGTGGATGCGGAGATTTAATAATTTCAGTCAATGAAAACGATCAATTCCTGCCAGCGGACCTATTCACAGTCCAGATCTTACCGTTATTTACTTTCGTCGCCTAACCGCATTGACTGAGTCAAATTGTCACTCAGGGCTGCGCTTGGATCTCTCGTTAAGCTGCATCTGTCAGGCAGTTGCAAGAACGGTCGGCGCTCGGATTCACGAAGACCGGGCGCCTCTGTTTTTACCCAAATCGACTGGTTTTCCCAGTCGCCATTCCCCCGTTTGCTCGCTTGGGGCAGGTTAAAGGGTTTGGCACTTAAAAAGTGCCGCCGATTTACCCATCAATTGGAGAAGCGTCGGTCACATTGATCAAGCGATCAAGCTAAACGGAGGTGCCTTTGCAGTGATCTCGGAAGAACTTCCCAGCGAAAGTTCGCTAATCAGTTCTGATTTGCCAAGTTGAGACATTTCGTCGCACTTGGTGAGCCGCACAAATGGCCTCATCGGCATGGATTCACTAATATACAATTTTGCTACATCAGTCAATCCAGCTGAACCGGACGCTCCATTGAAGACGGCCAAGTCACCGACTCGGGGAGGCTTCAATCGGGCGTTTGGGTGAGTCAGTTTTAGACCAACTATCTCGACGTTCGCGTCCGGAACCTGTCAAAACCCTGAAATCGACTGCCTGGCGGTTGGCCAGATAGACCCTTAACGTCAGGGCGATCAATCCCAATGGAATTTTCAGTTGAAGTTGCAAAGTCTGGCATCTGAGGGAACACGTTCTAATGCGGATTCCTAGGATTCCAGACTTTTACGCCCAGCGCCTTGGCGACTACAAAGGACAGGATTGCACCTCCAAAGCTAAGCAGTGCACCCATTTTCACGGAATCTAAGATTTCGCGCGGGGCTTTACTAAATGCTGCGTCACTGACGAACAGTGCGACTGTGAACCCAATTGATGCCACGCAGCCAACAGTGATGACTTGCCGATAGTCCATGCCTTCGGGCAAGCTTAGTTTGAAGACTTTTTCACCCAGATAGGTACACAGCGTGATCCCAACCGGTTTGCCAATCATCAAGCCTGCCAAAACTAGCCAGGTTCCGGCGGCAATGCCTTCCAGCGGCACTGCAGCATTGCAAAGGCCAAATAGCCCCAGGAAAATTTCAACCGGTGGTTTCCACCAATGTTCAAACTCGTTCAAAGTGTCGTCTCGATGCAACTCTTCTTTCGCAAACATACCCAAGTCGGTGTGAGCGTGAGGCATAAAAGGAATGATGGGGACCAATCCCAAAGCCGCATGGATACCGGCTTTGTAAAAGGCAAACCAGCACATGATTCCAGGGATCAGCAGGTACCACCAAAAGCTATGGATTTTGCATTTTCGCATGGTGAAGGTCAGAACCATGGCAACTAAAGCCAGTAACATCCACTGCAGTTGTAATTCGCCCTGAGGGTAAAAAACGGCGATAATCATCAGGCCAATCGCATCATCTGCAATCGCCAGTAGCAGTAAGAAGGCGATTGCCGGGTGCGAGCCGCCGAAAATTAGCCTCGCAATCAGATAGCTGAATGCGATGTCCGTGGCGCAGGGAATCGCCCAGCCTCCGCTTAGTTCCCCCCATTTGCCCAGCGCCAAGACGCCTCCGAGGTATATTACGACGGGGCCTACAACTCCGCCTACGGTCGCTAACAAGGGCAAGGCAGCTTTTCTCGGGTTGGACAACGACCCGCCTGGCAGCATCGCTTCCCACACTTCTTTGGTCGCAATGGCGAAGAAAATCGCCATCATAATGTCGTTGATAATAAAGTGGAGTGTTATCGGGTGGCTATGATCTTCATGATCCCCCTCCGAGTTGGTCGCCGCTTGATTATTTTTGTCAGTCTTGGCCGAGGCATCCTCAGTGGCGTCGTCAATTGCTTCGTGGCTGGCGTTCTCGGGCGATGCAGTGGCAGTTACTGGGGTGGTCGTCCGCAGATATTGCTGTGATTCATCCGTTTGATTTGGGTCTACCCGCTGGCTGTCAGCTGCAGTTTTCGTTGCGGCGCGGTTCAACGAGTCCGAGGGTGTCAAGCCAAAGGAGTGATTTTCCGTAGACTTGGTTGATTGGGATTTATTCTCGCCTGAATCCAGGTCTTTGGTGCCGCTCGTCTGGTTGTGTTCGTCTTCTGCACTAGGCCCGTCCGCGTGCCCGTCCGCGTGCCCGTCCGCGGATTCGGTAAACATCCGCGAAAGTGGAAAATGGAAGAAGTTGTGGTGCGTCTCGGGGCTAGTGTTCGCCCAAACGAGTGCCGAGAGGGCACCGACGATCAGGAAAATGCTGTTTTCGAAGAGGAAATTTA
>JBDNHU010000093.1:0-16568 GCA_041688615.1 Mariniblastus sp. | reverse complement strand
CGCTATCTTTCGTATCATCTTCGATCCGAAGACGCAGCAAACGGACCGATTCGATTCGCCGAGGCGTGCTTTGCAAAATAGTGCAGCGAACACCACTGGCTTCGAATTGATGCTTGGGTATTGGGACTTCGCCTAAATTGTAGAGTATCCAGCCGGCCACCGTGTCATATTCGTCGTCCTCGGGTATTTCAAAATCGACTTCATCATTCAGTTCATCGATTCGAAATCTGCCTGGCACTTCGATTTCTGATTCCGAGATGACTTTGATGCGAGGTTCTGATTGTCGGTCGGTTTCATCGGTAATGTCGCCAACAATTTCTTCCAAAATATCCTCGATCGTAATCACGCCCACGACCGTGTGATGTTCGTTGACGACCACCGCCAAGTGAATTTTGTTGCCGGGTTCCAGGAAAACTTTCAGCATTTCATTGACAAATCGACTGTCCGGCGTCTTCAAGGGACGCCGCATCAGGTTGACGATGCTCTTGCGTTGGTGCTCTGGTTTTAGCCCTTCGGTAAGAACATCACGGGTGTGCAGAATACCGACGATGTTGTCTAGGTCTTCGCGGTAGACGGGCAGTCGGGAATGGCGACTAGCGAGAAACTGTTGGATGATTTCATCCCAAGTTGCTTCAACGCTTACCGCGTTTACACTACTTCTGGGCGTCATGATTTTACCCACGACCAAGTCATCCAGTTCGATGACGCCTTCAATCATTTCGCGCGCTTCGCTGTGTAGGAAACCGCCGGTCTGCCCGGCCGAGACCATCGAAAGAATTTCGTCTTCAATTTCTTCCTCTTCTTCGTCGGGGTCGGCGACGTGTCCCGACAATCGACCCAGGAAGCCACCCACGAATTCCATTCCTATCAAGACGGGTTTGAACATGATGGACACAAACCACCATAGTCTCCAGGTGTGATACAAAAACGGCGCAGAAAAATATTCGACCACGGCCCACGGCACCCAACTGCTGGTTAACAACAGCACAGCAGTGCTAAGTACGATTCCGGGAACCAAGATGGATTCAGGCAAACGGCGAATTTGTTCGTTTTCACCCGGATCCAATAAATAGAATGATCCGCAGATGATCATGATGCTGATGCCAAGCATTTCCACGACTTCGGCGCCTAGGCAAAACTGACGATATTCATCAACCATTCTCGCGAAAAGTTTCGAATTCCGACGACGCCGGCAATAATCTTCAAATTCATGCCGCGAAAAGTCATTCAAGACTTTTGCAGCGGTGGCAGAGAATGTCACCAAAAGCAAGCCGGCAATCGCAGTCCAAAGCAAGGTCATTCCGCTCATTGGATTTCTCCAATCACAATATCTGCCAAATCATCAACCACCGGCCACAATGGTTGAATGTTCATCGTGGCCAAGATCGCCTTTTCGGCCATTCGCATTTCTAGCCGATCTTCGTCGTGGTGATCGTCAAACCCCAAGACGTGCAGGGTGCCATGCACCACGTAAAGACAAAGTTCGTTTATCGCAGTGACGATTTGGCCAGAGGTGGTGCTTAATTCTTGCGCTTGCATCACTGCGTAATCCAAGCTGACAATCAACTGCCCAACGACGTTGGCGTCATCTTCACTCAGACAGAAGCTGAGGACATCCGTGTCAAAGTCGTGTTTCAGGTACTGCTGATTCAATTGACGCATCGTTTGCCCGCCGACGATGGCAATAGAAAATTCAACGGTCTGAATTCCCGGCGGTTGCTGCGGGTCGACCCAAGTCCTCGCTTGCGGATCTTGGCCGTGCGTCAGATTTGCGTCGTTCGACGCTGGCCCAGTGGATGCGGTCGCTTGGGCAACGGATCGTTTCGCCTGGCCATCTGCTGTGTCGGCATTAGCGTCAGAAGCTTGGGGATCCGTGTTGCCAGCAGATTGGGGAGAATTTTGGAACCAGTCCAACGTCGCTTGCACTGCGTCCTTAAGCAGATTCAAGTTTCCTAACGATTGAGTACGCGCCTGAACGTCATCAATGTTGAGTTCAATTAAATAGGGCACAGGCCCGGGAGGTTCAGAGCTGTCGGACTGGGGCATGTTCTTTAATGGGTTGAGGGATCGGTTGGGCCAACCACTATTAGAATTTTGGCCGGGGTCCGAGTAAAGTACGTGTTGGCAAAAAGCGTGGGTAGGAGGCGGAAGTTAAAACACGCTGGCAGCAGGCTTGGCGATTTTCCTAAAAGGCACTCGGTTGCAAGCGGTCGCTGCCAAAGGGCATTGAATTAAGCGTCAATTTCTTCCACTGGCGGTGTTGACTGGAGATTTCGACTGCTACTGGCGTTTCGTCTTTACCCTGACCGACCGGTCGATCTTGGACTGGGCAAGTTTATCCGGTGGTTTGACTAGGATACTTAATTCGACCATGGTACATGGCATTAAGTGACTTGATTAGGCTTTCCTGCACAATGTGTAGCTCTTTCAGAGTGATTCCACATTCATCAAACTGCCCGTCACGCAGGCGTTTTTGAGTCAATTCCTCGACCAAACCTTCCAATCTTCCAGGCGTGGCTTCACGCAAGGAACGGCTGGCGCTTTCGCACGCGTCCGCCAGCATCATAACGGCAGTTTCCCGAGTCTGCGGCTTAGGGCCGGGGTATCGGAAGTCGGCTTCTTCGACGATGCCGGTTTCCCGCTTCTCCTCGTTTTTGGCTTGACGATAGAAGTATTCGACCACCGTGGTTCCGTGGTGTTGTTCGATAAAATCAATAATCGATTGAGGCAATTTATACTTCCGAGCCATCTCCGCACCGTCTTTGACGTGGGCAACAATCACCAGCGTACTCATCGTCGGCAGCAATTGTTGGTGTTTATTTTGACCCTTGGATTGGTTTTCGATAAAGTAATCGGGCTTTCGCATCTTCCCGATATCGTGGAAATACGCGGCGACTCGAACCAGCACTCCATTGGCCCCAATTGCGTTGGCAGCGGTTTCGGCAATCGAAGCCACATTAATGCTGTGATTATAGGTGCCAGGCGCCCTTTGGACCAATTCACGAAGCAGCGGATGAGTTGGGACACCCAGTTCCAGCAAGCTAATGTCCGTTTGGAAGTCGAAGAAGCGTTCTAAGAAGGGAAGCAAAGCCGTCAACGCAACGCCCGCAAAAATCACTTGCAGGCCAATCCACAATGAATCCCACACCAAAGGCATACTTAACGGCCAACCCAAGGCGACTTTTACATAAATGCCCGTAGGAATCCCCACCGCTGCCGCCCACAGACCGACGAATATTAATCGAGTTCGGCTGCGCACGTTTCGCGAAAGGAAACTGGTCAACGTCGCAACACTGGCCATCGTTACGAAATCACCGATGCCCAGCCCAAGCCCGAAGACGGTAACCAACGACAAGACCGCACTTAACAAAAGGGCCAGTTCGGAATGGTAGAGGATCGCGATGATCATGGAAAACAGCGATACTGGCACCAATTCTGCGCGGATCGGGGCGCGCCATAGCCAGTGCGCTGATATCGACGCAAACGAGAAAAGTAGCAGCAGTGTCAAAAAGTGCCGCCATTGGATTAACCAATCACGGTTGTCGTACCAAAGGTAGATGCCACAAAGCGTAAAAACCGCTACAAACAAACCAAACCTTGAAACCATATAGTTTAGAACCTGCGGCCAAGTCCAACTGTTCATGTAAGCGTCATGTTCTTGATGCAAGAGTACCAAATTGGCGTCGGTCAACGCAGCGCCCGACCGAGCTTTGTCACTCGTTGCACTCGCCGCCGCCCGAGACCAAATCACTTCGCCAGTGCGAAATTTCCGTTTTTGTTCAGGTATTTTCTGGGCCGCTGTGTCGGCAGATTCTTTGGATGCTTCGGCGTTAAAAACTAGGGTCGTGGCTAACTTCTGGTTTTCGATCCAATTGAAGACCAAACCCGTCACCACGTTGGTGTTGGCAATTGTCGTGTTCTCTTTGTTGAGTTCGGTTTCTAACCGCTTCTTCAGGTTCTCTTTGATCAACGGAATGCGGCAATCGTCGACGTTAACCACTTTGGAATCGCCGGGCTGTTTCAAGTACGTTCGAATTTGAACGATGTTGTAATCATCCAGTCCATGTTGCAATTGTTCCAACAGACCTTTTTCGTAAATTTGTTGGAAAGCGTTCTGCATCGCGCGACCCACAGCCTCCATTTTGGGGTCTAAAGCCAATGCGTCCTTTAAGGAGCGAAACATTAAACGGCGGGTTTCGATGTCGGCGGATCGTTGGCTTTCGCCTAAAAATCCTTGCCAGACACTGACGTCCACGTCTTCGAATTCAGCAGTCTGCAAGATGCGGAACAGATGTTCGGTCAGTTTCTCCCGCATTTCGTCTAAAAAAGTGTTGTCCAATTCGTAGAGGGCGAGGACGCTTTGTCGAGCACGAGCGCGCGCATCTGTGGTGCGTTGCGTGTCAATGACTTCGAAGTCAACACGAGCGTAGCGGGTTTCGACAGGGATCGAGTTGCTACGAAATGGAAAAGGTAATTTCCAACCTTCGGTCAAAATCCAAGTCAAAAACATGCATATCAGGGCCAAACCTAAGCGGCCCCAAAGGTCGCCCGAATGCCAAAGCCGATTGGCCCGATTCCAAACAGAAGCCTGATCGTGTATCGGGACGATTCGTGATCGTCTCGAACCACCGGAAGCCATAATTAGCACCTAGCAAAACGTTGATCTAAAGTAAAACAAGGTTGAAAAGACCGTACGCGGTCACCAGGTGCTCGGCCTGCGATGGGAATCGCAAATCATAACACCCTTAAGCCCAGTTTCTACAAAAAAAAATACGCGGGTTCAGTTTCTGATTCTTACTTACGTTTACGGTTGTTTCCATCGGTTGCGATTGGATAAACTAACCGCAACCATTGGTAATGAAACCTTGGATGTTCCCGCCTCCGTCTGTCTGCAGGCACCATTGGAACCGTCCGTTCATCTATTCTTCTGAATTGTCTTTGATTCGGGTGCCGGGCTTGAGTTCGCGAAGTTTGGCTTGATCACGTTCGGTGGACTGTTCATAAGCTAGGACAATTTTCTGCACCAGGGGATGCCGAACGATATCCACATCCGACAATCGAGACAGGGCGATCCCCTTCACGTTCTTCAACCGATGAATCGCATCGAACAGGCCACTGTTGGTACCCCGTGGTAGATCCACTTGAGTCGTGTCACCGGCAACCACAATTTTCGAATTTTGCCCCATTCGCGTCAAGAACATCTTCATTTGAGTGACGGTGGAGTTCTGAGCCTCATCCAAAATGATAAAAGCATCGTTCAACGTTCGACCACGCATGTAAGCCAACGGCAGCACTTCGATCACCTCGGATTGCATCATACGTTGGGCCGCTTCAAAGCCCATCATTTCGTGAATCGCATCCAGCAACGGTCGCAAGTACGGGTGAATCTTTTGCAGCAAATCGCCAGGTAAAAAGCCAAGGCTCTCGCCCGCTTCCACTGCTGGGCGAACCAGGACTAACTTTTTGACTTGTCGGCTTTTTAAGGCTTCTAGTGCGATCGCGACCGCCAAGTAAGTCTTTCCACAACCGGCTGGTCCAATGGCAAAAGTTAGATCGTGGTTGCGAATTTTTTCAATGTATTCGGCTTGGCCGGGCGTGCGCGGACGAATGGGGGAGGCAATTTGAGCGGTTTCGATCGGCTTGGTAAAACTTGTCTTGGGTTGCCCGGTGACTTGAGCCATGGTTTGGTCGAAGGCGTCAGGCGTTAATGACCCGTACTTTTCTACATACTTCTTCAAGCGTTGGAGAACGTCTGCCGCTTGCTGAACTTTGTCTTCATGACCAACAATTTTGATCGAGCCATTGCGATGGGTAATCTCGACTTCGAAGTGGTCTCGGATTCGACGTAAATGCTGGTCACGCGCGCCAAAGAGTGGCAAAACGATATTCGGATGGATCTTATCGATCGTAACTTCGGACATAAATTAGATTTGCTTTTATTACAGCGAACCAAAGGTTTGCTTCGCGAAATTTCTTGAGTCTAAAACTAACAGATTCAAACTTGACCAAACTTTGGCCGGGCCTGGAACGGTTTTAGCCGGGCCTGGAATTTTTCGAGGATCGATCCAATGCAAGAATCCGATTCTGTGCGAAGCATCAGGTTACGGGCAATCGTACACCAACAGCTTTTGCTGAAGCCGATCCTGTTGAAGACCGTTCGCTCCTCGGAATTGTTCGCATCACTAATTCGCATTTTGTTCGCAAGGGATCATCAAGTCCGCTGACGTCGAACCCAACCAACCTTGAAATTCATAGTTTGCCTTGAAATTTAAAAATTGCTTGGGATTAATCAGTTCGAATCAACCTTCATACGGAATCCTGAATGGGTTCTATTGATTCGAGTATTTTTCCAATAACACTCGAATCTTCTCAATCTTAACTTCGCACCAATCAAGACTGCCTTGGTTGCATAGGTTTACCAGAAACAAATTCACCAGTTAAAACTTATACTCATAGAGTTGTTTTCGCCAAGTTGAATCCCAACAGGAATCGCGTTTTCTACCAACGGGTTCTCTGCACGACCCCTATATTGTTCCCGTTCTACCAGTCGTTGAATAGTCCTTGTCGGGCGAAGACTTCCGCTCAAACAACACCTTCAGGGGCTTCTTTTGCCCGTATTGGAGCCTAAATGTCTTAGATTGTTCCTTAGTGCGGAGTGACGGATTAAGGCTCCGATTAAATTGAGAAAATCCGGCAAGATTTGACTGGCGCTCGCGACACCAAGCCAAAAGTTGGTTGCATCCAAGGGTGCTCGGTTATCTGGAACGGTTGTCTGGCACGGTTGTCTGGCACGGTTGTCTGGCACGGCTGACGCCCATCGAGTGCTCCGATCCAATGGGAATGCACCGAAACGACCCAAAACCAGGACTCACTAGAATCAGCACTTGCCAACATCAGTACTTGCCAACATCAGTACTTGCCAACATCGGGGTTGCTCGAAAGGGTAGCTTTTCCGGTACCTAATCGATGGGTAGGCAGAAACGATCTGCCCAGGCGGTGATACTTTGGGCAACCAGTCTTAGGTCGGCTGGTTGATCGGTCAGCAAATGGTTGCTGCCGGGTAACGTCAGCAGACTGCTGCGACCTTCGGTCCAACGCAACGCGTCTAAACTGTGAAAGTACCCCAAGGTTTGATCCTGAGGCGAGTGGATCAAAAGCAGGGGCAAAGCCAAAGATCGAATACGATCAGGGATCGATTGGCTGCGAAGATCGTCCATCAATTGACCGGTAATGGGTATCGGTCGATTGCCAATGTTTACGGTCCCTTGGCCTTTGGCATCGATCGCAGGATCGCTGGCGGCCAAGAAGTTCGAGAGATGAGTGGTGCAACTGGGAGACGCGATTGTTGCAATGGCACAGGCGGATGGGATCTGATCCGCAATTTGGTAGGTCGCGGTGCCACCCAACGAGTGTCCGATCAGCAATTTGGGTGGTTGATAATTTTCCGCTAGAAATTCAGCGGCTTTGATGGTGTCCTGGCAAGTCGTGGTGAAATTGGTTGAAACAAATTCTCCTGCGCTTTCGCCCAGCCCGGTGTAGTCATATCGAAGGACCGCAATTCCAGCTTCGGCCAGGTGTCGGCTGATTCGGACAATCGCCTTCAGGTCTTTGCTGCACGTAAAGCAATGTGAAAAAATCGCATAATAGTTGGGCGTATCGCAAGTATCCAAAATACCGCACAACATTTCACCGCGGAAGTTTTTAAATTGGACTCGATAACTTTTTCGCATTGGATTCACGCAACCGTAGAGGGACGATTTGGAAACGCCTTGGGTCCAAAGCGAATCAAATTGAAGGACTGTAGCAAAAGGTACCGCAATCCGAGAACTGTCACTCAGCCTCTTAATTTAGGCATCCCCACCACGTTGGGCTTTGAGCATAACAGACAACAACATCTTGACCGCGGACCGTTGAGAAATGCATGAATCGAAAATTGCCCGAATCGCGAATCTGCGAAAACCCAGCGGTTGGGCACGCAACAAGCGAACAGGCAAACGAGTCATTCAGAGTCTAATTGAATGGACGTTTCAATTTGTTCCAGCTTTTCTTAGGTCTGAAATCTTTATTCAATCTGTGAAACACTTCAAGGTGGTGATCGCGTCGAAACTCTGGCCAATGACACCAAGTGGACTTCGCCTTTTAGCGAATAGTGGTTCATCGTCCGGGTTCCAACTTTCTGAATCTGCGATTGTAGGGCAGGGCACTCCAGTAGTGGCTCTAGAGGTTGTTGCCCCATTTAAGTCTGACGAAGAATTAGGATTCGTTGTAGACTATCAGCCACGCCACAACTAACCGGCCATTTCCGTGGTTTTCGCTGCCTATTTGCCCGGTTTTGGTCCTGTACTAGCCTGGCGGTGGCTGTGGAGTTGGAATCAGCACCCTTGATCCACTCGCCTGTTTTGAAGTTCGAAAAAGAGATCATGTTCGCCGTTATGTCTCCGTTCTCGAAATGTTGAGGTCCAATTTGGGGCGTCAAGCCAGACCGTGAGAACGGGAACCTTGCTAAGGATTGAATACTTGAGCCGCCGTAAGTCAAAAAGACAGATGTACCTGACCAATCCTGATGAACAACAGGAATTGGAGCCGCGTTCGCTGGATGAAATCCCCTCCGATCAAATGTTGGGTGGTAGCGGCGAAGCACCCGTCGCCGAAGTGGAACTAGACGAAGATTTGCCGATCGATTTGAATCAAGTCGACATTCCTCTGCCGATTCCTCGTGCCGAAGCGGCTGAAGGTGTGGTGTTTGATTTCGAAATTGACGCCAAGAACGAAGAGAAACGTATCGATATTTTCTTGGCAGAAGTGTTTGCGGAATTTAGCCGAGTCAAACTGAGGAAAGCGATTTCGGATGGATACGTTTGGGTTGATGAAAAGGTGGTCAAGCCTTCGTTTCGCTTGTATGAAGGGCAAAAGATTCGCTTCACCGTTCCGCCTCAACTGTTACAAGTGGATCAACGCAGTGAAGATGTCGCATTGGACATTATCTATGAAGACGCAGCCATGATTGTGGTCAACAAGCCTGCGGGCATGGTGGTTCACCCCGCCAAGGGGCATTGGCGAGGCACGTTGACCAGTGCATTGTTGTTTCGCTTTGCCCAATTAAGTGCCATTGGGGGGGCGACTCGGCCGGGCATTGTTCACCGTTTGGATCGAGACACCAGTGGGGTGATCTTGGTGGCGAAAACGGATCAAGCTCACATGGCTTTGGTGGAACAGTTTCAACAGCGAACAGTTCAAAAACAATACTTTGCCATTGTTTCGCCTCCGCCCACTTACGATCAAGATCTTGTCAACCAACCGATCGGCAAGCACCCGTATCAGCGTGAGAGGATGGCGGTGCGTGAGAACCATGAAACTAGCCGGGCAGCAGAAACGTTGTTCAAGGTGGTCAAACGGTTTAAAGGGTTTGCGGTAGTCCAGGTGTTCCCCAAAACGGGACGCACTCATCAAATCCGCGTGCATATGGCTCATATTGGTTGCCCAATTTTGTGCGATCGACTTTATAGTGGTCGAGCCAGCATTACCGAAGCGATGTTGCATGGGAAAACCGACCAATGCGCTGCCGATGATGCGACGGCATTATTGAATCGCCAGGCTTTGCATGCACAAAAGATTTCCTTACAACATCCGACCACCGGAAAGCCCATCAGTTTCACCGCCCCGTTGCCCGCCGATATTGTAGCGACACTGGACGCTTTGGAACGAATTCGCAGTCTGTAGTGCCCATAAAAAATACACATGCTCCGGGCTTGAACGGTGCCAATCATCTTGCTGGAGTCAAGTGGGTTGGGGCATCGTGTGCGCGGCCCGAATCGGAACCGGTAATCTCTTCAAACCCACGGGGCAAAGATGTACCGGTGGCACCAACTTTTCTTGTTAAAGCGAATTCGAAAGCTTGTTTGAAAATGTCAATTTAGCCAGCCGCATCCTTCTTCGGCTGACCAGAATCTGATTCTCATGACTCGATATGTTTTTCATTTGTTGTACAATTTGGTTCGCCGTAGAAGGTAAATTATAAACGCGTCCAATTAGAGAAAAGTAAGCGAATGTCTGCGAAAATCGTCTATACCATCACTGATGAAGCTCCCGCCTTGGCGACCCATTCTTTCTTGCCAATCATCCGAGCGTTTACCAATGGTTTAGGCATCGAGATCGAAGAAAAAGATATCTCGTTAGCCAGCCGGATCCTGGCGAACTTTTCGGAAGTGTTGACCGACGACCAGAAGCAGGTGGACGCCTTGGCGGACTTGGGCATTTTGGCCAAATCTCCTGAGGCGAATATCGTGAAGTTGCCAAATATCTCGGCTTCAATTCCTCAGTTGGTGGCTGCCATTTCGGAATTGCAAAGTCAAGGGTTTGCCCTTCCCGACTACCCAGCAGATCCCAAGAGCGAAGCCGAAAAAGAGGTGAAAGCCAAGTACGCTCGAGTGTTGGGTAGTGCCGTGAACCCTGTGCTTCGCGAAGGGAATTCGGATCGAAGAGTGGCGGCGCCTGTGAAAGAGTACGCCAAGAAGAATCCGCATTCGATGGGTGCTTGGTCCGCCGATTCGAAGACGAATGTGGCTTCGATGACCGATGGGGATTTCTTCGGTAGCGAACGATCATATGTGATGGAAAACGATCAGAAGGTGACTATCCAGTTTGAAGATGTGGCAGGCGTTGCAAAGACGCTAAAAGAAGTGAAACTGATCCAAGGCGAAGTGATCGACGCTTCGGTCATGAGTGTCAGTGCGTTGCGAGAATATCTTGAGCATGAAATCACGGATGCCAAATCCAGTGGTGTGCTGCTGTCGTTGCACATGAAGGCAACGATGATGAAGGTCTCGGACCCGATCATTTTTGGACACGCGGTCAAAGTGTTCTTCAAGGACGTCTTTGAAAAGCACGCCACTCTGTTTGCCAAGATCGGGGTCAACGCGAACAATGGTTTGGGCGACGTCTATGCCAAGTTGGAAAAGTTGTCTGCGGCAGCGCAACAGGAAATTAAGGCCGATTTGGCGGCGGCGTATGAAAGTCGTCCGGATTTGGCGATGGTGGACGCGGATAAGGGGATCACCAATTTGCATGTGCCAAGCGACGTGATTATCGATGCTTCGATGCCCGCGGCGATTCGGTCGTCCGGGAAGATGTGGGGTTCCGATGGTAAGTTGCATGATACCAAGGCGTTGATCCCAGATCGATGTTACGCCAGCATCTATCAAGCCACTATCGACTTTTGCAAAAAGAACGGTGCGTTTGACCCAAGCACGATGGGCAGCGTTGCGAATGTTGGCTTGATGGCGCAGAAAGCAGAAGAATACGGTTCACACGATAAGACGTTCGAAGTCGAAGCCGATGGCGTTGTTCGAGTGTTAGCCGATGATGGCAGTACCTTGATCGAGCATTCGGTACAACAAGGTGATATTTGGCGAATGTGTCAGACTAAGGATATTGCGATTCGCGATTGGGTACGGTTGGCAGTGGTACGGGCTAAGGCGACCGGCAATACCGCAATTTTCTGGCTGGATTCAAACCGGGCCCACGATTCGAATTTGATCCAGAAGGTGAAGCAGTACTTGCCAGAACACGACATCGCTGGCTTGGACATCCAGATTATGGCCCCAGCCCAGGCGACCCAAGCCAGTTGCCAGCGGGCGAAGGACGGCCAGGATACCATTTCGGTCACAGGCAATGTTCTACGTGATTACTTGACGGATCTATTTCCGATCTTGGAATTGGGTACCAGTGCAAAGATGCTGTCAATCGTGCCGCTGCTGGATGGTGGTGGATTGTATGAAACCGGGGCCGGGGGATCGGCTCCCAAACACGTCCATCAATTTGTGGAAGAGGGACACTTGCGTTGGGATTCCCTGGGTGAATTTTTGGCCCTGGCGGTCTCTTTGGAAGATGCTGGATGCAAGAGTGGCAACCATGAAATCAAAGTCGTCGCCGACGCATTGAACCAAGCAACCTCCAAATTTTTGGATGCTGACAAATCGCCATCGCGAAAAGTGAAAGAATTGGACAACCGTGGTAGCCATTTCTACTTGGCAATGTATTGGGCGCAGGCACTGGCCGACCAAGCGGAAAGTGAAAGCTTGAAGCTTCGTTTCGCGGGATTGGCTGCAGAAATGCAAGCCAATGAGGCGAAGATTATTGGTGAACTGAATGACGCTCAAGGGACTCCCGTAGATATCGGAGGTTACTATCGTCCAGACTACCAAAAGACGTCCGCAGCCATGCGACCTAGTCCAACGCTAAATGCGTTGCTGGCCAGCTTATAGAAATTAGAAGAGCAGAGTTCGCCGTCAACTTGGTCGTCCGTCAACTTGGTCCGTCGAAAACCGGGGCTACAGGAAACCAGGGCTACAGGAAACCGGGGCTACAGGAAACCGGGTCGACGGGAAGTGGGCAATTAAATAGCGGTCATAAATGAAGGAGCCTAACGCATCTGCGTCGTGGCTTCTTTTTTTTGGCCAAATCGTGACGTGATTGGTAAAGAACGCTTCCGCTACCGGTGTCCGCTGGATTGGTTTGATTCAGTAACCGGATGGCGTTTGGGGTGAGCGGCTTGGAGACTTGATCGGTTTGCCGATTACCAGGACCGTCAATTCTTGGAATGGAAGACCTGGAATGGAAGACCTGGAATGGAAGACCTGGAATGGAAGACCTGGATTTCGGTCATCTTGGAAAAGGAATCAAAGACGTAGCCCTTGCAATCGCTGGTGATCTTGGCCTGTCTGGGGGCAGGTACAATCGAAAGGGAATCGCTTTGGATGGCAGTTGCACTAGCGACCCGAGTGAGAGAAATTGATAAGAGAAGCAATGTCGCAAACAGGATTCCAGCACTTGCGACCGTCGCATGAAGTCCAGCAATCGCGGGTTTGCAGTTCAGAGATAGTGGATGCAGTATGGGGAATCCTTCGGGTACAATGTTCGTTCTAGCGGGAGTGGTTCGAATTGTACACCAAAGTTCTTATTGTCCAGCGAAGGCAGGCGGTGGAGCGAGGAGTCCGTTACGAGTGCGTCTCCAGTCAGTGAGACCTGCCGGTGAGTGAGACCTGCCGGTGAGTGAGACCTGCCGGTGAGTGAGACCTGCCGGTGGGTGAGACCTGCCAGTCAGTGAGACCTGCCGGTGCTTTGGGGGCTCTGTTCCAATCGCAGACTACTCTTGATTGCTGCCGCTCGCCCTGTGACTTTCATATCAGACGCAAACACGCCCAAGATAGGGGCGATTGATCACAGGGCAGCGCGATTTGGCAAGCGTTACTGCGGAATGAAGTTCAGTGTGTAATATCCAACCGCATTTCGAAGTGGCTTTCCATCCTTGGAACGAACGCCATCAAGATGCAATTCGTGAACATGTCCCACGTGCATTTTGTCGACGGTCAAATGCACTAGGCGGCCATCTTTGGATACTTCTGCACCTGTAATCTTGGTCTCGACTTGATCGACCTCGGGGCTACCGTAACTCTCTTGATAGATATAAGTATAAGTTGGCATCGAATAGGACTTCAGGTCTTCAGCGGTTTTAATGTCTACTGGTTCGGTGAACCGAAGATCGAAACCGTCGGCAGTCGCTTTCATGTTCAAGACCTCAAAAGGCATCTTGCCGGTCCATTCCAGTCTTTCCAACGCAAAAGGTTTGGATCCGCGCGACCCCCAGCCTCGATTGGTTCCGCCCACAAACATCATCCCATTAGCAGCTTGATGTAATGCAAGATTGCCCGAGCCGAAACCTTCAGCAAACGGAAAACAAGCACCCTGGTAATGCCCATTCACTTTTTGCAAATCAACTCGCATGACCCAACTAAAGGTTTGGTCGCCCACAAACATCTGATTTTCAAATGGACCGAATTTTCCAGCCGATGTGTCACATACGATGCCACTTGCGGATTGACCCATCTTGCCATACGGAAACAGGACTGCGGTGGGTTCCAATTCGGGAATCAGTTCCGATTGTGCCATAATTCGTGAACCGCTAATTGGATCTTTCGGCCGAGGTCCCAAAGCGTTGGCTTCTTTGTACCATTTATTGCCGCCGGGATGACCCTGAAACGAACCTGGACGTAACCATTTCAATCCACAAGTTCCATTCCAAGGTCCTTGATTATCCGTGTAAAACATTTCGCCATCGACATTGATTCCCATACCGCCGGGTGACCGAATGCCGCTGCACGTCGGAGTCACGGTTCCATCCGGCGAGATTCGCAAACACCAGCCACGAAATAGGCTGTTGCTGTTGAACGAACCAGTTAGGCACAGGGTTACCCAAAGGTCACCGTTCTTATCGAATTTTGACCCGAATGCGTATTCATGATAGTCGCCATCGATACCCCACCCATCGCTAACGGTTTGGCAAACATCGGCCAAGCCATCACCGTCCAAATCTTCCAATCGAGTAACCTCACCACGTTGCGTGGCATACATTGATCCATCGCGAAAAGACAAACCCAGGACCTCGTGCAGACCGTCCATAAACAGTTTGGATGTAATTCTACTTGGATCTGGGTTGAGTGGGTCGGTGAACACATAGACATCACCGCGGCGAGACGATGCGGCAAGACGCCCGTCAGGAAAGAATTCCATCGCACCGACTTCGAAGACCACGTCGCTGGGTGTCGGAATCGTTCGGATGCGATAATATTCATCGCCGATCGAACCATCTTTGGCGACGGTCGGTTTCTGCGCCAACGTCGTCCGTTGGCTAGCCACGAGTGCGATCGCAAAACCAAGTAGGCCCAAAACGCAGTACTTAGCAAAGAGGTTAAGCGTCAATTTGTGATCCGTTCGCAAACGAAGGTGGGTAGTTTTCATGTCGTCAAACCCTAGGGCAAATGAAGAAGTGGCCAGGCACTGCATGTTTAAAGATGCCAGATCCAATTGAAACGAATGATGTAGCTTGGGACGGTCACCTGCCAATTTAGCACTCGCAGTTTGTTAGGAAAATTCTGGATTACCAATCGTAAGTCATTGTCACTTCGGTGTCAGAGGCGGCTACTTCTACGGTGACAATTAACTGTCGTCCTTCGCTGCAGTCCTGCACATTGAGAGTGGCAGGCCCTGTGAAGGATAGTTTCAGTTGGCCATCAATGGTTGCGGTGTTCGCATCGTGGACAATCGATTTCCCAACGGCCGCACGAATGAAAAGTACCGTTTTTGCGTTCGCTGAAAGCGTGAATTGCCGCTTCAATCCGATTCGCCCATCAGTCGCAACAGGAATGGGTTGATCCAAGACTTCCACCTGGCCGACTTGATATTGAAACGTCGGACGGCGCTGGCCGTCAAAGACATACCCCATGAAGCGGTAGTCATTCTTGTTGATCGCATTTTGGGGCCATGCATCTTTTGCCGACTTCTGGGCCAGGGTGCCTGAATTGGACATGGCCATCGATTCGGGGAAACTGAGGACGTTTTCACCGAGCGGCGGTTGGAAACCTTGGCCGCGTCCGTTCCAGTGCAGCGATGCATCAATAAAATTTTCTTGCCAAATCAAGGCCATACGGCCTAGTTGAGCGTCGAAGGCAAGGTTGACACCTTCGGGATAGCCTACGCCAATGGCACGGGGACCCGCACCCTGGATAAAATTGCGATACATTTTGGGTGACTTCACCGCTTGAAGCTCCATCTGCGACTTGACCAGTCCCTTAGGTTTGGCGGCATCTTCACCGTCAGAAAGGAATTGCCAAATGGCGTCGATCTGCAAATTTGCGTTCCCTTCCAATATTTCTGGATAGAACGATTTACCACTAGGCCACGATTCGGGCATCCGAGTACCGCGGCGGAAAGTGGATGGACGAAGCATATACGCTTGGAACCAATCCTTGTTCAATCGCTTGTTCATTGTAGTTAATGAAATCGCTTGGATTCCGGACGCGCTATATTGACCGAAGGTATGGCACTTGATGCATGACAAGGCTTCCTCGCCGGCAAAGAAGCGACCGTGGGCCTTGGTGGTCTTTTCATCTTCGATCGGCTGAACGGTAACTACGTTCTCCAAGCGATCAGCACCGATCAATTCCTTGGCCAAATCGACCAAGTTGTCGTCACCAAATTTTGGCATCCGAGTCAACATATACGGACGATCCTTTGCACCGTTGGATAGCACGTGGTTTAACCACGGGGTCTTGAGTTTGGATCCGACAGATTTTAGCGACGGCGGGTGTTGGCCTTCATCACCCATCTCTTGTTGATTACTGGTGAACCATTTTTCGCGTCCAAATACTTCGTCTGATAAACCCGACAGATCAACAACGCCACCGTAAAGAATATCGTCGCCGTACTCCCGATTGTGGCATGAATAACAATTCAAAGTCAGCAACTTCTCGTGGACCTTGATGTCGTCAGATTTAGCCAAAGTGGTTGGGACCTGCGCGGGTTGGTTCAATGATGAAATCGCAGCGGCAATGCACTTGATTTGGAAATCACTGAGTTCAAATTTTGGCGATTTGCTGTCAGAATAGACCTTAGCCAAGCAGCCCTTTTCAGGGGCGACTGCCTTCAACGGTTTGGCAGCGGATACCGAAGTGGACACCAAAAGTTGAGAATCCAATTCCAGTTGATGGCACGAAGCGCAACCGACTGATTGG
>JBDNHU010000092.1:0-8844 GCA_041688615.1 Mariniblastus sp. | reverse complement strand
ATTGAAGTTAGTGGCTATTCTTATTACTTGACGTTAAGAGACAAGTTTGGTTGGGCCGGTGATCTATTTCGGCACCATGAAGAACGTAAACCCTAACAAGGTATGCCTGTTTGAATTTTGTAACCCCGGTTTGAATTTTGTGAACCCCGGTTTTAGTTTTGTGAACTCGGTCCGCAAGCACGTTCGCTAAGTCAGTTGGTTTCCAACGGAATTTCCCGTCCCTTTCGCGTGCCCATCGCTGACCACACTGGGGGAGCAACGTCTTCAGAGATCCGTCTGACGTGCCCGTCTGCAAAGGTCATGTTGACGCCTGCGGCATGCAGACTGCCAAATCCTAGTTCTTTCCAGTCAAAGGGAGCGTCTTCCAGTTGGAAAGCATTGATCACGCATCCGGTTGAACCTAGGCATTCGGATACTTCGTTTGAATAATAGCTGACCGCGTCCGCCTGTTCGTAGGACAGAAGTTCAGCTGACCCAACGTACCAGTGGTCGATCTTTTGTTCATTCCCTGCCGCGTCTAGCCCTTTAATCTCTTGGTCAACAAAAGCTTCGCCTACCAAAACCGTGTTGGACAATCCGTCGGTGATTTCAGCCACTCGAGTCTTGCTGTTTAAGTAAAAGATACCGTCTGATTCTGGGAACTGTTGCTCGCGATTGAGCCCCGCCCAAGGTAGGTCGCCTGATTCGCGATCAAGGGCGCCGCTGCTGACGGCCAAGTACGAAGAGGGGCCGCGGTTGGCTTGTGCTAAAGCGTCAAACTGAACATTGGGGGGGCTGGCCGTCGGGCATCGGAACATTACTAGCACCGCTGCTAAAGAGTCGATGTTCGCTTGCTTAGCCAGCGGCCCTGCCCAAGGACCGCTGGTGTCGATTGTGTTGTATAAGTTGGTTTGCTCCAGATGCGGCAACAGATAACCCGACCACATTGTCATCGCGGGCGAGCTAAAACCGGGAGGAAAGGCTTGGCGAGCACTTTCATAGTTGAGCATCGCTAAAGACAATTGCTTCAGGTTATTTGAACAAGACGAATTTCTGGCCGCCTCTCTGGCTTGCTGAACCGCAGGTAACAGCAAGCCTAACAAGATGGCAATGATTGAAATCACTACCAGCAATTCCACCAGTGTCATAGCGCAACGGTTGCGGGATAAAATTTTCGACTTCATGAATTTCCCTGGTTCGGCACCTCGCTTTGATATGACATTCGTTGGATACGATGTTTCGATGGTGCTCAACACTCGTGGTGATTTTGGCTAGGTCCTTATTAGAATCCATAAAAACGTCGTGACTTGCCCGACGAATTGTAACTTGTGCTGGGCGTCTGCCTCTTGTGTGACTCAATCGACCTCGAATCGACCTCGAATCGACTTTACATTTGTAATGCCCGCACCTGCGAAAGTCAATTATTTGCGGAGATTACGTCATAATGGGGGGGTGGGTTTTTGGACTGCTGGGGAAAGGCGATTCTTGCTGGAACCACCCAGCGAAGACCAGTCGCTGCCGACTTACTTTCCCCAGGATCGGGTTAGTGTCTACAAAATGCCACCTGTCCCGACCCGCAACCCAATGCACCACATCGGGATGTCGATAATCTATTTCTATTGGGCCAGGCTTCTAACCGAATTTAACTTTATTTTGCAGTGGTTAGAAAAAAACTCTGGCAGATTTTTCAAAGTTGTGGTCTGTTTGATTCAGACTCTAGCACTTGAACCGTGCTTCCATGCAAAACTGTGGGACTGGCGGGCTGCGGTTTCAATGGGAAGACGGAACTGGTTTCGCATCAAATCCCTGTAATGAATGTTAGTTCAAGAGTTTAAGGGGCGCAAAAAAAGGCTGACCAAGTATTCTTGATCAGCCTAGAAACGAATGAAATCATTCGGGCAGCGTAGCTGAGTGTTTTCGGTTCGCTTTAGGGAATTACCCCGAAACAAAGTTCGACGGTTTCCCAATCAAACCCCGTACCTTTAAGCAAATCAGTCTGGCTTACATGTTGATTTCAAAGCCTTTTCGGTTTTCGCGAGACAAAAATGAATTGGCTTGGGCGTCGCCGACGATTTCCCGTTGGGTTGGGTCCCAATTAAGTTCTCGATTCAATCGCATCGCGATGTTCGATAAGTGGCAGATTTCCAACATTCGGTTATGGGTCCAGACATCTGAGATCGGTTGCTTACGAGACTTCATTGCTTCGGTAAAGTTAGCGGTATGGTTTTCACAGATAGGACCACCGTAAAGCGACTCGATCGCGTCTTCTGGCAACGGATTGTTTACCAGATCTTCAACTGGTTTCCCGACAATCTTGCCTCGGTTGACGAAGAATCGCCCTTTGGTGCCTTCGACTAGGATGCCATTGTCACCTTCGCTGGTAATTAGCATTTCAACCCCGTTTGGCATATCGACTTTGATGTTAAACGCGGTTGCCGCGTTGTACTGGTCGTCGACAACAGGAAATCCATCTTTATAGTCGACAGGCAGTTTGAAGTTGACAGGGGTTACCTTGCTTGGCCCGGTGTCGCTGGCACCTAAAGCCCAGCATGCGATATCGACATGGTGCGCACCCCAGTCGGTCAATTTACCACCCGAATATTCGTGCCAATTACGGAAGGCGTAGTGGCAATTGCTGTGCAGCGGTACGCCTCCGCCATAGCCGACTCGCATTTCAGGCAACGAACGGTAAGCGACCTTCGGGGCTGGCCCCAGCCAGAAATCCCAGTCCAGACCCTCAGGAACGGGTACGACTGGAATCAGCGGTGAAGCATCCATTCCATTGATACCGCAAGTCACCTTCTTGACCGTCCCGATGCGACCGGCTTGGACTAGAGCCACCGCTTGCAGGAATCTGGAATCGCATTCGGATCGTTGCATCGTGCCAACTTGAAAAACACGACCGGTTTCTTTGACAACTTTTTCGATCAACTTTCCTTCAGCGATCGTCAGTGTCAATGGTTTTTCACAATAGACATCCTTGCCCGCATACATGGCTTCGACCGCGATCTTGGTGTGCCATTGGTCGGGCGTGGCGATCATCACAGCGTCAATGTCTTTGCGGTCCAAAACCTTTCGGTAATCTTTATAGGCATCCGGCTTTTTGCCTTGTGCCTTTTCAGCATTCTCTACATTCGTACCCAGTACGGTTTGGTCGACATCGACCAAGGCTGCAAAGTCAGCAAATTTGAATGATTTTTGAGTGATCGTCCAGCCTTGGTTTCTTAAGCCGATCGTGGCAAAAACAGGACGGTCATTGGGCGATTGATATCCAGTCGCGAATCCGGTTGATGGGCAAAAGAATGCGGCGGCACCTGTTGCGGCGGTTGCCTGCAGAAAACGGCGACGCGTGGTTTGGCGATGTGATGCCATCGAAAAAATCCTCTAGGAGAAATGGTGCAAACTTAAATTGGCAGGAAGCCCGGTGATTGGGAAGTTATCCGTTGCTCAAACTTGTTACTTGCCCGGGAATGGTTACCGCCGGCCGGGCTAGGATTATAATCATAAGCCAAGAGAATTGCACGTCTTTCAGGAGTAACCCACTCGCACGCAAACCTGTCGGGCGTTCCTTCCGCCACTGGAATTTTAGGTTGGCGGTCGGTGATGTGATCTGCGAGCACGGCACGGCATTGGGTGACTCAGGCATGGAAGCTTGCGATAACGCCGCGGGCCGCCACGAAGACGCACGTAGAAGTGGTGAGATTAGGCAGGGCAGCAGGGCAGGAGGGGTACGGGTTTGGCTTGGCACGGCAATTCAGGCCAGCCCAACTGCGATCAGGTTTGTCTCCAGGAAGGCGAGGCTTTGAGCGGTCAAAGTGATAGCATTTTGGGGCGTACGGGGATCAGTATTGGTCCAGCGGGGTGAATTCTGAATAATGGGTCATGTCTAGAAAGACTGTCAATTCGATCGCGGTTTTTGTACCGTTTTTGCGTATCGACCAAGTATTGATTTTGTTTTGGGATGGAATCCATGGGTTGCCTCGTTGTTCGTAATTTTTTGGTGTTTTCGATACTTTTGATCGCATTGGCGACGTTGGGTCGATCCGCTGTAGGGCAGGTTCTTCAACCCTTGAAGCCGGTTGTTACCGATTCCCAGGGCAATTCGGCGGAGGAAGCCTCGGCGGAAATCGATACGCCTGGACAGCCGATGGATGAAAAGGACATGCTTTCCCGCTTGTCACAGGCTGCCAAGCGGTTGGAAAACAATCAGAAGTTTGATCTGAAATATACGTTCACCGAAGGCGAGACGATTTTGTGGCGAGTGGAACATACGGCAACCACGGACACTCGGGTACAGGTCGATGAAGAAACCAGTGCGTCTAGAAGTCTATCAATGTTGCAGTGGCAAGTGACGGACGTGGACACGTTAGGAAATACGACGATTGCATTGACTCTGAAGTCAGCAGTGATGTGGCAGCAGACGGATCAGAACGACCCGATCACGTACGATTCACGAAAGCATCGCGGCGAAGTCCCCGAGGTTTATCGTAGCTTTGCTGATTGGTTGGGTGTTCCGATGGCTACCTACAAAATTGATCCGCAAGGAAAAGTGATTGACCGTAAGGAAGTCTATTACAACGTGAAATTTGGTGTTGGTAATATAACAATGCCCTTGCCAGGTCATAGTGTTCGGATCGGTGACGCTTGGCATTCACCGGGTAGTATCGGAGTAAAGACACCCGACGGCATCCACAAGTCGATACGAACAAGAATCGAGTATCGGTTGCAGCGGGTCAGTGACGGAATTGCGTTGGTTAGCTTTGATACTCAAGTCCTTACACCCGTCGATGATCCTCGAGTCGAGTCGCAATTGATCCAGCAATTGAGCCAAGGGATCATTCGCTTTGATATGAATCAAGGCCAAATGATTTCAAAACAACTGGGTTGGAGCGAGAAGTGTCTTGGCTTCAAAGGTCCCGAAAGTTCGCTAAGTTATTTAGCCAAGTATGACGTCCGCAAAGTAGAACAGAAGTCGGATTCCGAAACAGTGAATGTGACTGAGGGCGTCGATCGACTACAACCAGTGATCCGCCTGTCGGATGACGGTCCCATTTTTCGCTGGTAGTTCTGTGGATTCGGTCCGCGATTGGCCATTCTGTTATAAGCAACCGCTGGATTCTTGCAATGATGTCAATAGGTTGTAATCCGGCGTCGACCGGTTGGTCACTTGGCGTGCTGTAAAACAAGACAAGTGGTTAATCTCCAGGTGCCAATGGTGATTGGTTGTGGTGCGCTGGGGGCAACGCTCCTAAGAAGCCTACGGTCCAACTTCATTTGGCGGCGATGAGTTCGCGAAAAATTTTGGCAGCTTGTTCGGCTTGCTGCTTTACCAGAATAGTGAAGATCTTTGTGCATCGTTGTGCCATGCGTCATGTCTCATGTGTTTCCGGGGCGGTTTGCCGCACATTTAAAGTATCACTTCATGCGTTATCTAGCGCAAATTTTTCCAACCCCTAGGTGCTGCTTCTGAAATCGTCCAGACGTTTGTGTCTTTAATCGGCACTCGTTGGCCGGGCGTGAGAAGTCAATTGGCAGGATGAGTAGTTTCCTTCGTTGGCTGGCTGAAGCACAAGCAGGAAATTACCATTTTTCTTGGACCGGGAGTAATCCGGTGGGATGGCGTTAAAAGTGGATGGATTCACTTTAGCCATTTTTCGAGCGCAACGGTCTCGATTTTATTTCGTTAAAGGGCCAAAGTCATCTGGACCGCCTGTCGGGTGTGCGCGATAAATAGGATGCCGCGTTGGAAGTCATTCATGCAAAGGAATTAAGTCATGAGACCAACGAAGACTTTTAGCGACACGTCATTTGTAGTGCTTGTTTTTTGCATTACTATTTTGGTTGGACGTCATATTTTGGATGACCAGCCTGAGTTTAGAAGTTCTGGGGGGCAGTTTTTCTTGGGTTCGAATGGAGCCTTTCAATTTGCTACGAACTAATGACGGGCGAGATGCGGTGGAAATCTTTGGCGGTTACGGTTTCGATGTTGAAATTTATGCGATTGTGCAAGGACAGTCGATCAAGGTTGTTGCTCCGACTTTGGTCAAGCACAACCAACGCGAACTGCAGCTAAAGTAGGATCCTCCGCCTAGGGCGCTTTGGATTTCGGTCTCGAAGGTGGCGTTCCCTGCGATTCTGCTTTTTCTTTTGCGGTCACACGATGGGGGCAACAGGTTTTGGATTCGCGAGAATTCGCTTGAGACGCTGGCCGCAAAATTTGCAAAATTTTGAATCGTTATCATGGCTGGCACCGGTGCAAAGATCGCATCGCAGAGAAGCATCAGGCGACGCAGCATCAGAATCTGCCGAGCCCTTCTTTGCGAATTCTGCTGACACAAATCCTGTTGGCACAATGATTAAACTGTAGCCCAGCAAGATCAGCACGCTGGATACCGCTTTGCCGGCTGCCGTTCTTGGGACGATATCGCCGTAGCCAACGGTGGTCATGGTAACGATTGCCCAGTAGATCGAACTGGGGATGGAATCGAATTGCTGGATGGTTCCCGTATCGGATTCGAAATGTCGACCCTCGATTTCGTACATCAACGTCCCTGCAATTGTGACCGACACGATTACAACAAACAGGAAGACGACCACCTTGGCTCGAGCCTGCCAAACTGATCGCCAAAGGTCGTCTGATTCGTTGACCAACCAAGACAGATTGAGTACTCGAAAAACTCGCAATAACCGAAGTGTTCGGATCACGGCAAACGATTGCGCCGGTGCTCCAATCAGCCACGTCAAATACAGTGGCAAAATCGAAAGCATATCGACGATGCCGTAAAAGCTAAGGGCGTATCGGAAGGGTCTTTTTACGCACATCAGTCGCATTATATATTCGATGGTGAACAGCGCCGTACAAGTCCATTCAATTGACAGCCAGGTGTTGCGAAATTGTGGTTGGTCCCAGGGCGAAACGGTTTCCAGGCAGATGATCACTAGGTTAAACGTAATCACGGCCAGTAACAGTAAATCAAAGATTTTCCCGCTTGGCGTGTCTGCTTCGAAAATAATCTTGTGCCAAGTGTCTCGCCAATTGCCTGTTCCCGGCGGCATTAGCTGTTGCGAACCGGAGTATTCACTTTTATGCGTGGTCGCTGGCATAGTGGGGCACACTTGTTGGCGGAAAGGAAGGCCGTCGATGTTTCCTAAATCATAGGTTAGGCGATGGTGTGTTCCCATCAGGGGGCAAGGGGAACGCTGCCCGAATCGAAGTGGAAATTCCCGCGACGTTATTCGGTGGTTGGACCGACGCAACGGCCGGTCAGTGACCACGGCTAGGAGCAAGAAAAACAAAAGCCTACTACGCGATGATTCGCAGCAGGCTTCGTGAATTTCAAGCTATCGCCAGGCCAGCCAATGGCTTCGCCTAGTTCTGCGACCAGTTGAACACGGTCATCGCGTCAATCGATCGAACGTAGATTTGAATTTGATTGTCGCCTGTAACGCCCATGCCGATATGAGCCCACGAATCTGTAATGCCAGGCAGTTGATACTGGCTAATGATTTCGCAGTCATCGGGGGAGGCTTTAACCAGGCGAAGCACACCATCGTTCGAAAGCACCAAGAATTTGTCGCCTTGGGTTACAAAGCTGCAATAGTCGCCAAAGCTCTTGGGGGAAGTCCACTTTCGTTCGCCAGTCTTTAGCTCCAGGCAGCCCATTCGCCCGTTCTGCAATAACATATACGCGTATCCGTCGATCACGGTCGGAGTCGACATGTAACCTTTCGCGGGGCTGGACCAAGCGGTTGACACATTGTTCGAATTTGACGAACCACCCTTGGAAGCTGGGATCTGATACAAATAGGATTGGTTATTGTAGGAGCTGGTGAAAACGCTATCCTCGAATTCGATTGGTGTCAGAATGTTCATGCCACGAAAGCTAGGAACTTCAGTTTGCCAAAGCACTTGACCAGTTTCAGGCTCCACGCCGGCCAAATTGGTTCGGGACTGCACTAGAATCTGCTGCTTGTCCTGCATCTTGGCGAATGCTGGAGACGAGAAGCTACCGCCGCTCATCATGCCGCCATTTTCTTCCATGGTGCGGAAGACAACTTTGCCGTCTTCTTTGCGAAGTTTGAAGAAGCTGTTTGCCGCTTGCAAGTAAAGATGTTTTTCGTCCATCATCGGCGAGCAGACCGCACCGAAGGATGGCATGCCGGTTTGATACTCTTTTGCGAAATCGATCATCCAAAGTTCTTTTCCCGATTCAGCATCCAAGCAATGGAGGGTGTCCAGGATTCCCACCACGAAGACTCGTTTTCCATCGCAAGCGGGCGTGCTTCGGATCCATGAACCATTGGAAGCGGCAAAGAACGGTACCTGCATGGCTCCGGGCCAACGTGCCTCCCATTTCACTTCGCCAGTCTTCAGGTCCAGCGCCCGAACCACTTCCTCCTTCTTTTCTAATGTTTCGGTACTGTAGATGTACTTGCCGTCCGTGATTGGGCCGGAGTAGCTGGGACCTTGCTTGGCTTGCCATAGGGTCGTTAAGTTCTTCCCATCAATAGACTTAGGCCACTGTGGTCCGGAAAATTGGGTGTCGCGCTCGGGACCACGCCACTGGTTCCAAGGTTTGGGTTTGTCAGTGATTGCCGCGGTAGTCTTCGCTGAGGGGTTCGCGTCTTGAACCGGAAAACCGCAGGCAGTGGTCAAATTCGCTGCGTCTAAAGCGAAGATCGCGGCGAACGAGCAAGCAATCGCCTGTCCGATGAACCCAGACGGCAGAAGCTTGGGACACTGCTTTCCACTGCTTTGGTGGGCAGTTGAGATCGGCTTGTGTCGTGGATTTGGAGTCGCAGTTCCATTTGAGTGGTTTGAACTTGTTTGCTTGCTTGAAATTGTCAAAGTAATATTTCCTTGCT
>JBDNHU010000634.1:0-12978 GCA_041688615.1 Mariniblastus sp. | reverse complement strand
TGTTAATGGAGTGGCAAATCAGCATGACGCACGCAGTAGAAAGTAAGTTCCAGAAGGCTAGACGCTGTAATTCTCGTGGTGAACAAGCGGGCGTTGCCTTTAATCGTTCCAAAGTAGAACGGTCGGCGAACTTTCTATCGGGTTGGTCTTTGTTTGCGAACCCGCGTCATTGGTTAACGGTCTGGGTAGCCTTGTTGGTGGGCGTGGTCTTGATTCCCAATTCAAACGATTTATTGGCTAGCGAGTCCACAGGCGAATCAAGTACCGCCAGGGGTTTGCTTGCAGAATTTGCGCCGCAGAACCTGCCGTCAGTCGAAGGTGCTAACCCAGAAAGTGCTGGAACCCAAGGGGCGTCTGGCGGGTGGTTGTCCGTTATTTTTTCGGGCGGTCCGATCGGGGTCATCATTGTGCTGTTGTTGGCAACCTTATCGCTGTGTTCTGTGTATTTGGTGATTGATCAGATCTTGACCCTCAGGCGTTCGGAACTGATCCCCAGTGGATTGGGGGAAGAAGCGAGGGATTTGTTGCAGGCGGGCAAGTCGGAAGAGGCGACGGAATTGTGTCAGCAGAAGCCGAGTATGTTGTCATTTGTGCTATTGCATGGCATTGAAGAGCTGCCTTTTGGTTGGACGAGCGTGGAAAAATCTTTGGAAGACGCTTTGGCCGAGCAGTCTGCGCGACTTTATCGTAAGGCTGAATACCTGTCCGTCATTGGAAATATTGCACCGATGGTCGGATTGTTGGGGACGGTTTTGGGAATGATTTTGGCGTTTCAGCGTGTGGCCGAGAGTCAAGGAACCGCCAGTGCTTCGGATCTTGCTGAGGGTATCTACCAGGCATTGATTACAACCGTGGGGGGGTTGATCGTTGCGATACCTTCTTTGGGTGCATTTGCCATATTCCGCAATCGCTTGGACCAATTGGTTGCGGAAGCCGCTTACATGGCCCAGCATGTTTTCTCTCCGCTGAGAAAAAGAAAAAGTAGCAGTGAAAAACGGCAGTAGCGAAGAGATTTAAGTCCTTGAAACATGATAGGCAATTGATTTTCCGTTGGTTTGGCGCCGCTTTGAGCGATCCGCTGCTTCGTGGCTGCTGGCACGATTTTCTTCGATTTCAGGCTTTCCGCCATATAAATATTGGGCCGCCACGAACTTTGGCTTGGAAAACCGCTACACTTTCGCGGGATTAGCGTAGACCCGAAAGGATTTAGGGAACTATCATTGTAAGTAGGTGCCCTCAACAACCGGTTTTCTTTATTTGCTGGATGTCTTCCGTTCCCGCCCATTCTTTTTGATTATTAATGGTAGTACCAAGGCCTGCGCTTCCAATGTTTGAACCCGAAATTGACAATTCGCAAACCGTTTCCTGGCGACAGGCTAACGGCATCGATGTGACCCGAGTGGGTGACGATACGGATGTGATTTGCGGAAAGTTGATGGACGAATTCGCAGTTGTGCGAAAAAGTCAGAGGATCAGTTGGACGACTCACGTCAAGTTCGTACGCTGCTTGGGTTCCGGTGGTCAGGGGGTTGTTTATCTGTGTGAGCGCCCGGGTGCGGATGGTTTCACACTGCCGGTGGCACTCAAACTGTTTTCGCCCGAACGTTATTCCAAAATGGAAGATTACGATGAATCGATGCGGCGAATGAGCTCCGTGGCCGCTCGGGTTGCGCGCATTCAGCATGAAAATCTGTTAGTGGTTCAGAACATGATCGACCGCAATCGTGTTCGAATCATGGTCATGGAATTCGTCGAGGGTTTTGACCTTCGGCAACTGTTAAGTTCCAACACGTTGCTTGTGACCAGCAAGCGTATGCCGACCGATCAGCAACAGTACTTAGATCGAGTTCTATTTACCCAAGGGCTTACCCAGCCGCGCTTTAAGGCTGGCGTGGCCATGTCGATCGTGCGTGATTGTTTAGCGGCCTTGGCGGCTTTGCATCGCAATCGTATCGTGCATGGCGATATTAAGCCTGCGAACATTATGTTGCGTCGCAGCGGGCACGCTAAAATTATCGACATTGGTTCGGCATTTCAATCGGATGAACCGCCCGATCGATTAAATTGTTCGCCTGAATACGCAGCGGTCGAGGTCTTGATGGGTGAAGACAGCACCCCGCTTAGCGACCTTGCCAGCTTGGGCTATGTGCTGGTCGAACTACTGGCTGGACAGCGACTGTTTAAGCGGTCGCTGAACTTAGCGGGCTTGGTTGCGGCTAAGCATGATTTGCCCAACCGATTGACGACTTTGCTGCCTGATGAAGTGCTTCGTAATGATCTGCTGATGGGCTTTATTCACCAAATGATTGCTCCGAATCCGATGAATCGATTTCCCAGTGCGGAAGCGGCGGATTTGGTTGAACACGGGGCAGCTGCGTTTCATCGTCAGTTAGTGAAAAGCGACTTGGCCAGCGAATACGATAACGACATTCGTATTTTGGTCCAAGAGATTTTGGACCACCATCCGCAACTTTCGTAGTGATCTGTTCGGGACACCGGATCGCTTGTGTCGAGGCCATCTTTGTGTCGGGGCCATCTTTGTGTTGTTGCCTCAATCGCAGTATTCTCTTAATTGCAGTGCGTCCCGGAACCGCGGTCGCAATAAAGTCTGGCACAACCACGCTGCCTTTTTGAGGGTGAGCGGTTAGACTTTCTGTTTTAGTGAACGAGTATTATTTCTCTTGGAGTCACGGTTCAGTTTTGCAGGCATCTGCGAATGCCACCATGATTTGATCATGGAAGTTGTAGCTGAGACGTCGAAACCTAGAATTGCGAGTGTTTGCCCAACGGAGTGAGTCTGGCATGGCGGCTAAGAAAAAGGCAGCTTCGAAAAACGATTCGGACCAACAGCAATTTGACTTTGTGCCGAAGGTCGACTCGGATCAGCTCCAGAATCAATCCAAAGAAGTGGCCAATTCAAAACGTACTGCAGCGTCGTTGAGCTCTTCGACGGATCTTACTTCACAAGCGTTGTCGGGGAACCATGAAGTTGCCAAGGAGAAAGTGATCGTTCCCAACGAAGTGATTCTTGCATCGGCAGGAACGGGTAAGACTTTTCAGTTATCTAATCGCTACATCAAGTTATTGGCATTGGGGCACGATCCTCGGCAAATTTTAGCGACGACGTTTACCAAAAAGGCTGCTGGCGAGATCCTGGAGCGAATTGTCCAACGCTTGACTGAAGCGGCGTTGACTGAAGTGGCGGCAAGTTCGTTAAGTGAATTTATTGACTATCAACTAACGACCGTTGAAGCTAGAGTTTTGCTACGCCGTTTGATTCGTTCGCTAAACACGTTGCAGATTGGCACGCTTGATGGTTTTTTTGGACAGGTGGCACGAAGTTTTTGCTTTGAACTTGAATTGCCACAAAACTGGCAAATTGTTTCTGACCAAGAGGAAAGCCGACTTCAGAATCGTGCGATATCTTTGACGATGCAGGAAACCGGCGTTTTAGAACTATTGCACTTGATGTCCAAGGGCGAAGTCGCACGAGGGGTTGGCCAGCAAATGCGTTCAGCAGTAGCAGAAATCTATTCTATTTACTCGCAAACCGAAGAAGCAGCGTGGTTAATCCCGGGTGCTGTAAGCAAGAGTGAATTCCCCAAAAGCGATCGCTTGCGACTGACGTTGCCAGAGGTTTCCGATCAAATGAGTCCCAAAGCGGTGGCATCGTTGGAAAACTTGCTGGAACTGGTGGACGGTCATCGTTGGGAAGAAATTGTTGGCCACACGCTGGTTAAAAATGTACGGTCGGGTAGTGGCAGTTTCAACAGAAAACGCCTGCCTGAGTCGACCATTACTGCCATTGAATTCTTGATCGCTCAAGTGGACCAACTTTTCATTACCCAGTTGCAAGAGCGAAACGTCAGTGCCTATAAGCTACTGACACTATTTGATAAACATTATCACGAAATGAAGTCAGCAAGCGGTGATCTTCGGTTTGATAACGTCCAACATCGCCTGGCACGTTGGGTCGGTGAACTGGAAAATCCAGCAAGTCGCATGGTAGCTCGCTTGGATTTTCGCATTGAACATTTACTGTTAGACGAATTCCAAGATACGGTGCCGCAACAATGGAAAATATTGTTTCCGATTGCCAAGGCCATCGCAGACCCTGTGCCTACGGGGGCAGGGTCTGCGGTCGATCAAGGAACCTTGTTTTGCGTAGGTGACCAGAAACAAGCAATTTATCGCTGGCGAGGTGGTGATTCTAGGATCTTTGGAACCGTAAAGGATAGTTTTAAGTCGGTGCAACAGCGTGCGATGAACACGAGTTTCCGTTCGTCGCCAGTGGTGTTGGATGCAGTCAATCGCGTTTTTGAGAATTTGCATCGACACCCTTCCGCACAGCAATGGGAGGGGTTAGTGGAACAATGGGCCGAAACATTTCAGTCGCATAAGGCCGCCGTGAAAAATGAAAGTCTGTCCGGATACGTGACGTTGGAACAGGTGGTCACGCAAGAACTGGATTTACTTGAAAAAGCCGCTCAACGGATCGCCGAACTGTATCACGCAACAGAAGGATTTTCGATCGGAGTTTTAGTCCCCAAGAACGATGACGTGGCTAAGATTCTGGGGTTCCTGACGAAATTGGGTGTGCCTGCCAGCGAAGAAAGCGGCAATCCTTTGTCCGATTCAGCGGCGATTGAAATTATCGTTTCTTTGTTGCAAGTAATCGATCATCCAGGAGATACCGCTTCTTGGTTTCATGTACTATTTTGCCCGGTTGCCCCACAATTGCTGACGGGATTATCGCTGGAAGAATTGCAGTTGGCGAAGGAGGCTTTGACCGCGATATCTTCAGGGAAATCGAGGCTGGAAACCGCTGCCAGCGACGACGCCAAGGGTGTGTCTCAGGCTTCACGAAGTCCACATGAAATTCCCGATGAACGTCATTCGACAAAGTCGTTCGAAGCCAAACAAGCTGGGAAACAGGACCCTAATCTTCGCGATCGATTGGCGCAATGGTCAATGCAAATGCAACGTCGCATCTTGGAAGTTGGGCTGGGGCCAGTGGTTTCAGATTGGGCTCAAGCGTTAGCAACCATTGGAAGCGATCGCGATCAAACGCGTTTACGACAGGCAACGGCAGCCGCATTCGGTTACGAGAATCCGACTCCGTTGCGGAGTTCTGAATTTGGTCGATACCTAAGTCAATTGAAGCGGTTGGAACGCACTTCTGCCAGAGTCAGAGTGATGAATATTCATCAATCCAAAGGCTTAGAGTTTGATATCGTTGTGTTGACTTCGCTTGAGGGGTCGTTGTCAACGAATATTGCCCAGGCAGTAATCTGGGATCAACCTGACTTGACCAAGGATCCTTCGGTGGTTTGTCGTTATACCAATAGTGACAATTGGCCATTGCTGCCGTTGCAATATCAGAAGATGTTTCAAACGCATAAACGTGAGCACTGTAATGAACGGCTATGCCAGCTGTATGTCGGAATGACTCGGGCCCGTAGAGCTTTGCACATGATTGTGAATCAAGCTAAGGGCGATTTTCCTCAGTCACCAGCGGGTATTTTGAAGTCCAGTCTAATCGATCGCGACGACGAAGCGATGGCTTCAAAGAAGAAGGCCAAGTCCACGGAAGCCCCTTTGGATACGGTTTGGTTTTGTAGTGGCGACCCGAATTGGGCGCAGCCGATTGTTTGCATCGCGACTGAAGAATTGCCGGTCAAGTTAGGTGAGGCTGCGACACCGCTTCCAGCGGTCGCATCTAGTCGCCGCATGCCGGCGATTGCGCCGGGGCAAAAGATACTACTGGCACCCGATCTGCGAAATCCAGTTCGCGGCTTGCCGCGGACCAGTCCTTCTTCGCTGGAGGGTGGTTCCCGGTTTCCATTGGTATCATTGTTAAGTGATCCTGATCGGCAGACGGCATTTTTGAAGGGTCAAATAATTCACGGCTGGTTTGAATTGATTCTCTGGTTAGAAGACCAGGTGCCAAGCGAGGAAGAATTGGTTAATTGTGCTGCGAAGATCGAGATGAATCGATCCCTGTGGGAAGATTGGATTCCGGAATTTCAGGCAATGCTGCAGTTGCCAAGTGTGGTTCGCCTACTTAGTCGTGCTTTCTATCAGCAGCCTAATTTGGACGACTTTCCCCAGCAATTGATCGATGATTTGCAAGCGAATGTTGGCGTCAAACCGACTCAAGCGTTGCCGTTGGAATTGGTCGCTCAGAACGAAAGACCCTTCGCGATTTTGGACAACGGCCAATTGATGAACGGTTTTATTGATCGCTTGGTGGTGAGTATTCACAATGACAAAGTCGTCGCCGCGGATGTCGTCGACTTTAAGACGGATCGTTTCGAAGATCCTCCGTCCGCCGATGCAATTGAAGCCAAAGTCCAGCATTATCGTCCGCAATTGGAGGCTTATTGCAATGCAGTCGCTCGCTTGACAGGTTTGCCAGTGGGCGCCATCACCGCGAGGCTGGTTTTCGTTTCAATCGATCAAGTCAGGCGGATTTGACGTTTGGGATATTGAATGGATGAGTGCAAACGTTTGTGACAACGTGTTGGACTATTCCAAGTCCAATTCGTCGGATTCTGAAGGGATGTGGGCAATTGCGGTGCTTTGACTATCTGTTTTGGTGGAGTCAGATTTCCACAAGATCAGTGTGAAAAACATCAGCATTTCCAGGGATGGCGCAGGGCTATAAATCATGCTTTCAACCATACCGCCAACCAAGTAGACAGGCGTGAATGCCCGTTGAAAGGGGTCTGGGTTGTTCAGCAAGCGAAATAGGAGGATCAGGAAGAAATAGGCCAGCAAAATTCCCGCGATCAAGCCACAGCTTAGCAATCCATTAATGATAATGTTGTGGCAATGAAAGCTATGATTGATCATCACAAATCGAGGGGTTCCGTAGCCAAACCCTGTCAGCGGTCGCTCTTGAGATCGCTCAATGGCATAAGCCCAAATGTCGCTTCGACCTGTGAGGCTTGTTAATTCCGAGGTATTACCGGACTTTGAAATGGAACGCAAGAATTTAGAGATGAAGCTGTCCAGTTCTCCTTTGCCGGCGGGAATCAACAAGGAAAAGAACAGGATGGAGATGACCAGCAAGATTTTTGGCAGCAATTTCGAGAAGGAAATTTTGTCCATGAAAATGCCGTAGGTTCCCAGGATCGTCAAGATGATCGGGGTCCGGCTTAGACAGCAATAGATCGTTATGACCCATAACACGGCCGCGACCAGAACCACACGGTAGTGCACCACCCCTTTTCTGGCCAATAGCATCAACATCAGCAAAGCTGAGCTAACGTAAAACCCTAGTGTATTGGGATGTCCAAGCCCGCCCATGCGAGAAAGGAAGTAGTCGATGGTGATGTACTCTTTCCAGATTCCAATTTCTGGGATCGCCAAGTAGAAGACCCAGGACGTAAGAACATAACCAACTGCGCCGGTGGCCAAGGCCAATATGAATTGCGATTTGGTAAGTAGTTCCAAGGCCGCCGGCAGGAAAATCAACATGGTCCAAAGACATATTGCGGTCACAGCCGAATAAGAAAGAGCGATCGAGGTAGGGACCGAAAGCAAGACAATCACGCCGTACAACGCGACCAAGAAGCCCGGGTAGGTGGAGTAAATTCGGAAGCAGCTGCCCAAATTCAGAATGCCAAAAAGCCCCAAGGCTCCGCAAACTAGCAAGCGAAGATAGATCTGAAAGTTGATGCTAAACGACATTGCGTTTGCACCTTGGAAGTCCGCTGAATTGACCAATACCATGGTCACAGTCAGTAGAAATGCAGTTAGGATTCGTACGTCACTGAAAGAATACTGTTGAACCAGCACATCGGCAGCGCGAGATGCCAAAGAGGCGTTTTCGTGAATTTCCCGGGTAGATGATGCCATTGCTTGCTGCGGACAAAAGAAATCGAACTTCGAAACGCTTGGTTCTAGTATAGAAAGGCGTCAACGATTAACCAGTCTTTTTCGGTTCAGCTGGGATGCAAATGGTCAGCGGATGATTCGTGACCAATAGCACAATTGGGATAGACCTGCCGGTTTGCCGGTTGTGGTGATTACTTCTTTCCTGCCGCCCGTTTTTTGCGGAAAAATTCGGTCAGAATGTCGCTGCAATCGGCTTCCATAATACCGCCGATGGCATGGGCTTGATGGTTTAGCCTTGCGTCCGTCAACATTTGATAAACCGAACACACCGCGCCGGCCTTGGGATCGCTGGCTCCGAACACGACGGTCGGGATCCTGGCTTGTAAGATGGCACCGGCACACATTGGGCAGGGTTCTAACGTGACATATAAAGTGCAACCTTCCAGTCGCCAATCGCCCATCGCGGTGGCGGCTTGCGTTATCGCTAGAATTTCTGCATGGGCCGTTGGGTCGCAGAGTTTGATTTTTTCGTTGCAAGCCGAACCGATAATTCGTTGTTGGGCATTAACGATTACCGCGCCCACTGGGACTTCATCCAGTTCGAAAGCGGATACCGCTTGGTTCAACGCTAACTTCATGAAGTGACTGTGATCCAGTTCAGGCAGAAAAGAATCATCGGGAAACATGGAATCGGTAATCACTTATGCGACTCTTTGGTTTGCAGGCGTATCAGGCGAAAATCGGAAACGGCGGCCGTTGTTTGATAGGTGCTAAGCCCAATCGGTTGCGACAATCTAACTTCTGGACGAACGGAAAACGTGTGCCCTTGGCGTGGCTGGTCGGCTACTTTCTCTTGATCGATCCAGGCCGCGACTCTTTCTCTAGTGACTCGGATGCGTACTAAATACCAGCGGCCGTTCTCAAATTTTTTCAATGACCTGGTATCGTTTCTCGCCGCATCCTTGCCGTCCACGCTGGACAAGCCAACGGTCATTCCGCCCCACCCCCCTGCAATGAACGAACAGTATGCATCGCCAATCGGGAAAGTCAAACCGCAGAAGAAATCGACTCCGTCCACCTTCTTGATTCGCAACTGAAGTTCATAATTTTCTTTGGGTACCTGATCGACACTAAGTTCCTTTATGCCTTTGAAGGTGATGCCCGTCATGGGATAGCCTGTCGACAACGTCATGATTCCGTCTTCAATTTCAACGTCCTGTTCTCCGCCAAAATTTGTTTTCGTCCAGGCAGCCAGCGTTGTCTTGTCGAACAGTTGAATGGGTTGACCAACCGTTAGGTAAGTGTCGTCCGCTTGCGGAAGGTTTGCAAAAGGGTCATCTGATTTTTGTTGCGGTTTCTGGGCAGTGGCAGGTGAATTTTCTTCTTTCTCCTGAGCATTGTCGGCGGGTAGTTTGGTGGAAGCTGCAGACACTTGTTTCACGATTTGATCGACGCCTTGGTTAAGCAATAGTTCGCAGAATCCGAGCCCACGGGCGGTGCCCGAATGGACTGAAGCACGCACCCAAACTCGGTTGGGTAATTCGCTTAACTTTGCCGCAGGAATGCTAAACTTGCCACCGATACTTTGAACGGTCACGCGATCGATGACACGGTCGTTGGCCCGCTGATAATCTTCCGCTAAACCCTCGTTAAACTGTTGGCTGGCGACGTATTTGGTTCTCGATTTTGGTCGAAAGCCGATTCGATCGAGTGGGTGCAGCACTTCTAATTCTACGTCCACTGCTTGCGGCCCCGATGCGGGCAATTGACCGGTCACTCGGAGAGAGCCATCGGTTTGTGCCGATGCTTGCAGGCTAATGTCCGAGAATTGAGGCAGCCTTAACAGTGGATCACCAAACAGCGTCATCATTTCTGCGTGTTCATTAATCTCTTGGTCAAGAATGTCAGAAGTCGGGCTAAACAGTTTCGCCATTTGCGTCAGCATCTTTTGATAGTCGATCGGTTCGGATTGGCTTGAGTTCGCCGGGCTATCAGTCGGTTGGCTGGGCTTCGAGTCTTGCTCTTTTCGATTTTCGGTCGCCTTAAGGACCATGGATCTTTTGGCTTGCTGTACCCAAACGCCTAGTTCTTTGGGGCTATCGGTCCGGTAGGAAGTTAACATTTCAAAACCAAGTGTTGCAAGTCCGAATGGGGCGGTTACGCCTGTACCTGCCAGAACCGCGACTGGACCTGCGGGTTGAACCAACATGCTTTCGGCCAGACAGTCATTGCGGTTGGCGAATTCGCCTGTCGAACAGGCTAGAAGCAAGGCGATCGATGGCGTCGTGCCCGTTAGTTTTTCGGTGTTTTTTGTTGTAATCGTGTTCACTTCGCGATCAGGGAAGCGGGCACTATCCAATCCCCACGGCGCACCATGTCCCATGTAAACCCAAAATAATGCACCGCGATTTAGGCTGTCGAAAAACTTCTGTTGATAGTTTTCAGGGCCTGGGCAGTAGACGCTGCGCCAACTGGCATGAGTCATGTGCACGTGGTACTGGCCAGGAATCAGGTCGGTTAGCAACCGAGTGGCAGTGTTTTCAATAAGCTTGTCTTCCAGGAAGCCAAAACCGCCCACGCCCGCCACAAATTCAATTCGCTTCTTGGCAAACTGTAAGTCGGGATCGGTTTCAAAACGCAGTGTCTTGGAGATGATGGGTTGGATTTCTTCTTGGCGATCCACTGACCATCGTCCGATTGCCAGGTCGGGCGCATGGTCGCCATCTAGATCGGCATACCAATTGTCCGTCGCCACAATTTCAGGTCCGCCAAATCGCCCGCTAACTTCGCAAGGAACAAATCCCGTCGGAATTCCGTTGCGCGAAAATGCAAAGCGACTGGGGACGTCGCCCACCAACAGGACGTACTTAAGACCCAGTTTGTGCTGGCGAAGTAACAGGTCTTTCAATTGCACTGCGGTTTGTGGAGTGTCTACCAAGCCGATGGTTCGACCTTGGGCAGTGCGGTAATCCAACCACGGTCGCATGTCTTGTTGCCAGTCGGCAGGGCAAACCACAATCGTGTCCAGTTGCAGTTCCTCTGGCTGATTGCCGGGAGTCGGTGAGGAAATAATCTCTGCCCAGGCACCGGTCTGTGAATGGGGCGTCTGATGGATCGACGGTTGCCCGTCGCCCTTGTTTTGGGCCGCTTTGGGATCGCTAGGATTTTCGTCAACGGTGTTTATGCCGGCAGGAAGTTTTTCGAAAGGGTTTTCCGAATCAAGTTCCGATGCGACTTCGGCGTCGGTGCTTGCGCCGGAATCAAGAGTTTGCTCAAGGGCCAGGGAAAGTGCCGGTCGCTTGGTTTGATGGCGAACTGAGGCAGCAGAATCCGTTGCACTGGCAGGATCGAGGGATGTTTTGGGGAGCGTTGCTTGAGCCGATTTGACGTACGGTTTGATCGACAAACTAGGCACCGGCAAGCAAAGCCAAACGATCGTCCCAACGGTCGTTAACCCAATCAACGCCAGCAAGCCATAAAGAGCACTGGACCCCCAGCCGCAGCAGCGACCCCCAGCCATACCTGCGGATTCAGATTCCATGTCAGGCATTTGATTTAATGGGATTTGCTTGGCGTTGACCATTGACCTGTTCTCCACTATCGCTCTTGGCAGCCCACTTCTAAACAACCACTTCTAAACAACCACTTCTAAGCAACCGTGTCTAAACAACCACTTCTAAGCAACCGTGTCTAAGCAACCATACCGTCGTTGCCGATCGATTCGGAAATCAACCATTGGCTTTGATTTGGATTTGAATACCATTGTTCAAGCAATCCTGATCTTGGACAAGCTTGATTTGCTGCATTCAAAGGCCGATATTAGGCGTTCAAAGCTATGTGACTAGTCGCAGACATTGCTGGCGTTACCAGTAATTGGAACGCTATCACTTGTTCGTCGTCGGATTAATCTTTCGGAATATTAGGCAGTAGTTGTCTTTAAGCAACGATGGGGATTCCATTAGTTCGAAACCCGCTTCCTCAATTTCTTTTTGGAACACACTTTTGCCAGCACGGACATGGCTGATAATCCAAGCACTGCTCTTGCCTGCTTCTCGCTCGAAATCCACCACGACCATACGTCCACCGTCCTTCAAAGCACTGTGCAGTGAAGCCAGCGTGCGTTGCGGGAATTCGAAATGGTGATACGTGTCGCAGATGTAGGCCAGGTCAATTGAATTGGGAGGGAGCGTCGTTGATTTGTCATCACAAATAACGCCTACAATATTATCGATGCCGTCTTTTCTGGCGGCTAGTACAATTCGATTGACAAACGATCGGGCGATGTCCACTGCGAAGACTCGTCCTTTTTTGCCCACTTTCTCGGAAAAGATTCGAGTGAATAGTCCGGTACCTGCGCCGATATCCGCGACAACCATTCCGGGTTTCACGCCGGTCGCTTCGATAATCGCTTCGCGTTGGTCGTAGACTTCTCGCCCTTCTTTTTCGAACCGTTCGACATAGCTGGAAACGTCTGGGTCAACGAACGAATCGTTGATTCCTGGCTTCACACTTTGGTCTTGGGCACTGGCGTGTGACGAAAACATGCAAGTAAAGAATAGCCCAAAAGCTAAATAGAAAACTTGTTTTGTCATAAACCGCTCCCTTGTGGTTTGAAATACATTGAATCAACGTCTGGTTGAATCGATGGGTCGAAAACGGGCAGCCCGAAGTATAACCCGTCTAATGTCGTAAAGATGCGGCAATGCATTGATTTTGCGACCGCGGATCCAACAGCTATCCAAACGAAGAAGGCATCTTGGCGAAAAACCCAGTTCAGGCTTGCAAGAGTGCGCGGGCACCTTCTTCAAACATCTGCTGGACCAACTGTCGTCCAATAGTTTCGGCTTCCAGGATCGGACCGGCGGCCTCTTTGTAGCATCGTTTGGTGCCCGTTTCGTTCAGGATCAAGCCTTTGAAATGTATTTGTTCATTGGAGATCACCGCGTGCCCTGCGACCGGTGCGGTACATCCCGCACGAGTCTGATTTAAGAAGGCTCTTTCTGCGGTCACGCAGGCCATAATTTCTGGAGTATTGAGTTTGGAAACGGCGTCTATCGTTTGCGTATCATCGGCTCGAGTCACCAAACCTAAAGCGACCTGTCCGACGGCCCTTAGCATTTGGTCCAATTCTAAAGC
>JBDNHU010000091.1:0-11197 GCA_041688615.1 Mariniblastus sp. | reverse complement strand
TGAGGTTGACCTTGTTCCGGCTGCCCGTCTTTAGGTTGACCCTGTTCCGGCTGACCGTCTTGTGGCTGACCGTCTTTAGGTTGACCCTGTTCCGGCTGACCGTCTTGCGGTTGACTATCTTTGGGTTGGTCCTGCTGTGACAGACCTTGTTCCGGCGGTCCTGGCTGTGGTTGGCTATCTTGTGGTTGGCTATCTTGTGGCTGACCGTCTTGTGGTTGGCTATCTTGTGGTTGGCTATCTTGTGGCTGACCGTCTTGCGGTTGGTCTTGTTGCTGATCCTGCTTTTCCATGAACTGGCGAATCTTGTCCATCACGTCGCCGTCATGCTTTGGCTGGTCAGGTGCCTCGCCACCCGATTGCTCCCACGATTTCTTCAGTTCATCCACTTCTTTTTGCGAAGGGTTTGGATCAGAGCCATCAGAAGAACGGTCCGGCTGTGAAGGTTCTGCTTGGGATCCTTGCGAATCTTCAGTACCATTTTCGGCTGAACGATCACCAGCGTTATCTTGCTTAGAATCCTCTTTCCTATTTGGGGGTTCGTTGCTGCCATCCATCTCTTGCTCGGGTTGACCCGATCGCGCACCCGCCTGCTCTTCTTTAGATCCGTCCTGCTTTCCTTCGTTCGGCTTGTTTTCCGGTCCCTTTTTGGGGTCAGGATTGGCCTCAGCTGAATCACCTTCACCGGTCTGCTTATCGGGTTTTGATTCCGAATTTTCTGGCTTAGCAGACGGCGTGTCCGAATCTGGATCCCGCGAGTTCTGGTTGGGCTTATTCCGCGACTGATCATTGCTATCATCATTCGCTTCTTGCGAATTGGGATCGGAAGAATCCCCCTCTTGGTTGTTAGATTTTGGCTTTTCTAAATCGTTCTTTGCTGCCGAGGAATCATCGTTTAGGGGCCGCCGATTGGCTTGTGGTTTGCTCGGATCATTTTCATCATTTTTTGGATCCTTAGCGTTCGGATCGTTTTCTGGCTGCTCCACTCGGTCATCGCCTTTGTCATCGCCTGGTTCCTTTTTGGCGTCGACTGGGGCTGCGTTCGCACTTTCCTCAATTTTGATCCGCATGTTTTGCGTGCGAACGATGTTGGGATCCAAACTAAACAATGGTGCGGTGTGTCGGTTATCTTCGGCTTGGACAAAGACGGTAACTTCATCGCCCGCCACTAAACTCATTTGTTTAGGGTCCAATGTCCAACTGCCTGACACCAGGCCTTTGCCATCGTTGGTTCCCAAATCTACTTCGCTGGATACCGACTGACCACTGCGACTGCTGGCATTAAGAACCAGTCGGGTCAGCTGATAGTCGGCATCAATGGCATCAAAACGAATTTCCAGTTGTTGGTCCAACGTCAATCGATTGTCCATGGATTGCGGCCAAGTAAATTTAACTTCAGGTGGCTGGTCTGTCCGAACTTCGATTCGATACAACGGACCTAGCCGATCGGACTTGCCGTTAAGGTCCAGCATTCGCAGACGATAATGCGTATAGCGAGGCTTACCTTGGCCATCTAAAGTGGTGGTCAACCCGCCCGTTGCTAACGAATCCTTAACTTCCAAAGCTGGATCGCCACCTACCTTATCCGTTGCTAGAGTCAACTGGACGGTGCTGCGAATCATCCGCTGAGTCATGCTGCTGGCCATTGGTTGGCCCGGCGGAATATCATAAAGTTCGATCCAAGCCTTCTGCATCGAGGTATTGGAGTGCCCAAAAAATTTGACCTTGGTGCCCTGGATCACTTGCAGATCACCTTGGCCCACCAAGGTCTTGTTCTGGGTTAGCGTGTACGACGGAAACTGCAGGTCGATCTTATCCAATATAATCGTAGGTCGTTGAGCGATCCGAATCTGAAACGCATCGCTAACCGCATCCCCCGCGTGGATCCGATACGTTAAATCCTTCTGTACGCCGTCGCGACCTGTTGGCAACTGGCAACGAAAACGATTCAAATCGTTCTCAATCCGAAGCATGGCTGACACAGCCCCTACAGACTGATTGTCAACGGTATCGTAGACAACGACCGCTTTTTCGTCGTTGACCAACCCGGTCACAATCGCCGTAATTTCAATTGGATCACCCAAGAAGACGCTGCCAAATTGCGGATCAATTTCTGTGATCGACACCCGAGTTGGCGGAGCCACATTGGACAGGGGAGCCAACAATCGCCAAAACGTGGGCAATGGACTTCGAGGTGAAAAAACCAGGTACGCCGCAAATAAAGCGAGGATGCCCGTCAACAGGTACATGACTTTGATGACCTGGCCGTAATCGATTGATTGTTCGCTGGGAATATTCCTGGCATCAATCGCAGCGCGCCTAGAAACCGCTTCCAAAACACCTTTTCGAATCGGCAGTTCGTCTTTGCGACTGACCAACGAGACATAATTCAACAAACTATTTTTAAGCGCTGGATGACCCTCTTCGATGACCTTGGCAGCGTACATCGGGTTGATTCGACTTAACAGAAGCGGCAACATCCAACGCGCCGATAGATAAACGATGCCACTGGCTAGAACCACCAACGCACTCAATCGCATCAACGGGTTTAATGGCCATACCCACGCGTCGACAACCGCAACCAACAACATGAACCCCAACAGCCAACACACCAGCAGCAGGACGCCACTGAAAAAATCAGCCGTTTTCAACAAGGATGCGGTGCGAACCAACACGCCATTGATGGCCTGCTGATATCGATTCTCCGAGTTTGATTCCCCGGCGGCGGTTTGTGTCGATTGTGCGGTTGCCATCAACTGGGTTCCATTTGAATTGGTGGTTGCCTTGGACGCCCAATAAATTCCTGTGGGTCATCAGACTAACTGCAAGACGACGATCTGCTGAACTGCTCAAAAACCGAATCTGGCTTCGATTACAGCTAAACCAATGAACGGTCTTCATTATCGGTCTCAACAAACAGCCTGCGGGCACGCTTCTTCTTGGGTTGAGATCTGTGGGTTCGATTCCCAACCCATCTTTGACGAGCTTCAGACCGTCAAAACTACCTTTAAAGACGTGTTTAGTATACGAAGAATTCCGCAAGAAAGCGAAATCTAGAAAGATTCGGTAACCTGTTCTACGACCGGATCACCCATTTTCCACAGAAAACGACCCACAATTCACCCGCATACCACCAATCAACAGGCCCTGTAGCGGCGCATTAGGCAATCGTCACTCCAGCCCGCCGTCCAGATTCACCACTGCCAGCACAGACGATCTAACCTTGGATTCTACCCAACAAGGCTCGGATCCGCTGAAAATGGACCCGGTCTTTGCAGCGGAAATGCTGGGGCGCTGACACGGAGGACCGACGCGGCGGGGTCGACGCGGGGGGTCGGCACATTGGCCCGTTGGACTCTGGGGCGGAGGCAGTACGTCGGGCCCGACAGGCATAGGTTTATTGATTGTCGATGCCCGAGTCATCATCGTTGACCGCGTTTTGGTCATTGGGATCAGATTCTGATCTAGGCGGACCGCCGCCCAGACCGCTGGGATCACCGCTGGGATCACCACTGGGATCACGGTCGGGACCACCACCGGGACCACGGTCGCCACGACCACGTCGACCGCTAGGAACCGAAGACCCCAACCCCAGACTCTTTCGATAGTGCCAAGTCAATTGTTCCCGAATCGCCTCTGGTGTCTGATCCTTCAAGTTCTGAATCTTCTCTTTATCCTCGGCACTCAGCGATTCGTAAATATCACGCAAGTCTTGATCGCTTGGCTGCGGAGCCCACAAACCTCTGATCCAATTTCTAATCAACGGCTTTCGACTATCGTCGGGACCCGGCAGTAACTTTGCCTTCGCTAGTTCGTCGCCAGCTTTCTGAGACAATTTGCCGGTCAATTCATCCAGTTCTTCGGGTGAGAACGAAAATGGACTGCCACCCCGTTCGCGAATGCTTGACAAACGATCTCTCATCCACGCTATAATAATTTTCGCGTCCGCTTTGGATAAACGAGTTGCTTCGTCACGGCCAGCCATCCGTTCGTATACTACCAAGCGAAACTTCTCAATCAGTTCCACTCGATTATCAATGGTCGCCGCCTTCAACTCTGCTTGCTCACGATCGGTCAACAACAATGTCCAATCTCGGTACGCCTTCAACAAATGTTGTAAGCGATCCGAATCTGGATGTTCCATCAATTGCTGATGAAATACGATCATTTTGGCTTGTTGTTCTGGCCGCAGTTGCTTGAACCTTTCCAGCTTCCGCACCATTTCTCGCTTGGACTCTGCGTCCAATTTCTCGAACTTCGCCTCATTCTTTAACACGTCGCTGGAAACAAAAAACAGCAGCGCAAAGGTCATGACCCATGCTGGCAAGCGCACCAATCCATATCCGACCCACGGACCACTCAATAGGCCGCCCAACCCATTACTCAGCATCATTTTGCAACTCCTGAGCAAACAAGGCATCTTTGTCCAGACGTAGCAAGTATTCAAACTCGCCGACGGATTCGTACTTTTCCCAGTTTTCAATCAGATCATACGATTCCAAGAATTGCCGATCTTCAGCGGTCAACACGAATCGGGTTCCTATAAAGCCAACCGCCAACGAAACCATAATCGCGGCGCCGCCTGCAAAAGGACGCCAGATTCGTCGCCATGGTTTACTTTGCCTTTGCTGTTGCAATTCTCTTTGAACCACCAGCTTTACGGTACTTTCGGTAAACGACTGGGTACAAGCAGGCATGGGCAGCACGTCAAGGGCGTCCCAAGACTGCTGCAATTTCGACAGCCGATCCCTGGCTTCTTCGTCGTCTAATAACAATCGCTCAATTTGCTTGCGCTGTTCTCCATCCATTTGCCCATCTAAATACACAACCAGTTCATCAACCGTCGAAGAACTATCAATCGTATCGCTTAAGGTATCAGGCAATTGATCGTCGAAGTCAGACAATTCATCGGCAAAATCCTCCAACGACGCCGGATGATCGAATCCAGTGCGATTGCCGCTTGAATAGGGACCCTTGGCGCACGAGCCCGCAGCGCTATCCACACTCGAACGACCGCCAACCGGAAGGTCGCTAGAATCCTGACGCGGCGGTTGCTTATCCGGCGATCCAGCGTCATCAAATTGTCCATGCTTATGGGTCGACATGGCGTTCCATACTTTGAAGTAAATCACTTGCCGCAAGTTTCACCTGGGCAGGCGGTGTCTAGCTCTTCTTAACTTGAAATCTTCTTGCGTCTAAATCTTCTTGCGTCTATCGCCAACGTCCGCCAATGCGTTACCGTTTTAGCGCCAGCAAGGCAATCGTTTGTGTTAAGCGATGTGTGTCACTCGCTTGCGCTTGGTGCTGGTGTGGGTCGTGCTGGTGTGGGTCGTGCTGTTTTGCCAAACCGCGGGACTTGCTGCCTTCGGCTCTTCTGTTCAAACCCGTCGCGTTCGGCCAATTAAACCGCCTTGAGGGCACTTGGTTTCGCTCAATTATTAAACATCGGTCGATATCCGGTCAGTCAAAGTTCCCAGCAGGTTCGCTCGTTTCTGGCTGAAAATCAATTATTCTCCTGGGATTAAGCAACTTGGCGGTTTCTTGACAACCCAAACCCTTGTCCAAATTTCAGTCGCTATTTCCGCCAGATATTTCACTCGCCAGTGTCCCTAAAAAGCGTTAATCTGGTGATTTAACACTTTTACTGGGCCTAAATTACCGGCAACGATTATCGGCAACTCGGATGGTCTACGTTGCGCGGAATTTCGCCGCACTGCCTAAAACTACCTCACTGCCTATAACCACGTGCCCCTATTGGTTTGCTTCCTCGTTTTGCCCAGTCGGCAAGCGCCCGGCATCCAAATAGGGCTGCAGGTGTTCCTTCAAATTGTTTCTGGCCCGGGACAGCAGCGACTTCACTGCTTGAACGCTCAGCCCCATAGAATCCCCAATGTCCTGGTAGCTCATTTCTTCAAACTTTGCCAGTAGCAATGCCATTCGCTGTCTTTCTGGCAACATCTCCATCGCCTTGCGAACCACTTCGCCAATTTCCAGTCGCTCCAGTTGTCTGGTAGGCATCAGCCCGCTTTCCGCTTTGGCCATTTGTTCCAAGGTCATGGCCGGCGGCTGATCCTGCCCCTGAGTTTGGTTGGCGGTGCCAGCGGTTTGCACTTCCCTGCGCCGCGACAATTGGCGAACCGCGTTTTTGGCGACGTTATGAGTGATCGTAAACAACCAAGTCGAAAACTTAGCGTTAGGTGCATATCTTTCTCTCGCTCGATAGACCCGTAGAAACACATCCTGTGCCAAGTCTTCGGCCAAATCTCGATTGGTGACAATATGCTGTAGCACACCCAGCACGCGATCTTGATAGCGACGCACTAATTGTTCGAACGCAGCCGCATTGCCCTCACGAACCGCCAGCATCAAACGAACATCAGGGTCGGTTAGTTCATATTGCCCCAGAGCCGGCGACGTGGATTCAACGTCTGGCTCTTGTTGATTTAAATTCGATTTGGCTGCCGGATCAGAATTCAAACTCGATCTCTCCGACAAAACCTAAAACTACCCAACGTTTGGCACTCGATCAATCAAAAGGAAATTACAAACCAGTCCAGGCCCAACGAGGGTTGATCTTCATTCGGGTTCCACACCCAATCGGGCTTCACGGGGCCATCACGGGGCCATCACGGCTTCCCTCCGAATGAACTACCGCTGGAGCTTGGGAAACCGCCCAAGTTCTAATCAGGCTCCCAATCATCGGCTTCTGCTGGAACGGCTTTGTTTTGCTCTATTCTACGCTATCCAACTGCCAACTCGCCAGCTAAGCCAAAAAACAACCAAGTCCAGGGATCTATCTAGCCTTCAACCGTTGGTACCGGTTGCTGGCTTCGCCTAAGTTGTCCGCAAGCGGCGTCAATGTCATCACCTTTGCGTTGCCGACATTTTACGACGATGCCATTGTCTTCCAATTCCTTGCGGAACCTAGCGATCGCATTGTTGCTAGGGGTTAAGTAGGGCAGGCCGGCAACCGGGTTGTAGGGAATGATGTTCAGTAGCGCGTCTCGAGTGGCCAACAATTTCACCAGTTCCTGAGCATGTTCCACTGAATCATTCAGACCGCCCAGCAACACATATTCAAACGTCAATCGTCGCCCGGTATCTTGCTTGAATCGATCGGCCGCCTCCATGATCGCTTCGATACCAATCTTGTCATTGACGGGCACGATTTTGTCGCGCAACTTATTGTTAGGAGAGTGCAAACTAATGGCCAACTGATATCGCTTGCCAGTCTCGGTCAATTTATCGATCGATGCCGGCAAGCCGACCGTAGAAATGGTGATCCGTCGAGGACTGATTCCCAAACCTTCATTCGCACTGGCCACGTCTAACGCAGGCAACACATTTTTTAGATTCGCCAACGGTTCGCCCATTCCCATCATCACAATGTGACTTAGACGTTCCTCTTCGGGCAGCAACCCGGCCAGCCGCAACATTTGCTCCTGAATTTCGCCGCTGGTCAAACTTCGATCAACGCCGTCCAATCCACTTGCGCAAAAAACGCAACCCATTCCACATCCCACTTGGCTGCTAAGGCAGATGGTCCGTCGCAGCTTCTCGCGAATCAATACGCATTCAATTCTGCCTGGACCATGCTTTCCGACGGGTGGAAATTCCAACAACAATTTCTCGGTACCATCCTGACTGATTTGATGTTTGACGACGGAACTAGAAAAGATCCTAAACGTCTCCGATAACGTCTCGCGTAATCGAATTGGTAAATCAGTCATGTCAGCAAACCGAACCGCACGACGATGGAAAATCCATTTATCAATTTGCTTGCGGCGAAACTTAGGCTGTTTGGGTTGGGTCGCCAACCAATCATCCTTCTCCTGATCCGACCTATCTAACCACGAAAGCCGATCCGAAACGCCGCCCAAGATTGGCAACGATTTAGACTGTGCCACCGATTGCCCCTGGGCAAATCCAGCTTCAAGAACAGAAGAATTACCAGCGGACAACGAATCCTTAGAAGATGAATCATCAGACGATGACGATGACGCAACCGCGACTGGCGCAGCCGAGGATGACAGCGCAGCGGGGGATGACGGCGCAGCGGGGGATGACAGCGTAGCGGGGGGTGACAGCGTAGCCGAGGATAAAGGTGTGGCAGACAACGTAAGAGCCTTGATGTTTTTGAAAGTTAATTGAATCGCCAGCGTCTGTTGCAAACCCTTCGCTTGGCTGCAATTACGATTTCCCATTGGCACCACCAAGCCTGATTTCATGGCGAATCTTCAAGCCCTGGTTCATCGGACGCTTACCCCAGCCGGGACCAAAATCGTTTCCACTAAATCTTGATTTTTGATCCCCAACGGTCGTCGCGGTATGCCGGTCTACCCGATTATGGGCAAACATCCTGGTTTTGTGGAGTCATAAGTCTGCCAGAATATTGCGACCGGACGTTAGTTCGAGTCTCAAACTTGCTAGAATTCGTTGGACGTAAATGCGGCAAATACCTTAATTCTGGGTGGTTTCATCGAAAATGATACCGCAAATCACCATCCAATTCACCTAGAAATTCAAGCTAACTTTTTGGAGTTTCAAATGCCATATCGTCACTTGTCGCTGACTTTGACCCGAAATCATTTTACTCTCATGGCACTACTGCTGACCACCGCATGCGTCCTGTGGGTTGGAACGTCGATCGCCTGGGCGGCAAATCCGACTGAAAAAATCCAAACGATCCCCGCACGTTCTTCGGTCCAAGATCAAACCCAAGCCCATGATCAGGCCCAGATCGATTCCATCCAAGCGAATATAGGCACGCAGGCCCAGTGCTGGAACGACGGCGATATCGATGGCTTCATGGAAACGTACTGGCAATCTGAAGAATTGACCTTTTCCAGTGGCGGCAACACCACTCGAGGCTGGCAAGCGACCAAAGATCGCTACAAGAAGAATTACAACTCACGCCAAAAGATGGGGCAACTTCAGTTTGCCAATCTAGAAGTTCGTTTACTTGCAACCGAATCCGCACTCGTCCTTGGCCGCTGGGAATTAACGTTGGCCGATGGCACCAAGCCCGGTGGGAATTTCAGCTTGGTCCTGAAAAAATTCGACGGCCAGTGGAAGATCATTCACGACCATACATCGTTAGCAAAACCTGAACCCGGAACCCCCAGCCCTTAATGTGAAACTGAAAATCGACGGGCGGAGGCAAACCTACCCTAGAACGAACTTAGAACGAACTTAGGACTACCTTAGGACTACCTTAGGACTCAGCTGAAGCATGCCCCTGGAAGGCGTTGCCTAAAACCCAAATCCATACGACGCAACGACAACATTGCGGCACTTATTTTGGGCCGCTTGCAGGTCACTTGGTCTTCAAGACATTTCAAAAACTTCTTTGCCTGCCACGGTCGCTAACTGCGGCATCACACTGTCAGCTTCGTACGACAAGAATTTCACACTGCCATCTGCAAAACAAAAGACCGCGCCGCCAGGATGCTGCGACCAGAAGTGCAAACTGCTGCATTGGTAATTCGGGTCGCCTAGGCCAAAATCGAATGGTCCACTACGGCAGATCGCGTTGCCGCGTTGCCCGGTGTTCAGTTCCCGGACGCCCAACAAGGTATCCAGGCAACTGGTCCCGGCTTGACCATAACCGCTATACCACCAGCCGAAATAGCCGTCGGAACTGGGCGGTCTTTCACCGATCATCAGCGTATTAGAAAGGCCATCAACAACGTTAGCGGGCCGACGTTTGACATCGGTTCCGAAGAAACCATTGTTCGCCGTAAAGTTGGTACCCAACACACCCAAGTAAGTCGTATTGGCCGCAATCTTATATTCGGACGTTTCTGATGGAACATCCGCTTGAGGAAAGCTAGGGCAGATCAAGTCCGACAAGGTATGAGAAAATCCGCCATGCAATGCCGTGTCGGTAAATGGATTTGGACTTGCTTGCTAATCGGCCTGCGCTTGATCGTAAACGTTCTGCTGCTCCAGCTAAGGCGTGATTTGTAGCAACCAAGTCGAGTATTGAAGATTCTTAGTTGAATTATGGTACCCCACCGGGAAGAACCCACGAGCCGATTCGTAGTTCAGCACGGCTAGGCCAAGCTGTCGTTGTTTATTTTGACAACCCGTCCGACGAGCCGCCTTGCGAGCCATTTGGACAGCTTGCAAAAGCAGACCCATCAATATCGCAATGATGCCAATGACCACCAGCAGTTCGACCAGAGTGAATGCTGTTCGTTTAGGTTTCGTACTTTTCATCACATTGTGCCTCAGAAAAATGGTGCCGAAAACAGGGTCGCCTTTCGTGCTGGGAACGCATTATCGTTGCGATGATTTCGCCCAGTAATTCGATTCTTTCCCCCAGCAAAAAGTGATCTTGGAAAACCATCTGCCACTAACCAATACCAGCGATACTCGGAAGCAATCAACATCAGTTGACGCTTCGCTACCGCGTACGACCAAACTAACGCATGAGCCAAGTCGTGAACGCCTTTTCCGCAACTCGATTTCTCGTACTCGATCAATCGCTGGTCGGATCGAGTACCAGTATCGTTAGGCTGAGTAGTCGATTGATACGAATCAAAATCAAACGAAACCAGCTTGGCATGACTTGTTCTAATTCCTTCACTTCAAGTAGATTCCGATAGCTACGAGAATGACTCCAAGCAGGACGGCCCAAAACCTAACCCATAAGACTTTGGTTTAACTGTCCCTAAAACCCCCTCCTCACCGCTGAATCCGTAGTACGACAAATTCATGATCGATGGATCAACGTCACCAAAATCAACCTGTTTTACAAGAGTCTTCGTCTTAGTTTCAGGCGAAGTATCGGGGGAAAGCAGTTGAACAATGGTCGTCACTTCCTATTCAATGTCGGAAACGTATTTGATCGATCCAGTATAGATTACCGAGGAAACAACACCCTCATCCCAAGCAATGATTCGACCCGGACGAGATGAATCGAAATCCAACGTTACGCCAGCTGGACTTGCCTGAAACGGTAAAGCTGCTTTAGAAACCTTTACCCATCCTTTTTCTGGGTGTTTGAATTCAAAACGCAACTTCGTTGCACTGGCTTCAGGCCGGGCAGCAATGCCCGGAAGCGTCCCCAAAATTGTTAAAACTTGAAAAGTGGTCTCCCACTGAGCAAACTTGCTCAGTCGGAAAGTTTCAAGTTTTAGACAACGGTAAGCAGCCGTTGGGGAGACCACCATGAGTGATTTTAGTTTGCTTGGCC
>JBDNHU010000633.1:0-2291 GCA_041688615.1 Mariniblastus sp. | reverse complement strand
CAAAGTGTTGCCGCTTTCCAAGAGTACACCTGAGGCGATTGAAAGTTTCCGCAGGGAAATTCGAACTCAGGCCAAGTTGGACCATCCCAATTTGGTGCGGGCCTACGATGCGGGCGTCGATGGCAATGTTCATTATATGGTTGTGGAATTTGTTCCTGGGACCGATCTTCGCCGCTTGGTTCGGATGGAACGGGCCCTATCGGTGCAGCGTGCTTCGAACATCATAATGCAGGCCGCGTTAGGACTGGCGCACGCACATTCGCGAGGCCTGATTCATCGCGATGTGAAGCCTGGAAACATTTTGGTCACCCCAGACGGTGTGGCTAAGCTGTCGGATCTAGGGTTGGCCGCATTCTTGAATGATTCAACAGATCCTCGCGCCGGAAAGATCGTCGGAACGGCCGATTATCTCTCGCCCGAACAGATTCAAACTCCTAATGAGATTACTCAGCAGACGGACATCTATTCGCTGGGCTGCAGTTTGTATTATGCGATCACTGGGAAAGTGCCTTACCCCGGCGGCAACGCCAAGGCCAAGGCTCGACGGCATCTGAACGAAACGCCATGGCACCCGCGGCGGTTCAATGAAGAAGTGAGTGATGAATTCGTCGATTTGATCGGCGATATGATGGAAAAAGATCCCAGGCATCGTATTCAATCGGCTGAAGATGTCGCGGCTCGTTTGGCGCCCTGGGCCAGTGAAAATAGTCCTTTGGCCAACGAACAGATGATTCGTTCACGGTGGACGCCCGAACCTCCTCCGTCGGAAGCCGAGGACAGCAAGCAAGCGAATCCTGGCGGTGTGGATCGATTGGAAGGATCCGAGTCGTATGAAGCGCCAAGCGACGGCAGTTTGTCGGGCCAAATATCGCAGGCCACGTTTTCAGGTTGGTCACGCGATGATACTCAGAGTGATCCGCCGCCACCCCCGGTCGGAGTTTCTCCGCGTCAAATGCAGCAGCCTCCGGGGATTTCACCGATGATATTCTGGACCGTGTTGCCGATCTGTATTGCCGTCAGTCTATTGATGGGCGGCATCATTGGCTACGTGATAGCGTCGCTCAAATAGCGTCTATAAAGTAGCGTCGCTCAAATAGCGTCGCTCAAAAACCGTTGTGGACAACTCATTCGAAGAGATCGTCCGTTGCTAAGTTACCTGTGGAACGGCCCGTCCGAAGCGGGTTGTTTGGATACCAGCCGGCGGCGCAAGCAAGGGAATCAGGAGTTCACGCACTTTTATCTAGACAGAGCCCCGAAGCGTGTGTTACGTTGGCCACCCAAGATGTTGGATTAGCCTTTTTGGTCGGGGCAACGGAAACGTCCCATACTGAAAGTCCGTTTGGACAGATGTTTGGTATCGCGGCCGACGGTCCGTTTCCGCCACATGCGAAACGAGGACGCTTTCATTTCCTGCCGCATCAATTTGATGACTTGCCCAGGTGATAGGCCGAATTGTAGGCGAATCGCCTCGAAGGTGGTTCGGTCTTCCCACGCCATTTCGACAATGCGATCAATCTGAGCGACCGTCAGGTTTGGAGCATTCATGGGTTTAACCATTCCAATTCGAATTTAACTTCGTATCTTAATTCCCTGCAGCCCAAGACTTGCAGTCTAACAATCGCCCGCTACCGGTGGAACTTCACAACACATGGCAGGCTGTGATCAGCATAAGCATTGCGTTTCGCACCTTAGGACCGAAAAAGAAATCGCCTGTTAACGATAGAAATAGCAGCGTTCATTCGGGGAATCGGCTCTTTTAGTGGTAGTTCACCAACCGCAGTGATTGTCAAGCGTGACTTGAATGATTGGCACTTGTTGGCAGAATAGACAAAAGGTCGCAGCACGGATGTGACAGGTACTTGGGTAGGCTCTACTGGGCGACACCAAGTTGGCTGAATGCGTAATTGAAGCGGAAATTGAATGTCTGGATTGAATCCTGCCCAACAAGAAGCGGTTGACACCCTAAGCGGTCCTTTGCTGGTGCTGGCCGGTGCTGGCACGGGAAAGACTCGAGTTGTGACGATGCGAATCGGCAAACTGATCAAGAATGGAATCAGGCCCGAGCGTATTTTGGCGGTGACCTTCACCAATAAAGCGGCATCGGAAATGAAAGAACGGGTGGCCGAACAGATTGGCAAGAAGAGTAAAAAGAAGCCGGTTGTTTCAACGTTCCATTCGTTGTGCGTCAAAATTTTACGGGAACACATCGACAAGTTGGGCTACCCCAAGTCCTTTGTGATCTACAGTCGTGGCGACCAGGAAAGCATTATCCGGACCGTGCTTCGCGAAAT
>JBDNHU010000090.1:0-11398 GCA_041688615.1 Mariniblastus sp. | reverse complement strand
GAGCTAATCAACACTGAGCTAATCAACACTGAGCTAATCAACACTGAGCTAATCAACACTGAGCTAATCAAGTTGGGCTCGTTACGTAATAGGCTGCCTAAATACTACGTACGCTCAGTCAACCATGAACCAATACGGCCTACTTCTTGACCAATTGCAGGGTTTCTTTCAATGACCGTTCGCTGGCTTTAAGTCCTTGAAGTTCCTTGGGCCACAATTCAAGTTCAATAACACCTGTCCTGCCTCCGCGACCAATTGTGGTTGGAACACTTAACGCGACGTCACGAATTCCGTAGGCTTCACCTCGCAGTACTGATGAAACCGGCAAGATCAAATTCTTATCCAAGATAATTGAATCGATAACGTCTGCAATGGCGACCCCAACGGCAAATCCAGCTCCGCCTTTCGTCTTCAACATTTCGGAACCAGACTTCTTGGCACGTTCAAATATTTGATTCGCCAACGTGTGACTCCAACCTGGGAACTTATCTAAGGGTAACCCCGCCACCGTGGCACTGGACCAAATCGGTACCATACTGTCGCCGTGCTCCCCCAAAATTAAGGCCGACGTTTGACGTGGGGGCGTCTTTAACTGCTGGGCCAACAAACTGCGAAAACGAATGGTGTCTAGCTGGGTACCAAGCCCTAAAACTTGAGCACTTGGTAAACCCAAATTCTGCTCGGCCAAGTAGGTCAAAATGTCAACCGGATTGGAAACAACCAGCACAACGGCAGAAGATTTAGGCCCAGCGGTTTTAACCTCTGACAAGATTGACAAAAATAGATCCGTGTTTCGATTGATCAAATCCAATCGAGTCTCCTCTGGGCGACGACGCAAACCCGCGGTGATGCAAATAATGTCACTGCTGGGAATGTGTTCGTATCCACCACTGGAGATCACCTGATCTGCCATGCTAGGACTACCATGCATCAAATCCAATGCTTGCCCAAAAGCCAGATCCTGATTGACATCGATCAATGCAAGTTCACTGGCGACACCCGTTGCCTGCAAAGCAAATCCTGCGCAAGAACCAACCAATCCGCCGCCGCCAATTATCGAAACTTTCATCCAAACTTCCAAACGTAAAACACGATTTCAAAATAGATTTATGGACGTCCTACTTATTGTCCAACCGATTTACCCAAAGGCAAAAACGGACGATTTTCACAACCATTCGTTCTGGTCGTCATTAGCGACTTTGCAACTCTCGAACGACTCGATCGGTAATCGTTTGAACTAAAGTTTCCAGTGTTGCCGCGTCTAGACCGTTGGACGCACCATTCGAATTGGGCTGCACATTACTACTCCCCGAACTACTCCCGGTAAGTCCTGATCGCCACTTCTGGATCTCCGCTGGTGTGGCTACTGGCGGTTGCTCAAATGCCTTTCTTTGAACGCCGCTCGCTTTCCAACTATCGCGGAAAATATCATTCGCACAAATATCACAGTCTTTGAATTCTGGGGTGTTGCGAGGGTCAGTGAATCCCCACTTATCTTTCAATTCCAACAACTCTTTCGACTCGTTCGCATTCAAGTAGTTCACGCCCCCTAGCTGCTTGGACAACAACAGAATCCGACAATACGCGTCCAGAATTTCCGTCCACCAGAAAGCCTTTTCGACGTCTTCTCCGAAACTGACCGTTCCGTGATTCGCCAAAATGATCACATTCGTCTTTTTGACAAACGGAATGATTGTGTCAGCAAACGCTTGCCCGCCTGGGGTCTCATACTTGGTGATTGGAACATCGCCCAAGAACACTTCGACTTCTGGTAAGACGCATTGTGGAATCGGTTCCCGGGCCACCGCAAACGCGGTTGCATGCGGAGGATGACAATGCACCACACTCTTAACATCAGAACGATTCTTGTAAATCTCTAGGTGCAACAGCGCTTCACTGGATCGCTTTTTACTACCAGAGAGTTGCTTGCCAGTCATATCGATGATTGAAATATCATCTGGCTTTAGGAAACCTTTGCTTTGCATCGTTGGCGTGCACAACACTTCGTTTTCGCTAAAGCGAACCGTAATATTCCCATCGTTTGCCGCGGCAAATCCTTTGTTATATAAACGGCGACCAATCTCGCAGATGTCTTGTTTTACTTGAAAAATGTTACTCATATGTTCGACTTTCATTCGTAGTGAGATTGCGACTAGAGGATTATCTCCACTCTTAGAGCTGCAACCTTATATTTATTGAACTTGCTGGTATCGTTCCAAAGGCGCCTTGCTATTTTGCTGAACGATCCAAATTGACCCATCACTTACGATCAAAACGCTTCAACGTTTCGGGGTCAATTTCAACGGTATCTAGCAAAGCGGCAACCGCCGCATCCACAGGCTTCACCTGAGGATAAAACGGTTGAGCTGCTTCAGGGCCCTCGGCCAAGGCGACAAGGCTGCCGATTCCTGCCGAAAATTGGTCCCATGCAACCAAGACTTCTCCAGGATCGGACGCCAAGCAATCAACCGTTTCTGCCTCACTTAACTGTTCTAAATCCAGTGGGATGACCAACCGCAAGCGACAGTTTTTAAAAGTCGGATGCATCTGCGACAACGTTACGCTTCCAACGACTTTGGCTATTCTCATCGATGAACCTTTACCGTTTACCAGTGGTTTAACAATCGCTTCACCGACCAAGAGGTCGCCGGCAACGACATGATCACATTGCGTGGCGAAGCTATCGACAATGCGTCCATGTGCTGCTGATCCAGGTCCATCACCATCGCGGAGAAAACGGAATGTTGTTGGGCCAACTGTTTCTGCAAAACCCAACCTTGGTTCGAAAAGACCAAGTGTTGCGATTCTCGTTGCCCGTCACTTAAACTCCCTGCCAATTGTGTCACACAAGCGACGGTACGCAATTGACCAACGATCCGCCGATCAAGACCTTTTAGCCAGGGCAGGGCACTTCCACTTGAAACACCGCTGCGATTCTCAGCATCGTGCAACCAAACCTGTAGGCAAGGGCGGGTCAATTGGGAGGGTTCAATTACACTGGAGACCGCGGTTCGCGTCTCGCTCTTGGTTGAATTCGAATGTGCCTCTGATTTGGAACGTTGCAACACCACACCCATCGCACGCAAACGATCCTGAACTTCGTCAGTCACAATCGTTTTGGCGTCGACTTCGATCACCTGTCCATGAACCAGTTCGCTGGGCAACTGAGCAGTTGTTAGCAACCGGCCATGAAACCGAGTCGAAGCAGCCGAGTCATTTGAATGTTGTAAATCCACCGATTGCAACAATCGCGACAGCACCGTCTGAACGATCGAATCGATCGCTTCGGTGTTCAGATTGTATTTCGGTGCATTCATTTAAATTTTTTTTCCTAGCCGGCGGTTCTGACGAAATAGAAACCGTTCCTACCTTAAATCATCCAACGCAATTCCCAAGACCTGTATGTATTGAACGCTTCGCTGCCGAAGATTTTGCTGCGTCATTTAACCGAGGCGGAATGATCGTCGACATCATCAGCCAGTCCAATAATCGCCCAACGCACGGGTGTTTTCTCAGTTTTCAACAGCAACCTAGCGTAGGGACCGTCGCTGGTCATCATCACGCGATCGCCCGTCCGAGCGCCGACTGCATCCACTACGATCAAAGGAAACCCATCGGGCTGCGTGTTTCGATCAATCGGTTGAACCACCAGCAAGCGAACACCTTGCAACGAAGGATCTTTCACTGTCGCATGAGTCCGTCCGACAACGATCGCTGGGATCATGACCGATCTCCAGGTTGGCCCAGAATCCACAAATCATCAACCATCGTGCACCGGCGTTCGCGAGTGAAAGTCAGCGGTGTGGTGATACCTTCGCCAGTGGGGCCAGCAATCGAAAACGAGGCGTAACCTTCGCCACCCATTCCAAGTCCCGCCATGCACGGCCCGTTCTTCACGAACAAGGTCGTGTCCATTATTTTGCCCATTCGCGTAATGTTGCGAACATTGTTCGAATGGATCAACGATGTATGACGAAAGCCATGTTCAAAGTGCCGAGCCTTCTCGATTGCGGAATCCACATCGCTACAACGCACAAAGGGCACAAAGGTCATCATCTGTTCTACGTCAACAAACGGATTACTTTCGTCGGTCTCACCATATAGCAAAGGGACACTCGTGTTGACATTCATGCCAATCGCCCGAGCCAAAACACTGGCATCCTGACCTAAGAGTTCCTTGTTGGGCGCCAGATGACGGTCATCCCCCACCTCAACAAAGGCTGCTTTGGTCAGTGCTTGGACCTGCTGCTGATTCAAACCCGCAGCACCTGCGATTTCCATTTCTCGCATCAGCGAGTCAAATACGGATTCCACAACAAACACTTCTTTCTCTGCAATGCAAAGAAGGTTGTTATCATAGCTTGCACCCTGAATAATCGATCGAGCGGCCTTCTGCAGGTCAGCGGTCTGATCAACAACCACAGGTGGATTCCCCGGACCCGCCACAATCGCTCGTTTGCCTGCCTTCAAGGCGGCTCGGGCAACCGCTGCACCGCCGGTAACGACCACCAACGAAACCCCGCGATGCTTGAAGATGGCGTCCGCGGTTTCTAACGTTGGCTCTACGATTACACAAATTAGGTTATCGATCCCCGTGGCGGCCACAATCGCTTCGTTGAATCGTCTAACACCTTCAGCGGCAATTTTCTTGCCGCTTGGATGTGGATTTGCAACCAACGAATTTCCGGCAGAAATTATGCTGATCGCGTTACAAGCCAAGGTGGGCAGCGAATGAGTCACAGGCGTAATCGCACCGACAACTCCAAAGGGAGCCCGTTCAATTACTGCCAATCCGTGATCACCGCTATAGGTTTGCGGCTTCAAGAATTCTACGCCTGGCACCCGAGGATGATCCAAGGCTTCCAGCTTTTCAATCTTGTGCTCCACGCGGCCAATTTTCGTTTCATTCATCTCCAGCGTGCCCAGCTCGACCGCTTGGGAACTGCAAATCTTGCGAATAATATCAACGATCTTCCGGCGTTCTTCTAAGCCGCGACGAGACAATTGGTTGAAAGCCGCTGTCGCCGCTTCAACCGCTTGGTCCACGTTCTCGAATTGCCCCAGTCGTCCTAGACCATTGTGATGAATCGCCGGCGTCGAGGGACGCCATTGACCAGTCGTTGACGCCGAGGCAGGAATGGCAGTTCCTGTTGAAAATTGCCCAAGCGAAACTTCTTTCAGCACTTGAGTGACGACGTCGCGAATAAGTTCTTCATTAATTTGCATTACTTTGATAACCTAGAGTCAATGACCATTTTTCTCGTTGCCAACGTCTAGCGACGCGATTCTATCGGTAGACGACTGCCCATCACAAAACGCCTAAGAGGCTTCGCGATCGTAAATACACTTTGATCCAAGTTGCACTTGATCGACAATCCCAACGATGATCGCGTCGATCGGTAAGTGCTTTGTCTCTGGGGTCAACCTTGCACTGGATCCTTGCGTCACCATCACAATATCGCCAACGCCCGAACCCAAAGTATCCACCGCAACCAAACTACGTCCGGTGCCAACCAGTGATTTTCGCTGCTGCGATTCCACCTTAAAGGGTTCCACCATCATCAATTTATGGCCTGTCATGCTGTCGACTTTTTGTGTCGATACTAACGACCCGACAACTTTCGCGATGAACATTTCACTCGGACTCCAGTAAATTTCTCACTTGCCTAGCAACCACAAGTTCTTCATTGGTTGACATCACCCAAACTTGGGCCCCTTGCCCATTGTCAATTCGGTTCTCATTTCGAACGGCTTGGTTTTTTTCCGTGTCCAACTCGATCCCCAGCCAACCCAAACCGGCACAGATTTCATGCCTCAATTGCCAATCGTTTTGTCCAATGCCACCGGTAAAAACCAATGCATCGGGCTTTCCAAGCTCAATCAACAATCCGCCCATCAAGCGGCGAACCTCACTGACAAAGAAATCCAACGCTAATTGAGCGTCCGCATTGCCTGCCTGGGATGCTTGGCGTAAATCACGCATGTCACCGCTGACCTGACTGATCCCCAGCAAACCCGATTCACTTGACAACACATCCAACACTTGTTGCAACGTTTTCCCCGTCTGCTCCATTATTAATGGCACTGCATAAGGATCAAAGTCACCAACTCGATTGTTCTGAGGCAACCCAGTTTGAGGACTCATTCCCATCGTGACGCCGACGCTTTTTCCATCTTCAATCGCACACAAACTTGACGAACCACCCAGGTGACATGAAATCACTTTCAAGTCAGACCTGCCTATCAATTCTGACGATCGACCGGCAATGTAACGATGGCTGGCACCATGAAAGCCCCAACGCCTGACACCCAAATCTTCAGTCCAGGCTTTCGGAATACCATAAATCTGCCGAGCCAAGGGAATGGTTCGGTGGAAATCAGTCTCAAAAGCCGCCACCAAGGGAATCGATCCACATGCGGAAGCCAGTTGCCGCATCGCCGCAATGTATGGCGGATTGTGCGCCGGAGCGACTTTCGCCACCCGCTGCATTTCCGCCAACAAAGATTCATCTACCTGGAACACACCCGATTTTCGTCCGCCATGCACGGCTTTAAATCCAATGGCTGAGATTTCGTCTACCGATTGTAAGCAACCCGATTCAGGATCCGTCAATTGTTGCAAGCACCACGAAACCGCGACTCCGTGATCAGGAACATGCATTTCCATGCTCTGCTTGCCGGCAGCGGTTCCAGCTTGGCAGGCACTGGTAGGTGATCCAATCCGCTCCACCGCCCCAGTAGCCAATTCCGAGGAGTCTTCCAAATCAATCAAGCGATACTTGAAGCTGGTTGAACCCAAATTGGCAACTAAAACTTTCATCCTGGACGTCCCTTTCCTGAATCCTGAACCCAACAAAAACCACCATCAAATCGCCGCTTTCGGACGCAGGCACATTAAACGAATGCTTCCATCAAACCTTCAGCAGGTCGAGCGATGATGTGGCTGCCAACTAATTCGCCGGTCTGATTCGCGGCATTGGCACCAGCTTCAACTGCTGCACGAACACTACCCACGTCACCACTGACGATCGTCGTGACATAAGCACCGCCAATGTCAACTCGCTTTACAATTTGAACGTTTGCAGCCTTAGCCATCGCATCAGTGGCTCCGACCAAACCGACCAAACCCTTCGTTTCAACTAATCCAATTGCATTTTGCATTTTTCTAATCTCTTGCTTTGTACTAGGTTGTTTCGCCATGAAATCACTAAGACTTTCTGCTTACTTCTTTAGTTTTGGTAACACATTCATCAAATCTTCGTGGGGTCGAGCGATCACTTGAACGCTAACCACTTCGCCGATACGACCAGCCGCATTGGCGCCTGCATCCGTTGCTGCCTTAACCGCCGCAACATCACCGGTCACAAAAACGGTACACAAACCGCTACCAACTTTATCCCAACCCAACATTTCAACGTTGGCGGCTTTAATCATTGCATCGGTTGCTTCCACCAATGCGATAAAGCCCTTACATTCGATCATGCCTAAGGCAGACATAGGGTCAGCCATTGAAAAATCTCCATCAAAGAGGAAAAGGACGAAATTCTATTTGTTGCCAGGGAAACAACTCCCCTTACAACGATGTACTCTTAAATTTGACACTCTAGATTCTTAACACTCTCACTTGCCAAGTCGTTAACCAACGCCAGCCAACCAAACGGCTATCGTTAGACAAACACGCTTGAAAAAGCACCAGTAACAAGGCCATGGATCTAAGGCCAAGGATCTAAGGCCAAGGCCCAGCCACGACCGGCTTTACAACTTTTTTCTTACTGCAACCACAACCCGAGTGATCTTTAAACAACTTCACTTCGGTCGCACGATCCAGCACGCAAGCGTTGCCTTCATCCGTATCCAAGTGTACTTCTAACAAACTGGCGACGTCGGCGCGAACCAAAACGTCTTCAAAGGTGGTCGTGCAATCGGGGGACTTAATTTTCAATTTCATGGAGTCGCCATTCTCGACTCCGTATGCTTTCGCATCTTCCAGGCTCATGTGCACATGTCGGGCGGCGCGGATCACACCTTGCTTCAATTCGACCACGCCTGCCGGGCCAACCAAGACGCAACCAGGCGTCCCTTGAATTTTGCCACTGTGTCGAACCGGAACCTCGATCCCTAAAGAAATGGCATCCGTCATTGCCAATTCCACTTGCGAAAAAGCACGGGTCGGCCCAAGAACTCGGACGTTTGGCAACATTCGTTTTCTGGGACCTACCACCATCACCGTCTCTTGGGCGGCATAGAACCCTTTTTGAAAAAGGTCCTTTTGAGGAGTCAACGTGTGACCTTTGCCGAACAAAATCTCCACGTGCTCGTCTGTCAGATGGACATGTCGCGCCGAAATGCTCACCCGCAATTCAGACACTTTTCCTGAATCGCTGGAATGCAAATCCTTGGCTGAAGCTACGGAACTACGTTGAGGCGACTCGGCGGATTGGACCGAAGATTTCGCGTCTTGTGGCCCGCCGAACGTTGAATCGGTGGCGCTCTCGACAATCCGACGGACAATCATTTCGATTGCCGATCGCTCTAACGACTTTTCTTGATTCATTTTTTCTGCCACTGAATAAGATTCATAAATGACGATTTAATTCGCACCCACCACTTTAGCCAACCATTTTCCGTGACCTTCATGCCACTTCGATTTCGGCAATGCTAAAACGCCAGTCACAGGCAAAACGTAGACTAAGGGTCAACCATCTCTGCCAAGATGATCTCAGCCTTGCCCTGCAACTTGTGTTGCCATTGAGGGCTTAGTCCCGAATCAACCACCAACTGATCGATTCCGTCCCAAGAACACAATCGAGTCATTCCCTTGCGTCCAAACTTGGAACTATCTGCCAAAACCACAACCGTGTCAGCCGATTCCATCATCGCTCGTTCCGTCTCTACCAGCAGTTGGTTGCTGTTGAACAAGTCCTGGTCGTCCAAGCCCGCGACGCCCAGGAATGCCCAGCGGCAATGAACCTGTTGCAACATCTGTTGAGCATAAGGGCCCAAAACAACGCCAGTCCTACTGTGCAGGAAACCACCCAGCAAGATTACGTCAGTCGTATCACTACGCGAAAGAAAATTCGCGATCGGCAGCGAATTGGTCACAATTTGCAAATCTCGCCCCACCAAATGCTGGGCTAGTTCGTAAGTCGTACTGCCACCATCCAACAGCAAAGTGTCACCGTCTTGGATCATTTCCGCGACTTGAACAGCGATTGCTCGTTTTCTTTCAATTTCTGAATTCTGATGTTGGCGAAAATGCATCACATTCGGCTGAGAGCCTGTGTAAAACACACCACCGTGGGTTCGTCGAGTCTTCCCCGTACGCTCCAAAGCTGCCAAATCTCGCCGGACAGTAGATTCGGAGACCTCAAGCTGGGAAGTTAAGTAATCTAGCGATGCAAAGCCCTGCTGCTGCACCAAGTCCAGAATCTTTTGCCGACGTACTTCTGCTATCATTTTGGCAAACGCTCGCTCCAAGACAAAAATTGACTGATTCCATTCATATATCGATTTTAATCAGTCACGAACGTGCAAGCAATACCCCATTATTCGCAGATCAAAGAGAAATACGGTCATACAATGAAATAAAACAGTCAAAATATTGCGTATGGACGGAAGTTCCCCGGGTGTTTTTACGGCCTGTAGCAGTTATGCCGCCTGAGATGGGTCGATGCACGTTGATTGCGGGCAGTCCAAAACACCGTCTTTGGGTGGACTGAGCTGGAAACTTCGCGGTGAAGCTTTGAGGGTTTGAATAACCCACCCTACCAAAAATCTAAAGACACCCTTTTGGATTCAGTCCAAGTCAACAACAGCGGCGACCAGATTGGACGCCTTTATTAATTGAGGCGAATTAGCAGTAGCTAACAGATCGATTGGACGAGGAAAAACGTAGCGGCCTACCCAACCCCAAACGGCGACCATCCACCGCTGCCAGAGACGCAGGCATTTTCGCGAAGTCTTGCTAAAGCCTTGCTTGATTTGACGGCGGGAATTCCCCAACTACCGCCCGGCATCTGCGGGCAACGTTAAGATGATCCCGGCCGGCAAGCGATCGGCATGACCAAATCGCCCGCCCAGTACGCCTTGATTCAGTCGCAATAATTCGGTGTAACGACTTGCCTGCTGAAGCTGGTCTGCAGCGATACCAAAAAGAGTTTCCCCGCCAACTGTTTTGTAAAAAGAATGACCACTCTGGGCCGGCAGTTGTGGTACTGGTGTCGGTGTTCCAGGGTCCGCGTTTTTGACTTCTGCTAAACCCGCGTCCTCTTGTTGATATCCAACTTTCTCAACGGCATCCGCGGAATCCAGATCAGGGACAAAGTCAGGATACATAAAACGCAACATCCCAATCGGCAGGTACATAATCTGAGAACCCGCAATAAATTGCCCGCCACTGGTCGCACGTCGACGATTCAATTGCAGCAGTGCCGAAGCATACCTTCGGTCGCGGTAAATCTTAATTGCCAAATCTTCAACCGATTGGCCGAACTGAAGGGAAATGTACTTACGAGCCTCCTTGAGCTGCTCAACCGAATATGCCTGGGGTTCCGGGGCGTCCGCGATTGGTGGTTCAACACCGACTGAATCTACTAACGCCCTTGCTCCGGGTTGGGAAGCTGGAATTGGGGACACGTCCAACGGATTGATGTTGGATCGATTTTGATCCGTCAATTCGGTGGCGGGTGCTAAGGGATGAATTGGGGCAATCCAATCGGCAGCTTTCCTGCGATTGGTAAGTGAATCAGGGGCGGTTGAACCTTGACTTGGAACTTCAGGAATTTTCACCTTAGGCAGTTTCGCATCTTGCATTCCACCGGCTTCGATTGGACTGGGCAAAACTTCAATTTCAAAACTGTTTGAATCAGATTCTGGGACACTTGCCCCACTAGGCAGTGGCGGCATTGTCAGCAGCGATTTGGGATCCAACGGCTGGGAATCGACCGGTTGATTAGAAACGCCGGTCGACGAAGGCAGAACCTTCCCGTCCATTGAATGATCGCTTGGGGCAACCGATCGCAAGCCGGAGCCTGGAATCGAGCCAGTTCTAGGAATCGAGCCCGTTCTAGGAATCGAGCCAGTTCTAGGAATCGAGGGCGTGGCCAAGTCGGCTGTTTTCACACCGGGGCTGGGCAGTTGCGCTAGTTGAGAACTAGGCAATGCCAGTAAACTTGCGGGGGCCGATGAACCTGAGGGGGCCAGTGCCTGCGGCGAACGACCTAGCAATTGATTCGGCAATGAAGGGAATCCAGACGCTACATCCACAGCATCGGTTCGTACCTGGTCCAATTTGCCCTGATCCAATTTGCCCTGGTCCGCTTGAACCTGACCGTTGTCGGTCACGTCACGTTGGGCAGCATCTGCGACAGTTCCACCGGTTGATTCCAGTGGCACCGGG
>JBDNHU010000632.1:0-4831 GCA_041688615.1 Mariniblastus sp. | reverse complement strand
TTCCATTGCGTTCAACAACTTCCATTGCGTTCAACAACTTCCATTGCGTTCAACAACTTCCATTGCGTTCAACAACTTCCATTGCGTTCAACAACTTCCATTGCGTTCAACAACTTCCATTGCGTTCAACAACTTCCATTGCGTTCAACCGGATAGCTTGCGTTCAACCGGATAGCTTGCGTTCAACCGGATAGCTTGCGTTCAACCGGATAGCTTGCGTTCAACAACGTACGAGGTCTTTAACTGGGCATACGTCACTGTTGACTTCATTTGACCTGATTCATTTTCTTGCGATCGGACGGCTTGCTTTGTAAATCCTGTAAAGTGATCTTGGGTTTTTTCACCCATGGGGCATCGTAGGCTCGAAGATGCGTTGGAAAAATTCGATCAACAGGTCGGTCCGGATCAGCTAATGCGAAATACCAGCCGATCATACGAGCGTGTTTTTCATCGGGTTTGGGGGTCGACGTTTCGTAGATCTTTCCTTTCCCAACCAATTCAAAGCTGCGAAATTTCTGTTCCCTTGGATCGAATTCTCCAAAACCCAGCAGGTCCACCTGAATCCTTCGTGCCGGTGAAAGTCCAAAGTGTTCGGCTTCACCCGCGGTTGCGGTGCTGGTTCCTGAAATACGAATCCGCACCGCTTCAGGTTCTACGCTAAGGACTTCGACCATCAACTTCCCCAGTACTTCATCGGCATGGTATGTGCCAGTTTCACCGTGGGCATTGTCCAGCAGATTGTACCTGGCCAGCCGGCGATACAGATTGCCTGGCACTTGATGTTGTTGGCCAACGCTGGGTGCGTCGGGAATCAACTGGGCCGCTTCCTCAGGGCTGAACCAGGCAAAATCAAAGTTGAAGCGAGGGTCGGGTTGCTGATCTTTGCTTGCTTCTTCCCGCAGGTAACGAGCGGTTTGTTTCAGGACCAGGCCTTTTTCTGGATAGCTCCATTCCCAACGATGGTTCGGCTTCGCGCTTGGTGGCTTCGCGCGGCGATCTTCTTCGGGAAGCTTATTCCACGCGTCCAGACCACTTTCCAACATATTCTTGACCGCCTCGGGGGACAACGAATTGATGGCGGCCAAAAATTTTCCGCTCGGCGCACACACGTAGATTCCCTGTTTGGTCCCACCACCCGCACCATAATGGCCTTGAGCGGCCATATCTTGAAAAGCGAGACATTCGGGATCGTCGCCTCCAGCGGCTCGATATTTATTGAAGTCATACCCGCCCTGAAGTCGCCACACTTCATCAGTGGCAAGCACAAAATTTTCCGTCATCTTACGAATCTCAGCATCAGACCAGACAGACCGTCGGCCAACGTTGCCGTTGCCTCACGTGCAACCCATTGGATGCCCGTTCATCACCCACAACAATAAAGGCTTGTCGGCCGCGGACGCTTGAAGAAGTCCATCACGGTAAGTGGTCTCCCATGGAAGTTGCTGCCAAACAAGTTCCGATTGCTTGGCGCGAATTTGGTCACGCCAAGTGGCAAAATTCGCGTCGGTCAACGCTGCGCTTTGATCTGCAGATTCGGTTTCCTGAAAACCAAACGCAGTTTCAAAGCACAACAAGTTGCAAAATACGACAAGGCAAATGGTCTTCAGTTGAATCATGCTCGGCAGTTCCGTTTCCTAAATGAATTTTTCGATCTCTGACCCAATTATAGACGACTGGTGCCAATGACTGGTACCGAAACTGGGCTTCGAGCCAAGAAAATTTCCAAGAAATTATGATATAGAAGTGTCACATTCTGGCCATCGAGCGGTAGGTGTCTAAACTCTTATATGCCCCCGGGCAATCAGTACGGTCGACTGGTCCAAACAAGGCCTCGTACATCAAGGCCTCGTACATCAAGGCCTCGTACATCAAGGCCTCGTACATCAAGGCCTCGTACATCAAGGCCTCGTACATCAAGGCCTCGTACACCAAGGCATGAAATAGGTCTCGGGTTTGGGCGAAAGTAGCGCCAGCCTGCTACCGCTAACTTTTGAATTTGCAAAGTAATTTTGGGACCATTCCCGATAGGTTTCTTAATCGTACCCGGGGCTGAGAATAGACCTGCCTAGCAAAACTACCGTTAGTAACTTGTGCAACCTTAACCGACAGAAAACGCCTTTTCGGGCCGCGCCAAGTTGCCGTCAGCGCTAAATTTTAAGGCGTTCGTAGTTTCGAACCGCTTTCTGCAAAGACTGCTCTGCGTCTGACTTCCACTGACTGACCCAGGCGTCTATGATATCGCGGATCAGGCTATCGCGGATCAGGACATCCTGGCGGAATGGATTGGCTCCGGATTTCCTGGACTGCACTCCATTCTTAAGCACCCGGTCACAAGTTTCATAGTGAAACCAAGCCGTCGGGTTACCTAAAATGCGGCTGATCAAGTTATGCACAAAAACTTACGCGGTGTGATGGGGCTTGATGAAATGATACTTTCGTTGGGTATCTTCTTCTACCGTATCTAAACCGACCGATTCCATTCGGATTTGCTAATCTTTGGGACAATGAAAAACGATGGGACATCTGGATGATGTGGGCGAAGCTGATGGTTGGCGGTGCTGGTTATGCGACGAACCTGTTGATCGCGACATGCCGTCGAATGACCCTCGCAGCGCCAGTGTCGACAAACGCATCACCAAGGCTAGGGCCAAGAAGAAGAAACTGGACAAGACGGGGTTACCGCCAGATCGGTTGGCCCACAAGGGATGCAATACCAACAAAGGTGCCAGCGATCCGATAATCGCCTGGCCGCGAGATTTGATCTTGGTCGATCCTGCATCCATTATTGCGGCAGCCCAGCGACTTGAACTCAAGGGGGGGCGCGAAGCGATGGCACGTTGCCCAACCCAGGAAGACGCCCAAGCCGCTGCCGAGTGGTTGATCGATCGCCTGTCACGATTGTCGCCGGGCTTGCAGGTCGGCAGCCAAATCGTATCCACAGGCGGCCAATATCTAATCAGTCTTACCACTTAGGTTGGCTTCCTGTAACTTACTTCCCTTTACGATTTGCCTCTTGCCGGGTTAAGCCGGTGGGATCACCAGTGATTTGCTGTTTGATCATGCCAGGTGTTTCGTAATGCCAGGTGTTTCGTAATGGCAGGTGTTTGATCATGGCACGCTACCGCTGGTTAAGCGATTCAACAGGGTCGAAGAAAGTTGCAACCAAAAGGCCCGATCATTGCGCGAAAGACTGACCGTTTGACAAGACGATCAAACCAAGCGTATTCCATCGGCTTGAATCGTAATGATTTTCTGTTTGTACAGACCACCTATCGCCTTCTTGAATTGTCCTTTGCTCATCCCAAATAGATCGGAGATTCTTTCCGGCGGGGACTTGTCATGAACGGGGGCAAACCCGTTATGATCGCGCAAGTAATCTTGAATCATTTGACTGTAGTTGTCGCGGATTTGCCAACCACTTTTCAGACTCAAGTCAATTTTTCCGTCTTCGCGAATATGCTTAATATAGCCTTGAATGCTCTGCCCGAAACTGAGCCGTTGATCCACGTCATCTTGGTACAGCAAGCCCCAATGGCTTTGATTTACAATCGCTTTGAAACCCAATTCGGTGCTGTTTGCGATAATCAAATCTACCCTCTGCTGCGGACGAAAATCGTGTTGGTCATCTTCGAGCACGCATTTGTCAATTTTCGAGGTCGCCGCGATCCGGTCTTGGTTATCCATGTACAGAAACACGATGTAGGAATCGCCTACGGTCAGCGGCCGATGCTGTTTCGCAAAAGGGACCAAGACATCTTTGTCCAATCCCCAATCCAAGAACGCACCGACCGGCGTATTGTCTTTCACTTCCAAAAACGCGAATTGGCCGATCTCTGCTTTCGGCGTTTGAGTGGTCGCGATGGGACGATCTTCCGAGTCCACATAAAGAAAGACTTTGACCCAATCACCGATACTCAAGTTGTTCGGAGTATGTTTCCTGGGCAGCAGGATTTCGCCTAAATTTTCGGCGTCCAAAAAGACTCCGAATTCGGTGTCCTTGACCACTTCTAAACTATACGTCCTGCCGATTTCAATCATGATTTTTGGGCTTCAATGGTGTTCGTTAATGTTCGATCGCTAATGTTCGATCGCAGTCGTTTATGGCAGTCGTTTATGGCAGCGTTTGGTCGAATTTTCTAGTCTGGATTTTCGGCCAGATTTTCTAGCCTGGGTCAGACTGGCCGCGCCTAAACGTTGGCCAGCCGTCACTAGAATTTATAGGGAAGCCAACAGTAGCACCCGCGTCGATGCCGCAGGATTTCCTTGTTGGATTCGATTCAGAACGTGGGTAACGTTGGTCATGATAGCCGATAATCAGCTTCCGTGGGTTGGACGCAACCATTACGTCTTACCAACGAGTTGCATTCGGTTGTGGCCGTGGAAACTTAGAAGCAAAGAATTCTTGGATGCCCTGGCTTCGAATAAGGCTTCTAAAAATGGTTGTTCACCGGGCCACGGGAAGACGAAGAAAAGATCAAAATCGCTTAGTCCCAATCCAATCTCTTCGTACACTTGGCGATCATCCGTTTGGAACTGCTTACCCGCATAGGCCAATTCCAATATTCCAGAAATGTCCCTGGGAACGAAGCTGCCGCAATAGAACTTGGCTGGTAAATCTAGGGCATCTGCCAAGTGGCGAGCCTGCGCGACCAAGGCGGGTTCAATCTCGATTCCAACGGACTGCATTCCACGCAACGCTGCTAACAACGCTGCCACTCCAAAACCACTGCCTAGTTCGCAAAAACGGTTGCCTTCGAGCAAATCATTTTGCTCAATCCAAGTTAGCGCTTGATCCAACAGGTGGAAGTCGCAAGGGATAAATTCCTCGATT
>JBDNHU010000631.1:0-15125 GCA_041688615.1 Mariniblastus sp. | reverse complement strand
TCGACATTCTGAATCCATGCCAAAAACAATTTTTGGTTTTCGGTGTCGGTTCGACGTTCGCTAGAAACCATGGCCGCTAGTGTTGCCCCATGATCGGCGGTAGCAATTTTCAACGGCTTCGCGGTAGCAGAACGATTGGTTTGGCAAAGTCGAAAACGGCCTAGCTGCAGATTGTCTCGTCCGTTTCCGTCTCCGCCGTGGTTCATATGAATCCGAATACGGAATCGCGGGTTGGCTTCACCTGCAGGCTGAGGATTCAATTGGATTTCGATACAACTGTCGTTGTGTCGTAAGATAGAGCCACGATCAGGCATCCAGGCCGTTTTCTGGTCTTTGTCGATTACAAAATTGGCGGTTCCAATGCGGCGTTTAGTCGGTTCGTCATGAGGTTTGCTGAAATAGTAATCGCCTAAAGGTTGTTCGGGCAATTCAAAATCGGCAACTGCGTTTTCACAGGGAATTTGAACCCATTCCGCTTCGGGTGTGTTCTGTTGGAAGACTTCGATTTCTGAAATCGCGAAAGTGCCTTCATGGCTCCGGCCAGGTCCAGAGAAGGGTTGATCGCCATGCTGCAATGCTTCCAAGCGAATACCAGTGACGCCCACTGTCGGTTGCCACTCGCCTTGGAAATATCCATGAGTGGTTGGGTGTCCTAACACCAAGATGCTGTGGTCGGCCATCTTTTCGGGGTGGTTCAATCCGCCTTCCCAGAAGTAGTCGTCAAGATCAATCGCTTGCCAATTCGCGTTGTCTTTGGCCAAATCTTGGGCAAAGCGTTCTTCCGCCTGTTTCCAGTCGGGAAGCTGATTTTTGATCTCTTTTTGGATCAAGTCGATCTGCCGGTCTAACTCTTGAATCTCACGCTGTTGTTGGTCTGAATAGATCCAAGACTGCGCTTCGTGCGTGTCATTGAAAAAGGCAAACAGCCCAAAATATTCATCGTGCGACAGTGGATCAAATTTGTGGGAATGGCACTGTGCACATTGTAGCGAAAGACCAAACGCGGCTTTGCCCAGGCAATCGAGGCGATCAAAATTACCCTCGATGCGAAATTGCTCGGCCACAATAGCGCCTTCTTCATTGACCATTCCGTTGCGAAAGAATCCAGCCGCAATCAATTGATCTTGGGTCCGATTGGGAATCAGATCACCGGCTATTTGTTCCACCAAGAATTCATCATACGGTTTGTCGGTATTGATGGCATGGATTACCCAGTCGCGCCAAGCCCATTGTTCACGAGGCAAATCTTTTTCGAAACCATTGGTGTCGGAATATCGAGCCACATCAAGCCACGGTCTGGCCCAATGTTCCCCGTATGCGGGCAAGCTTAGCAAATGGTTCACCAGTTCTTGACGAGCCCGTACTGGCGATAGTTCAAATGCAGCCAAGAAATCGTCTAGCTGCTGCGGGGAGGGCGGCAATCCAACGATATCCAAATATAATCGCCGACAGAGGACGTTTGCGGCAGCAGGTTGAGAGAATTGTTTGCCATATTCGGTTAATCGTTTTGCTACCAGTAAGTCAATTGGATTGGTCTTCGAATCTATGACCGCTTCCTTTTGGGGCGCGACAAACGACCAATGCCGAGCGAATTGTCCGCCTTGGTCAACCCATTGCCGCAGCATCTGGACTTCCTCTTTCGTCAGCGGCTTCGAATGCTCCGGAGGGGGCATGATCTGGTCAGGATCCTCCGAAACGATCCGTTGTATCACTAGGCTCAGACTGTTATTGCCTGGCACAATAATTTGCCGGTCAAGCCACTCGGGATCCTGAATGTCCAAACGCAAATCCGCTTGTCGGGCGGCCTCGTCGGGGCCGTGGCATTGCAAGCAATGTTCAGCAATGATGGAACTGGCCCGGTTTTGCAGTTCTGGGGTGGTGGGGACTGGTCCAGGCGTTCCGGGGGCCTCTTGCGATCGGCAAAATCCAGGCTGTGCCAACACCGTCAACAACACGCACAAGGCGAGCGCGAATAAAACGTTTTGATATCTACTGAATGTTGCGTTGGCGGTGGTAAGCATGGGATTTGATCAAGCTAAAGGCAGGAATCGAATTTTCGACGAATCTGAGCATCCGTCAACTAAAGTCTGCGTGGTCAGTGCAGTTGACGTTCGCACATTCGTTGTTCGCACGTTTGGTGTTGGCCACGTTTGGTGTTGGCCACGTTTGGGTTTGACGGCACAACGAAATCGCCGGCCGCAGAAGCAAATTATTATCTGCTCTGCAAGTACGTGGTTGCGACCGCAAGAATGACGGGGATACGAAGGGACCGTCGTTCTTTGCAATCAGCATAGGACCTAAAGCGTTTCCACTTAGGGTGCCAACAGCGTTAGCATTTCTTCGCCGAACGCCTTTCCGATTCGGTTGAACCAAATCGCACTTCCCAAGTAGTGGTAGGGTCGATCGGAGCCAACTTTCTGCCACTGTTCCATGTGATCTTGCCATCCAGGGAACAGCGCTTCGGCCTCTTTGTCTACCAGAACATCGGTCCGAATGGAAATCACGTTCCCGGAAAATTCTGGGACGTCATTCATGGCCAACTGACCTTGTTGGACTTTTAGCATTGCGCCTTGAGCCGGTTGGGAACCGTTCTGACCCAGACAGCCTATGACAAAGGGCAGTTTGGGGGCATCCAAGTCCTCGCGAACATCGTTGATGAAGTGTTTCATGTTACTTGCATACTGTTCGGGCACGCCATCACCAAACATGTCGTTGTAACCTTGAAACCAAACGAATCCCGCCAACTGCAATTGCTTGCCTTTCAGGGCTGGAAACATGGTTGGGTAGTCTTTCATGGTCGACCGAACTTCTTCCATCATTTGGCGATACGAAGACCCATAAACCGTCTGGATTTGCTGCATGGTTGGCAACGGTTGGTCTTGATTATTCTTTTCATTGGACTTCTTAACGCGTTCAACAGCCTCGTCTAATTCCTTCTGCAATTGGGCCTCGGAAGGGAACCCCGCGCTGGGCGAGCGAAACTTTTGATGCAAGGAATGTCCGCCCCAAGCGGTCTTGATCAACAGGACAGGCTGTTGGAAATGGTCGCCCATGACGTTGCCAAATTCCAGTTCCACCCCGGTCTTGTTCGGTGAACCATAACCGATGGTCAAGCCCCCATTACGTTCCAGGAATTTAATGAAAACATCGTCTCGAACGATCCAGTCGTCATTTTTTCGCAAGTGTGCAAATTGGTCTTGGGTGTTCGAGTCAGTTGCTTGGTGCAACAAAAGTGTATTCGCCGCTTTGCCTTCCATGTTCGATTGACCGGCAAGGATAAAGACTTTAACCGTTTCTAAATCATCTGCCTTGGGTGGACCTCCGTTCCCTTGCTGAGCTTGCGAAAAGTCAACCAGGATCGACAGCAACAGACAAGCAATTGCTTGTGCTTTGAAATGGCGGATGGGTAAAGTTTGCGTTAACATTTGAATTCCTACGTTGTGGTTGGGGAGTCAGGAAGGATCAATCGGAAGGGGTTTAGGGTTTAATGTGTGGTGCTTAGTGCTGCTTTAGCATGTCGTTCTGGGGCAGGTAGATCGGGCTATTGGTCTGGCGTTCCTGCAATGACCGGAGCGGTGTTTTCCGCATTCGCCATTCCGGCTGGAAGTTCCATGATACGAATCTTTCGAAATTGAATTTCGCGTCCTTCGGATTCCAGACACAGGTAGCCTTTCTTTACCGAGGCGTCACGAATTCCGTTCACAAATTTGCCATTGATTGACAGTTTTACATTCCCATCGACGGCAACCACCACATAACGATTCCATTGACCCACTCCTTTGCACCGAGGTTCCACTGATTTGCTGCGATTGCCGCGAGGGTTTTCAGGTGTGGCGGTCATCCCTCCGGCCCCAAATAATTCGCCCTGGACATACGCGACCGGCGGCAAGGTTCCGTCAGGACGTTTGTTTTGGTTGACCCAATCTAATTCTAACATTTGTACCTCCATGCCCTTGGGTAATCGAGTGCCCGCCTGAGGGATGGCATCGCACCACAGGAAAATGCCCGAATTTCCACCGGCTTCCATGTGTCGCCATTCGATTTCAAGAATGAAATTTTCGTAATGGCGGTCGCTTCGCATAACGCCAATGGGCAGCCCGCTACAGACCAGCATTCCCTCTTGCACTTTCCATGTTTCGGCTGACGTATTGACATCGACCCAGCCGGTTAGATCTTTCCCGTTGAATAAATCTTTGAATCCAAGCTCTTGTGCATCTAACCAAGTTGGACGAAACCAACAGGTTAGAAACGCGACCAATAGAATAGATTTTGATACAGGTGCCAAAGCGGTCATTGTCGAATTCCTATATCGCCACAAGGCCTGACAACAGCAGGAAAGGTATTTTCCTTGCGTGTTGGCGAGTGTTATGTGACGGCAGCGTCCGGAAGGAGGTGGTGTAAAGCGAGTCCGCGGCAAATGAGGGCGGGTCACCCAATAGGTGTGGCCGTTGTTCTTAGGCGATCTCAGGTGATGCCATGGTGTAAAGCCGACTCTCATTCTAACTCAAATTGGATGCCGGCACAAAGTTGTTTCAGCCGTTTGAGATTTTGGCCCGTGCCTGTACTTTCCAGGCAGCCAACATCGTTTTGGAGGGTTGAGTCGATTGAAAAACCAATAAGATTACTTTGGCTTGTGAAGAAGGTACCGACAGAAGTCGATCAAGCCTGAGAAGCGAAAGGTAGGGTCGACGTATTGCTGAATCACATAAAATGCAAAATAGTACGCTCGACAGAATGCCCAAATCATGAGCATTTGTAAAGCCAGACGCATCGAGAGCGAATGGGGCAACAGCAACAGGTGAAACGAAATGACACCGATCACAACAAACAAAGCTGCCTTGGTGTAGATCCAGAAGGGGTTGGTTAGATCCGTCATACTTGGCCTTGTTTTCCAAACCTTGCCATCCCCAGAGGTGAATTAAAGCGTTGGGCTTTCCTTAGGGTTCGTATCATAGATAAGCAGCGAACTAGGCAGCGAACTAGGCAGCGAACTAGGCATCCGAATTAGCATCCGAATTAGCATCCGAATTGGCTTCCGAAAATTCTTCGAAGGCTGCAAGGCGGAAGGCGCGGAATTGAATCTTGGGATGGTCTTGCTGGATGGCTTTAGCTTCCCATTCGGATTTAAACAGCAGGGCATCATGGCCATACTGATCTTGAACCAATTTTACTGAATTTGGGAAGGTCAGTGTCTTGCGTTCCTCTTTGGATACATCAAACCAACGTGCCAGATTATAAGGCCGCCAATTGATTTTCGTGGGAGTATTGTATTCGGATTCTAATCGAAAGCGGACGACGTCAAATTGCAGTTCACCCACCGACGCTAGGATCATCTCACGCTGTGCTGCTCGGGCATCGTAGAAAACTTGAATTGCGCCCTCTTCAACCAACTGAGCCAAGCCACGATCAAATTGTTTTCTTCGTGACGTGTCGGGACAATCCAATACCGCAAAGAATTCGGGTGAAAATTGGGGCAGTGGTTCGTACTGAATTGGTTCACCACCGCACAACGTATCACCCAAGCGAAATTCGCCAGGGCAGACCAATCCAATAATGTCACCAGGATAGGCTTCGTCGATGATGTGTCTCTCTTGCCCGAAAATTCTTAACGCACGCGGCACTCGGACACGTTTCTTTGTTCGGGCAACCGTCACGTCCATGTCGCGTTCAAACTTCCCCGAACAGACTCGTAAGTACGCCACCCGGTCGCGATGTTTTGGATCCAGGTTCGCTTGAATCTTGAAGACGAAGCCCGAAAATTCTGGCTGACTGCCTGGCACCAGTCCAATATTACTTAATCTTGGCCCTGGAGGCGGACAAAGTTCCAAGAAGCTCTCCAAAAAGTGCTGCACACCAAAATTGTTGATCCCGCTACCAAAATAGACAGGCGTCTGTTCACCTCGAAGAAAACGCTCGAGGTCCAGCGTCGCTCCCGCCATTCGTACCAACTCTACTTCTTCTTTGACCGATTGAACCAGAGTTTCAGGAATGTCTTCCAGATCATCCCAGGAAACCACCGAAGCATCCGATCGGCGATGACCGCTGCGTTCTGCAAAAAGGTGAATATTGTTCTTCAGCAAGTCAACGATGCCAGCGAATTCTTCGCCCGAACCCAACGGCCAATTATGGGCCACAGGTTCGATTGAAAATTTACGTTCGATTTCGTCCAGAATCTCTAATCCCGAACGACCCGGGCGATCCACTTTATTGACGAAGGTCAGAATGGGAATCTTTCGTAGGGCACAAACGCGGAACAGTTTTTCGGTCTGAGCCTCGATGCCTTTGGCCAAGTCCAAGACCATGACCGCAGCGTCGGCTGCCATCAATGTGCGATAGGTGTCTTCGCTAAAGTCGTGGTGGCCAGGAGTGTCCAACAGATTGACTCGGCAGCCCTTGTAATCAAACGTCAACACAGTCGAGGTGACCGAGATCCCCCGCTGCTTTTCCCTTTCCTTCCAGTCCGAAGTGGCCGTCTTTTGAGTCTTTCGGCCACGCACGGAACCGGCCACGTCAATCGAACCGCCGAAGAGTAAGAGCTTTTCGGTCAGCGTGGTTTTGCCCGCATCGGGGTGAGAAATGATCGCGAACGTGCGCCTTCGTTTTCGTTCGAAATCAATTTTGGGGTCGATTGTTGACATCGGTGCGATATTTCCGTTGCTTGGGTTTGCAGCCCAAGTTCCTGAGTAGTAAGCCGTAGCGGACTATATTATCAGGAGCCAACGATTTGCATAAGACCGCCCTAAAAGCGTCCGTTAGGATTGCGCCCCCTTGTTTCATATTCCACCGACTGCGAACGATGGATGCCAATCCCGTTGGCGTGCTTGCCTTTCCAAGATTTGACGGACTAACGATCCTTGAATCTGCACACCGACAGTGAATCTGGCTCGAACGCTAGATTTCGGGAAGCGGACTAGTGGCATCGCCGAATTCAGTTCGCTGAACGCCCATCTTGTTCATCATGCTTAAATACAGTCGGCACATCTGTCGATTGGGGCGGTCTAGATAGTCCAAGTTCTGGCCACCTTGGATTTGGCCTCCGCCTCCGCCCAATAAAACGACGGGCAATTGAGTTGCGTCGTGGTGTCCGTTAAGCATGCTGGAACACAGCAATAACATTGAATTGTCTAGCGCCGTACGCTCGCCTTCCTGGATCAAGTCCAGTCGCTTCGCGATATACGCCACCTGCTCCAGAAAGAATTGATTGACGGTCAACCAATCCTCATTGTCGGTATGTGAAAGTAAGTGGTGGATCATGTAGTCGATGCCCAGGTGCGGGAAACGAAGCGTTCCATGATCGTTATTCAATTTCAATGTGCAGACTCGAGTGGTATCGGTTTGGAACGCCAGAACCAAAATGTCGGACATCAATCGCATGTGTTCAACGATATCTTGGGGAATACCGTCCTGGGGTCGCTTTATGTTCGGTTCGTCCAAAGTGGGTCTCCAGCCCTGGACTTCTCCCTGTTTGCCAGCCTGGTCGATACGCTGTTCGATTTCACGAACCGAATTCAGATACTCGTCCAGTTTTTGGCGATCCTGCTTGCTAATATTGCGACGGAAGTCTGTTGCGTCTTCTAAGACGGCGTCCAGTACGCTTCTATCGCCTGTTTGCGTTTTGTCCTTAAATAATTGGTCAAAAGCTAACGCTGGGTAAACTTCCAAAGGTGTGGGCGTTGTCGGACTGCTCCATGAAATATGGGAACTGTACAACATTGAGTAGTTCTTGTGGACCGACGGATTGGAGGTCTCGCAACCCAAAACAAGGCTGGGTAACTTTGTCAGATGTCCGATCTCTTGGGCAACTAATTGGTCCACGCTGGTACCGCTGCGAATTAAACCGCCAGAAGCCAACGGAGCGCCGGAGAGCAAATTCCCGGTTTGAGAACTGTGAATATTTCCCTTCAATGCTTCGGCGTTGTACAAGCCACGAACAAAAACCATCTTGTGGCGAAGGTCATGAATCGGTTTTAACACAGGGCCCAACTCCATCGCCTGGCCCTGCCCTTTGGCCCACCAGTGTTGACTGTGGAATCCACAACCCGAAAACAGGATTGCCATCCGAGTCGGCGCTTGGTCAGTTGCCTGGTTCTTCTGCCGGGCGCCCCAGGCGGGAAAAGATTCCATCCAAGGTAAAGCCATGGTCACACCCAGCCCATGAAGCATGGTACGACGTGAAAATTGAGAACGACTCATTTGGGTAATCCTTCTTGTCGTGACTGGTTCTGGTATTTTTGACCACGGATTTCTAGAAATTGCTTGCTGGTCACGATCATCTTGACGGCAACGCTAAAGCGATAGTCGCTCTGCGCCAAAGTTGTTTGAATATCTTGAAGCAAAGGTTCGTCCGTCAGTAGAACCTCACGCCCCAACGCAAACCCTAAAAGTTTCTTGCAAAATTGGTGCACAAAATTCTTGCGACGCTGCGTTGAAAGATAGCTTTTCAATTGCTCGGCACCGCCAATTGAGGTACCGTCGAAAAGAATGGTTTGAGTGTCAACCCTCTGAGAACGTAATCGACCGACGGCGTCGTACTGTTCCAAAGCAAATCCGTAAGGGTCGATTCGGACGTGGCACTTTGCGCATTCGGGTTGTTGACTATGGAGTTGGATTAATTGTCGAGCGGTCAAGCCTGCCGGCAGGCTTTCGGGCAATGTCGGGACGTTGGCGGGCGGTTTGGGCAAACGTTCACCCAGCAGTGTCTCAGACACCCAATTACCGCGAAGGATTGGACTGGTTCGCGATGCGCCCGATTGACTGGCCAAAATGGTCGCCATCCCCAAGACGCCGCCCCGGCCTTGGTGGCGTACACCATCAATCCGTTCCCAACCATCACCGGGCAGTTTTTCAAAACCGTAGTGCTGGGCAAGTGATCGATTGACGAAAGTATGGTCGCTATCAACAATGTCCAAAATAGATCCATCGTTGCGAAACAAATCTTCAAAGAACATTACCGTCTCTTGATACATGTCCTGCCGCAATTTTAAGAATTCTGGGTAAAGCGTTTCGTTCTTGTCATTGTTCGTGTCAAAATTCCGTACATGCAACCACTGGCAAGCGAACTGAATAGCCATTCGCTTCGTTCGTGGATCTTTCAACATTCGATCGGTTTGTTCCAGCAACCTTAAACTTGTTGGCGAATCGTTACTTCCGTCTCCATGTTTAGCTTGGTCCGGAACCAGTTCTCCACGGACGGCCAACTGACTTAATTCCTGATCGGGTGATGATGACCATAGGAAGTAGCTTAACCTGGTTGCCAGTTCAAAATCAGAAATGGAAACCGCCGTTGCGATGTCTTGAGTATCCTCAAGTTTGTAAACGAACGCCGGAGATGTCAGAATTCGAGCCAACACCAAACGAAAACTCGCATCGTGAGACAGTTCATGATCGCGCAACTCTTCATAAAGCGAATCGAGTGCTTGAAACTCCGCAGCGGAGAGTGGGCGGCGCCAGGCAAGTGAGGCAAATTGCTTCGCGGCAGCTAAATGACTGGCTTGCGAGTCCAGCAGTGCTTGCTTGAACTCTTCAGCCCGTCGATAGATCGGGGCTCGCATCGTAGCAAATGCCTTCACTAAGTCGGGGCGGTCCTGTGTGGCAAATTCTGAAATTTGTTCGAAAACAACTGTCGTCAGGAGCGGCTGTTGACTGACAAAAAGTAATTCGTTCCACAAACGATCCAATTCCTGGCATTGATCATCAGAAAGGAACAACCTTTGCAACGGTTCATCTTCTCGATGGTACAACGTAAGCGTAACTACTTCATCCACCGGCACGATTCGTGAATAACACAGGGCCGCAGGAAACACTTTGCAAAATAAATCCATTTCCCGAATCGCGTTCTGCTGCGCAGCACTATCGGTAAGTACCAAAATCGGTGCAGTGGGTTGAAATGGAAATTCCAAAATGGGATTTACCGACGCATGAATTTGAAATGCCAAGTTGCTTAAATTCGGGATTCGTTTCTCTTGCGTCTCATTGTTCAAGTTACCACGAATCGAGGCTGTTGTGACAAAGGTAGCACCACCACCCAAATAAGCTGGAAGCGTAAAGTCTAGAACCTGTTCTGAATCTGAAAAGAAATCCAGAGAACCTGCGTTACTTGGCGATTCTGCGTCTTCAAGCCATTTCAAGGGGCCATCCCACTGCTGGATTAGTGTTCGAAATAGGTCGTCTTTCGGATCAAGAGGTGCACGCGAGTCGTTGTCCCAGACACTTACCACTTGGGTGATCCGTTGGGCTAAAGCTGCAATCACATCTGCGGGTTCATCGTTTAAGATTGCCTGTCGCCATTGGCTCAAGCTACTGGTGGCCGAAAAGACGCTCTCTTGTTTCGGCGGGGAATCCCAGGCACAAAAATGCCAAACCTGTGAGTTTCCATAACTATCAGCCAACGGGTTTGCATCAACGATCCTATCGACGATATCGTTGGCCAGATTCCAATTCTTTTGCGGTTGATCAATTTGACTCAGGGTGAAGTCGACCTGGGTTGTATCACAAACATGGTCATTGTTGCCCGACTGAACAATCAAAATAACGCAGTCGCCTTTGGTGATTGAAGTTGGTTTTTCAGTAGCAAACTCTTGCACAGCCGATGACCGCAATTCACCGGCACTAAGGATCGAAGTCTCACCTCTGGACTTAAGCTGGAGTTGCCATTTCACTCCATTGCCGCAAGTGGTGTCGGCATCGGCCAGCATTCCGTGGATGTGGTATTCTCCCTGGACCGGACACTGCCAAACGATAACGGAATCTTTCCCCGGCGATGGATGAACGAAGACACCTCTTGAAGGCAAAGTCAGCGTTGAAAAAGATACCGTCTCTGGCGATGCATTTGTGATGATACTGGGCGTTGCCGGGCTACCCCAACCGTTAATTTCTGGCAATTCGTTGACACCGGCTAGTCGATCGGTGTAAAGACCGGTGATAGAAAAATCCGTTTTTGAGAAACCAGCCAGTTGAACCCAGCGGTTCAGAAGTTTTGCGTCCAAATGCTGATTGGCTGCCAGTTCCTCGGCAGATTCGTCCGTAGTCCGCAAAGTACTGACGGCGTCCAAGTATTGACGAGTCTTTGGCAAATGATCGACCATTCGCTGTCGAATTTTGGCTTGCAGTTTGGGAAGCTCTTTTAGAAAGATCGACTTTTTTCCATCAGCGAATTCGATCCTCGGGTTCTGCCAAACGATAGTATTGGAAGAAGGTTCGGTTTCGTGATTAGGGGCTCTGCCATTGTCCAAGTGATCTTGATGGGTAGCGAATTCTTTTGCCGCTAAAAAAATATTTTGCGGATCCTTCGTTGGGAAGCTCAACGGTATTCGGACCTCTTGTTGTGCTTGTAAGTTCGAAGACGTTTGCATCCACGAGTTGGGTCCGCCCGAGCGTCCGATCTGACCGACTGAGTTGAATTTCCACAGAACGCTTTGTGTTTCGACAATCTTTGATGTCAGTTCAGGCACAGCATCAACCGTGGATTGCTGCCAAGCGTGGATAAGATCCTTCACCCATAAAGACTGCCCCGAACTATCGCCATTGAATAGATTCCAAAGCGTTGTTAGATACTTTAGATTCAGGGCCCGAACCGCGGCAACTTCCGCCAATTTTATTTGCCCAGTAAGAAGTTGCGAGCGATACTCCAGGGTTGCGCGCAGATATTTATCGATTGGAATGATGCCGCCTTGATTGGTGTCGAATTGAACACCCTGCAAGTCTACTTTCGTTCCGCTGCCTTGGATGGAGTGCTGGCGGTAAAACCCTTGAATTTTCGCAATCCATTGGTCCGAATGATCACGACGACTGATGTGGGGTGAGAATTCAATTCCATCGGGTAATAGGACCGCATGCTGGGCCACTTCTTTCGCCGCATCCAAGTACTTTGTTACCATCGCCGGCGACATTCCTTGTGCCGCTCCAGAATTAGTAAAGCCTTCGCCAGCCCCTGAATCGACAGGGAATTGTCGCGTCGGTTGTAATGAAGCAACGCCGGTCAAGTCCTGTATCGTGTAATCGTACTCGTCATTGCTAAGTCGCCTTAAGATGACCGGTCCGGGGTCACCCGCATGCGCCCTGGCTTGAATTTTCAGAAAGGTCGTGACCCATTGTTCCAGTTGTTGTTGCTGTTCAAGAGGCAGTTGTTTGGAATCGGTGGGTGGCATTTGGTTGGTTGAAAGAACCTGGCGAATTTTTTGCCAAACTGGCAACTGAGTTTTGGCGGATTCTAAAGATTGAAACGGTTGGAGATCGATTTCCGCTTCGGCATTTTCGCCTTGATGGCAATCGCTGCAAAATTGGTTGAGCAGGGGCTGAATCTGTCGCTTGAATACTGCATCCAATTCTTGCTCCTGTTCCGGAAAATCCTCTTGTTGATACTCTTGATTGGCAGCAAGTCCTACCTCTGGGCACGCCAAACTGAACCCAGAAAAGTGGAACACGAAAGACATGGCAATTGCCAAGAAAAATTCGATGACTCCTTTGGGTTTGAACCAAGCATTACCATGCCCAGCGCAAGCACCTGGAATCTTCGGGCGATCGAAATTAGCGATCGACGATGACGGATTGGTAGGTGTGAACATAGATATGGCCGCAATAGCAAAAGGTGATGGGATCAATTGCGTAGCTGTGTGGAGGGATTTTCAGGCGGAATTCTAGGTCGGATGAAGTGCCCCAAGAAGGCAAACGAGGCCCGCGGTTGTGAGAGGTCTCGAGTCAAGTTTGAATCAAAGTCCAAGCGGAAGTTGGATTGGGAAACAGGCCTGACACGTTTGTGTTTCGACTTGAAATTTTGACTGGGTATTTTGACTGGGTGTTTCGACAATCCAACCAACCAGTCGTAATGATGATCGCCGTCATAGCTAAAGTAAATCTGGGAATAGCAGTGTCAGTAATGTATGAGGTGGATTCAGTTTTCTACCAACTTTGCCGTTTGGCCTGTGTTGTTAGTACGTTGGCACGGGAACTCTGCGACCAGATCTCCTTCATCCCAAAGCTGTCGTTGTAGCGTCCAACACAACCCACAGGCGAAACCATTGGGTTAATCGATCAATTTCAATTGGTACTTGCCCTTGGCAAATTCGGTATGACATTGATTGCAATGCTGGACCATTACGTTGAAGTGCTTTTTGGCTTCTTCATACTTGCCAACGGATTTGTACAGTTTGGTTCCCGATTGGTGAACCGCCAGCGCGATTTCTTTCCACTGCTTGGATTTGTCCTCCTCTTTAGGCGCTCGTTGGGCCACCATGGAACTGGTTTCTGCCAAAACAAGTGAATGATTCAAGACAACCTTCCAAGCATTTCGGTCCGCGGGTTCGCTTGACAAACTCTTCAGCAGTCCCTTGTAACTGGGTTCACAGATATATTCCATGAAATGGTGCATGTTATCCACAGGTTTGAAGGTATCAACTTCGGCAGGCGTTGGGTCTTCTTTGTCTTGCTGGACTTGTGAATGGACGTCAGTCCAGGCGGCTGCCTCTGTTGGATTCGACGGATCGGTTGAAAGGACTAAGGAAATGCTTGCGGTGAAGACGAGCATGGCGGAGAGTGAAACTAGAACAGGTTGTGTCAGCATTATGTGATTCCAGTAGTTGCTTAACGGTAATGACACCCGACAGATGGCATTGCTTGATATCAAGCAATTGGTGGGTCAACGACTCGGGTTGCTATTGTTAAGTAGTATACGAAAAATTCCGTTTGAAATTTGTTTCTTGCGCTAATTTTGTTAACTTGGAACGTGCAGCCCAACGGTTTCGACAAAAGCGTTGGGCCCAGGAGAGCCAAGTGTATCTGTTATCCACGTGGTCAGTTTTTAACTCCAGGTCGTGAAATTTCGGAATCTTCGCAGGACCAAATGAGCACCACAATCGATGTCCGTGGAATGGGAACCGTGGTTTGGGATCAAAAAAGTGACCCAATTGCGTCGCTTTCTGGAAACCACTTGGCTGGAAATATCTGATTGCGAAGATTTATCTCTTTTTTTGGCACAGCTGGCTGGGCAAAGTTCATTAGGTAGATACAGCGCTTAATTGTTTGGCCGATATTTCGACCATTTAGCAAGTTTAAACGTCGATCTGGTAAGTTTTCGACCCACTTGAAATCCAGGCTTCCTTTATGAATTGCTGCCCAAAAACACGTCCACGTTTATTTGGAACCGCTAGATAAGTGGTCCAACTTTTTTCAAAAGTTAGAGGAACATCGATATGAAGAAGTTCATTGCCATTATCAGTCTTTCGTTGATTGGGTTGTCCGCCACGCCTTCAGCTTACGCTCAATTTGGGCAGAACGATCAAACGGTTGCTGCCAAACTAGAAGTAAAGTCCACCACTTCGACTGACGGTGCAAATCAAGAAGTTGCAGAAGCTCTAGTAAAAAACGCTCCGGTTTTTCCAGGCACGACCCCAAAGCCCCTGGCAACTCCGGGCAAATTTTCGGACGTCGGCAATGGCATGGTCTTGGAAGTTGTGAATTTCGGATTCGGATCAGGCCTGAAAGTCATCGACGTGAATAAGTTGGGTTTGGCTCACCGTAATGGACTAGAAAAAGGTGATATCGTTACGATGGTTCACGGCAAGTCAACTCAATCAAGCAATGAATTGGAAAATGCTTTTAAGTCGATTCCCAAGAGTGCATTTTCCGTTGAAATGGAAGTGATCAATATCCGTACGGGCAACAGTCAAAAGTTGCCGTATGTGATGTCGACCGATGCCGGCGAATATCAAACTAATTTTGGGCGTTTGGAACTTACGGAAATGCCAACCGCCGACCCAGCAGAAACAGCGGTGACGGGAAGTTTATTCTTCTATTCAGGCATCAAGTCGACAATTACCGGAAGTCTAAAGGCTGGATTTTTTCGCGGTACTTCGAACGCTCCTGGCAACCCGCAAGCAACTCTTCAAATGTCCAAGAACGGGCAAATGTTTGAAGGCACCGTGACTCAAAACGGCAAGACCTTTCCTTTGTTTGTGATTCGACGAAACTAAGCCAGTTTTGCGTTAGGGTTGGGTGCCAACAACCCGTACTCAACCCTTTTTTATTGTCGCTGGTGACTAGACGATTCCAGGACGCTTGCCTTACACAATCAAACCCCTGTACTGTAATTTTTGGTGCATTACCATGAAAAAAATGAATTTTAAAAAGTT
>JBDNHU010000630.1:0-14298 GCA_041688615.1 Mariniblastus sp. | reverse complement strand
TTTGCCAATCAACTGTTCGAATGCGATTCGCGTCTTAATGATCCCGTCGGGCGGCAGGCCAGCTTCGGTGACTCCCAGGTGGACGGGGATTTCCGGGCGACGTTGGGCGAATTGACGATTGATTTCAACGACCTTCGATGGGTCGGAATCCTTTAACGAAACGCAAAATCGTTCAAAGTTTAACGATTCCAGATGCTCGCAATGGGCCCACGCACTTTCAAGCATTGGGCTGATTGAATCTTTGGGGTCATATTTGTCTTTCATCGCGGGGTCCACGCTGCCGCAATTGACGCCGATTCGCATCGCACAATCATTGTCTTTGGCGACCTGCACCAGAAACTTGACCTTGTCCTGCCAAGGTTTCTCTTTTTCGTGGTGATACAAATGGCCTGGGTTGTACCTTAATTTGTCAACGTACGGCGCTACGTCCTCCGCCAAGCGATAACTCTCTTGCAGATCGATACAAAGATTGGCCGTGGTTTGTTTGCGGATCTCAATGATCGCGGCTGCGTCTTTTTTGCTGTCCACCGCAATTCGAACGACGTCCGCACCGGCGTCGTGCATCAAATTAACCAGGGCGACGGTCCCGTCGATATCCTGGGTGCTGGTCGCCGTCATGCTTTGAATTGCAATTGGATGTTGACTTCCGATAGTGATCGAGCCAATCTTGACACTGCGAGTCGGGTTGCGTCGAATTTCCACGAACTTTTTCCTTAGCTGTATGAAACGAGGGCAAGATGTTATTCTGACTGCTTGGTCCTATTTTTCAAAGCCTACATCCTGAACGAATTCGAAGCTGATCGGCCGCGAATTCTATATGCATAGTGGATTTCCATCGTGTCACAGCCAGAAAATAACTCTCCTAAGTACGAACCGCTGTTTCATGTGGTTCTTCACCAACCCGAGATTCCCCCAAATACCGGTACTGTGGGTAGGACTTGTGTCGCTGTCGGAGCCAAGTTGTGGCTTGTGCGGCCGTTAGGGTTTCAAATTGACGAGAAATCACTGCGTCGGGCGGGTTTGGATTATTGGCAGCATTTGGAGTGGGAAGTGGTTGATAACTGGGAAGCGTTGACCCAGCGTTTGGATGTTAGTCGAATGTGGATGCTGACCAAACGAGCCGAGATTTCTTTTCTGAAAGTCGATTTTCAGAAGGGTGACGTCTTTGTCTTCGGTTGCGAAACCGCTGGACTCCCCGATTCAATTTTGAATCAACGGCCTGAACGGAACTTGCGAATTCCGACTCGGCCCCAAGTCCGAAGCCTGAATCTATCCTGTTCGGTTGGCGTGATTGCTTACCAGGCAGTTCGGCAATTGGGACTTCCGGACGTTTCGTTAGATTGATATCCCGTCGCGGTTTGAACATTCATCGCTCTGGCGGGACTACTTTGCCCCGCCCATAGCTTTCCGCCGCCAGGCTTGCCAACAATAAGTGACAAGCGTTTGCGGTTTCTTGGGTAGACGCTCTACTTTCAAAAAAAATAGATATAGTGAGAAACCATGAAGGAAGACGACCAACGAATTGGACCTGCAATCGACCCCACTAATGGTAAATCGATCGATGCAGCGGCGCTGAAGCACTGGGATGCCAAGCATTCCTGGCACCCATTTACGCCAATGAAGCAGTACTTGGAATCCGATCCCTTGATGTTGGTGCAAGGGAAAGGGATTCGCGTTCAAGACTCGGGCGGACGATGGTACATCGATGGTTGTTCCTCGATCTGGTTGAACATTCATGGGCATCGGCATCCGTTTTTGGATGCTGCCATCCAACGACAACTGCAGCAGGTTGCTCATGTGACCATGTTGGGTCAGGCTAATGTGCCGGCCACTATCTTGGCAAAGCAACTTTCGGAAGTGGTACCGCCGGGACTAAGTCGATGTCATCTTTCGGATTGTGGGGCAACGGCGGTCGAAATTGCAGTGAAGACTGCAATCCAATTTTGGTTCAATCAAGGGCGACCTGGAAAGAACAAGATTGTTGGATTTGAAAATAATTACCATGGCGATACGTTAGGGGCGATGGCGGTTGCGCCTAGCCCTACGTTTCATTCCCCTTTTTTGAATCTGTTGCCGATCAATCATCAACTGCCCTACCCTTGCTGCCCTGATCGACCTTTGGTTTCGAATCAGGATCAATGTGACCCGGTTCACGGTCAACCACTGGATGCCTATTTAGCAAAGCATCATGAGGAAGTGGCAGCTGTGATTATAGAGCCGGTTGAAGGCGCGGGTGGTATGCTTCCAGCGCCGCCTGGGTTTTTGAAGTTGGTCCGGCAGATATGCGATCGGCACGATGTGTTGATGATTGTGGACGAAGTTGCTACAGGGTTTGGTCACACCGGCGATTGGTTTGCGTGTACTGCCGAGGAAGTAACGCCCGATCTGTTGTGCCTGGGTAAGGGGATTTCCGGGGGCTATCTGCCAGTTGCCGCGACGATGTCGACGGAGAAAATCTATAACATGTTCTTGGGAGAAATCGAGGAACGGCGAACGCTCTATCATGGACATTCGTTTGCTGGAAATCCGTTGGGGTGTGCCGTCAGTTTGGCCAGTTTAGAATTGATGCCGAAGTTGATTCGTAGTTTGAAGCCCAAGGTCCTGCGGATTGCAGAATGGTTAAAATCATTAAGCGGCAATCCAAACGTGTTACAAGTTCGGCAGCGGGGGTTTATGGTTGGCGTCACCGTTTGTGTCGACCGATCGACTGGCCAGCGATTCGATTTTTCTAAGCGAGCGGGTTACGTTGTGGCTCAGCATGCGCGGGAATTAGGGTTGATTCTGCGGCCGATCGGCGACGTCGTCATTATCATGCCGGCGCCATCGATCACGATGGACGAAATCGATGAAGCGATGGGGATGTTTATTAAAGCGTTTGAATTGGCTAGCGAAACTTGGGCTCAAATTCAGCCACCGGCTGACATGATTGACGGTGTTGAGTCATCTGCTGGCGGCGTTTAGTAACTCACTGACTGGTTCAGCTGCGCTGCACGTTCCAGGTGAATGGTCGCAATTCTGTTGCTGACGTTAAGTTGGAATCCAGCAACGCGACGATCTCGAGAGCAGTGAAGCCTACAACCGAAAACGATTATTCGCGTGGCGTCGTTGCGGGTTCCCAAGCGATTTCCCTTTACCCAGCACGCCGTCTTTTGCACTCGTTGGATGTTCGTCCAGCCTTAGCAAAAACGTCAAAACGTCAAAACGTCAAAACGTCAAAACGTCAAAACGTCAAAACGTCAAAACGTCAAAACGTCAAAACGTCAAAACGTCAAAACGTCAAAACGTCAAAACGTCAAAACGTCAAAACGTCAAAAACGTGATAGCGGTCACCGATGGGATAGCGATTGGTCTTCAACGGTGGCGACGGACGCGGTTTGATGAAAGACTTTACTATTGCCATACAAATTGGACCGAATTTTAAATTGTTCGTTATTGGGTTCTAGGTTCATCGCCTGTTGCTGACTATCCATGGCGTCGCGGAAGTTTCCATTGGCGGCTTGGGCGGCCGCGAGTGTATCCCACTGCGCTGCGGTTGTGATGCGTGATTCGGACATGGACTTCTTGGCTAAAACCAATGCGCCTTCGGGCTGATTGAGTGGTTCTTCTGGGCAAGTGGCAAACAGCCAAGCCAGCCGACGGTAAATCAATGGTGACTGTTCGATTTTCAAGGCCGTGATGTAAGTGTCGTGAGCCTCCTGCCAACGCCCGGTCGTTTGCAAGACATCGGCCTTGTTGGTCAAGACCCAAGCATCTTCAGGACGCTGTTCCAGTATCGCATCAAATAGCTGTAGCGACTGATCAAACTGTTTCAACTTGGCCAGTGCCAACGCGCGTCCATTCATGGCTTGGACATCGCCAGCGGCCGTTCGAAGAATTTGATCGTAAAGTTCTAAGCTTGCTTCATAATTGCCCATTTGGCTTTCAATTTCTGCCAAATTGAAATAGCTATAAGTCTGGTTGGGACGCAGCGTAATGGATTGATTAAAATCCCGAGCGGCCCGTTCCCACTCTTTTCGCTTGCCGTTAACGATGCCACGATTCAAGTAGGCTTTCCAATGTGTGGGATCTTCCTTGATCGCTCGGTCGAAATCTTCCATCGCTTGATTGTAGGCCGTTTCCGCCTGAGCGCGGTTGATGACCACGTCGAATTCGAAGCCCAATTCCAAGCGAAGTTCACCTCGTCGATTCAAACCCCAACCAATTAAGGTGCGAATGTATGTTTGATTGGACGTCAAATATTGATAGGACTTCAATTCCTTATCGCACACTTCCACTAAATTCGTAAAATCCTTTGCCGAGGTCGCAGTCTTGGTCAGTGCGGCCAATCCTTCCAAAACCAATTTCTGTTTGGCAGGATCTAAGGCTTTGGTCTTTTCGTCGTTTGGATTCTTTTGATTCAAGTCGACTGCTTGGTCATCCGAAACCTTTGGACCAACATTAGGTGCTTGGTCCTTTTCAGGCTCTTGCGTTGACGCGGTATCGTTTGAATTCGATGTTTTAGTTGTCTGCTGGCCGAAGACCAGGTTCGTTCGATCCGTGGGTTGGATCAGGTCCGCCAGTCCGATGGCGTTGGCAACCAGTGACAGACAAGTAATCCATAGGATTCGTTGGGTTGTTTTCATCATAACCTCCGTGTGATTACATAAATGTGAATTAGGATCACAATCCGTGTGGACAGCCGATTGGAAACCTTCCATCGGAAACCAAATTCGACTCAGTCGCCAGACCGATTTTCAAACGCCAAGGATGGTTTGGATAATTCGAAAAAACAGTCAAGCGGAACCGGCGACATGCGAGCGCAATCGATGCCACCGGTCGTCCGAAAAAGTGCAGGACTTCCGTTCCGTGAAAGTCGTTCAGCGAATCACCGAATGCCTTGAAAGTATCTAGCAATCGCCACCAATTCGCATGTCTTCATCTATGCCTGGCACTACATTCTTCTACATTCTGGGCACACCATGCTAAACGCTGTGTACTTTTGGCATGTTACCAAGCAGGCCTGAAGGAATTGTCCTGAAATGATGTCCCAGATCCAAAATTAGCGGCAGGACGCAAGTCCTACGATTATCGGGCGTTGTTCCGCTAAACCTGGGACTCTTTTGCAGACGATTCCTATCCCTAGGAAGGCAAATTCGCCTGCGGTTTGGTCATGGTCATTGGGTCTAGGGCACGTTCCAAAACATCCAGCGGCAAGATCTCTTGTTCAATACAAAGTTGGCGAATCGTCTTGCCTGAAGCAAATGCATCCTTGGCCAATTTTGATGCAAGATCGTAACCGATCAGCGGATTCAAACTGGTCACCATCGAAAGACTTTGCTCAACTGCTGCTTTACAATGTTCTACATTCGCTTCCATTCCTGCAGCACAGAATTCGACAAAGGCATTCACGCCTTTCGACAATAAGTGAATACTCTCCAAAACGGTGTGCCCCATAACGGGCATCATAATGTTCAATTGAAATTGTCCGCCGGCAGCACCACTGGTGGTGATCACCGCATCGTTTCCGATGACTCGCGCGGTTAGCTGCATCATGCTTTCGCACATCACAGGATTCACTTTTCCAGGCATGATGGAACTGCCCGGTTGTCGGCTTGGCAAAGAGATTTCAAAAAATCCACAACGGGGCCCACTGCCAAGCCAACGAATATTGTTTGCCACATTGAACAGAGTGGTTGCGATCGCTTTAAGTTGACCATGGCACTCGACCAAGCCGTCACGATTCGCATTCCCTTCGAAGTGATCAACCGCTTCGATGAACGGAATTTCTGTTTGCTTGGCCAATTCCTTGGCGACTCGCATGCCAAATTCTGGGTGACTATTGATGCCCGAACCCACTGCGGTTCCGCCGACAGGAAGTTCCATCACCGCTTCCATCGCTCGTTGGGCACGGCCAATCGAAAGTTCTATTTGCCTTGCCAATCCGCCAATCTCTTGGCCTAAGGTCAACGGCGTAGCGTCCATCAAGTGAGTGCGACCGATCTTGATGACCTGGGCCCAGTCAGCGGCTTTGTCAGCTAAAACCTTGTGCAAGGTCTTCAACGATGGGATCAATTGGTTCTTGACTTCACAGGCAGTCGCCACGTGAATCGCCGTTGGGAATGTGTCATTGGTGCTTTGACACATGTTCACGTGATCGTTAGGGTGGATCGACTTTTTGTCACTGAATCGATCGCCGCCATCAAGTTCGATTGCACGATTGGAGATCACTTCGTTGCAATTCATATTGCTTGAAGTGCCTGAACCTGTTTGAAACACATCGATCGGGAATTCACCGTCTAATTTTCCTGCTGCAACTTCCTGGGCCGCCGTTAATAAGCATTCGATTTGCTTGGCACTCAAGGGGTGCTTGGTTTCCCCGTCCAACCAACCGATGTCGCGGTTGGCTACCGCGCAAGAATACTTCACCCAGCCCATCGCGTGAATCAGAGCGGGCGGTAATTGCCAGCCAGAAATCGGAAAGTTCTGAACCGCTCGCATGGTTTGCGCACCGTAATACGCCAATTTTGGTACTTCGACATCACCCATCGAGTCGTGTTCGGTTCTAGTTTCGTTGGTCACGGTCATTTCCGTTAGGTTTCAAGTTCAAAAGGTAGTGGACGGGATTTTGAATACTTTGTTAGCCGTGTTGGGCCGTAGCCTAGGCTGGAATAGAATTAGGTTCCGGGCAACGATTGGTTCATAGTCGCGAAAATATGCGGTCATGGTGATTGCCAGAACAAAAATATAACCACTGCCGGCGATTTCTCCAACGGCGAACCTTTGAAGCAATGTCTGCCGAGATTTCAAATCGTGGTTTAGACCGTTGTTTGTTGAAAGTAAAAAGATGAACTTGAAGAACGGACTGTCGATCGATCAAATGCGGCTGAATTATTCGGCAGGTCAGTTGGACATTGATCATGTGGCCGCTGATCCAATTTCTCAGTTTAAAAATTGGTTCAATCAAGCGATTGAGACTTGCCCGGTCGATTGGTTCGAGGTCAATGGTGCGACATTGGCGACCAGCGATCAGGCGGGCGATCTTTCGGCTCGGATCGTCCTAGTCAAAGGCATTCACGATGATGGTGTTGTGTTTTTCACGAATTATGATTCTGAAAAAGGGCGGCATTTGAAACAGAATCCTAAAGCGGCGTTGGTTTTTTGGTGGCCGTTCTTGCAGCGGCAAGTGCGTTTGACGGGCACTGTGTCCTTGGCTTCGCCCGAAGAAAGTACGCAATATTTTCACTCCCGACCCATCGGAAGCCAGATTGGTGCCGTCATTAGTCCCCAATCTCAAGTCTTGAAGGACCGATCTGAATTGGAAGAGAAGATGCAAGTCTTCGCTAGCACCGTGGGTGATTCGGTGATCCCCCGACCTGAAAACTGGGGCGGTTATCTGGTGACTTTGAACCGAGCCGAATTCTGGCAAGGCCGAGAAAATCGTTTGCACGATCGGATCAATTACCGCCTCGACCCTAACGGTCGCTGGATCATTGAGCGACTGGCCCCGTAAGCGGTCCGCTGCTGTTTTGGGTGATGCCGTGCAATGCCGTGCAATGCCGTGCAATGCCGTGCAATGCCGTGCAATGCCGTGCAATGCCGTGCAATGCCGTGCAATGCCGTGTGCTAGCAAACGGACGTCCTGAAAGACCTGTGCGTAGGTTTCGTTGAACCAAGAGTCACTTGCCTAGTTTTCGCTGGCTGCTAGACGCTGTAAGCGTCGCTAGCAGTCAGCATCTGAAACAGAATTGACATACGGAACTTGAGCCAAAGTTGATAAAAATTGAACGTTCGATCCAATTAGATTTGGAGCGGTGCTGGCGAAAGGATTCGTTGGACCGGTTCACCGTCCGATATTTGGCGTTCTCATGTCGATTCCAACCACAAATTCGTCCTCGCCTCAGCTTTCGCTGTGTCGGGCAGCGATTTGCACGGGCACAACGCATTTTTTGCGTCACAGCCTAGGGATTGTCATCTTGTTGGTGATCGTCGCCAGCCTGTTTTATCTTTCGGCCGGACGACTAGGTTCCTCTTTGAAGCTGTTGATTCAAGAGAAGGTAAACCAGACACTTGCCGGTAGCGGCTTGCAGGTCGATTTCGACGACATCCAATTCGTGGAAGGTCAAGGAATACGGATCGACAACGCCAAGTTTCTTCTCGACGGATCGGCACCTGAGTTGGCGACTGCTGACGTCGAAACCGCTGCCACCGATCCACTACGTTTTGTGCCCGCGATTGCGTCTTTGGACCGTTCAACAATCGGGCAAACCAACGGTCGCATTGCGACGCCGTGGGTGAAGCTGGATTCGGTTAACGCCTATCTTTTAGACTCTCAATCCCTGGCTGCAAACAGGCCATGGGTCGAATCGCCTTCACAGCGGCGGCAAAGGGCACAACGGCCCAGTATCTCCAATAATGTTGAAGCTATGCCCAGCAAGGAGTCGTTAAAGACCATCGCGTCGTTCGAGAAGATCTGGATTCGCGGGCAATGGAGTCCCGTTGATTTTCTTTCACCGGACTTTCATCCTACGGCCATCGAGATGGTGGGCGCCGATTTGCGATTAACCTTGGACCGAAACGGGCAATTGTTGTGGCCAACGATTCGGCTACCCCAGCCCCAGTTTGCCACTCCCGGTAAGATTCGCCTGATCGATGCCAAGGTCACGGTCCAATCGTTTGATGGTCAACAACAATATGTTTGCGACGGTATCAATGTGGATTTTCTGCAAATTCAGTCGCCTAATACCCAAACGCTACAGGCAAAGGCGGCCCAAAATCCTGCATTGCAATCGAACCAATTGGAATCGCCACAGTCCGAACCCCGCGTGGTTGAACACAAGGGAACTATTGATTGTGATTGGAATTTTCAAGGGACGGGGCAACCGTTTGGTTTGGAGCCCATTTCGTTTTCGGGTAGCTGGATTAATCATCAATATCAAGTGCTTGCCCAATGGGTGCCGATTCATTTGCATCGCGGAATCTGGCAAAAATTTGACGGCCTGATTCCGGCTGCGATGAAGCCGATTCACGGGGTCAGTGGCTGGCTGGCAGTTGACAAGGTTCAGATCGTTGGGCAACCTGCCAGTTCCTGCGGTTTGCAACCTGAATTTTCTATTGAAGGGCGTTTACAACAGGTCACGATCGAAGACGTTCGCCTGCCGCAACCCGTTTTGAATCTGTCAGCAGTGTTTAAATTGAACAACCAAGGCGCGGTGGTTCAAAATATTACTGGCGTCCTTGCCGATGGTTCGTTTCACGCCAGTGTTACGAAAAGTGGCTGGACTTCGCCGGCTTCCAAGTTACATTTGGTTGGGAAAAATTTGCCGTTTAATCGCCGCTGGGTTGGACTGCTGTCTGAAAAATTGCAAACCTCTTGGCAGAAGTTTCAACCTGAAGGCCGCTTTGATTGTGACTTAGATTTTGCTTGCGATCAGCAATGGCAATTAGATCGGCGTGGAATTATCGATGCCAAAGATATGTCGTTTCTATACACTGACTTTCCGATTCCAATGGCTGGAATCGCAGGGCGTATCGATTTGCAGAATAACGACTGTCGCTTCGACCTAATCACCAACGATCAACGCTACCCCGCAACCATGGTTGGATGGGTTAACGACATGGGACAGAATTGGACGGGCAGAATCGATCTTAAGTCGACTCAATTTCATCCGATCAATGAATCGCTGTACCAGGGTCTACAGAGGAAGCCAAACGTTATCAAAGTGCTTCGGAAAATGAATCCAGCTGGGATGATGGCGGCAAATGGGTTTATTCAACGAGATGTTCCGCAATCCAAGTCAGATGTCAAATTCAATGTCGCTTTTCACGCTGGGGAAGTGACTCATGATTTGTTTCCTTATCGCGTCTTCGGGATCTCGGGAAATATGCTCTTTGACAACGGGTATATTGTGGTCCAAGAATTAGAGGGTGTCAGCAGCACCGGAAACATTAAGGCGTCGGCTGAATTTTCACCAGATCGACCCTGGTGGGTGAAAATAGTGGGCCAAGCGGTCGAATTGAACCAAGAGTTGTATCAAGCGTTGCAACCGGGCCAGCAAGATGTTTGGGATCATTTGCACCCCAAAGGAGTTTTGGACGAAATCATTTTAGATATCTACGGTGGATCGAACGAGGGCCTGAAATTTGTCGTGTCGGGATCTCAGCAACCGTCCACCACTTCTGATCCCAGTGACCTGAGTATTTTATCTGAATCGTTCCCCTACCAATTGAGTCAACTAAGCGGGCGGTTTCAATATCAAGACAATCAAGTCACGTTAACGGGAGTTCGAGGGAATCATGGCGAGGTTTCGGTTGCCTGCGATGGGTCCGGCATTACCAGCGATGACGGTTGGCAAGTTACCATCTACAACTTGTTGACAGGACAAATTCCCATTGATCGTGACATCAAGGCTGCACTGCCCGAAACCGTTCGCAATGCTGCTCAACAGCTTCGCTTGACAGGATCAGTGGGCGTACAAGGGTCGGTTACGATTTCCAGCAGTCGGTTGCCACTTCCTGCAGCGGCATCGCCAATTGTCCAAAACAATGTGACGATTCTTGATCCACAATATCAAAATCAATCGCAGGCCAATTCAAGTGGCATTCAAGGTCGCATGGCACCTATTGGTTCTATTGGTTCTATTGGTCCTATTGCTTCGCCTAGATCTTTAGCCAATCCATTGTTGGCTGGGGGCAATGTCAACGCTGGCAATAATGTGTTTCGCTTTCAAGATTCCACGCGGGCCAGTCCCCGCGGCGTCGGGATTGGAACAGGACCTTCGTCAGGCACGATTTCTAACAACGATTCATTATCTCTTAAACTAGATTCTTCCACCATCTCTGGTTCCAATGCCACAGCATCAGGCAAACAAAATTGGACATCCAGTCCGATGGCGAATTCTGCAGCGAATTTGGTCTGGGACTTGCGTTTGGATATGGAAGTCGCTTCGCTGGAAATTGGTCTGCCCGCGAAGAATGTTCATGGCATGGTCCGGTTGGTAGGTGAAAGTGGACCGGATTCCGCCTACTGTTATGGGGAAATGCATGTTGATTCTGCAATGGTCGAAGGTCTGCAGGTGACATCGATGCGTGGCCCCATTTGGATGAACGAGCGAGAGATTTTGTTTGGGACTCAGGCCAAGCCTCCCGATACGATAACCGCCAATACGGTTGCCAGTGTCACGATGGAAACCCTGGGTGGACGGGTGACGATGGATGGACGTGTTCTGTTACGAGACGACTTGCCGTTTCAAATGCAGGCCACGGTCAATCACTTGGACCTTAAGAAGATGGCCGCTCATTTCGCGCCTGAGACTCGGGATATCGAAGGGCAAGGTTTTGCTTCTCTTTCGCTCAATGGATCTTCTGCCGGTCGGCACACTTTGAATGGTCGTGGAATTGTGCGAATCAAAGACGCCAAGTTGTATGAAGTTCCTGTCTTCCTGCAACTGCTAAAGATCTTGAAAGTTGGAACACCGGATAAAACAGCCTTCGATGCAGGTAAAATTGACTTCGATATCCTGGGTGAAGATGTCGCGCTCAATCGCATTGAACTCAATGGAGACGCAATTTCGTTGATTGGAAACGGACGCGCAACTCTGAACCAAGAAGTTGATATGGATTTTTACACGGTGTTGGGTCGCAATCAATTTTATCTGCCAGTGATTAGCGATTTGCTGCATGTGGGCAGTCAGCAACTGCTATGGATTAGCGTCGAAGGCACACTGGCCAACCCAAAGACCACTCATGAATCATTGCGAGCGTTGAACGAAGCGGTACGTCTATTATTGGACGACATGGAGGCCGCTGCAAAGCATTTTCCCTAACGGTTACTGGTCAGGCCCCTGTTGAAAACTGAGGTCATGACTGGGAGAGGAAAGATCAAATGAGTATGCCACCGATCAATCCATTTGCAGGCCTTGCGGCCACCGGAAGTGATGACCGCAGGCAAGTGCAGCAGGAACGCGAGCAACGAAGGGCTCAAGATAAGGTCGAAGCCAAAGCAGGTGCCGATTCTGAAATGCCAGCCACCGAGGCATCGTCTGATCGTGATGCGGATGGACGTCAAATGCCGAGTTCCCAAGAACAGAGCCACAAAAATGAGGACCGTGAAAACGAAGCGCAAAGTCCACCGCTGCAAACGAACAAGAGTATCGATTTAGAGAAATCTCGAGGTAATCAAATCGATTTGGAGGGTTAGCGTCTTGCAGCAGGGTAGATCTATTGCCGATGAATGCTCAGTCTAGGTGTCTGCAAGTCTTCAATCGCTGTAGCACCGCAATGTGTTGGCGGGTCAGGTCACTTTCGCTGGCTTACTGTTGAACTACGCTTTGCAATACTTTTAAATAGCCGTCAATCCATTACAAATGATGGCACGCGGTCCTAGTAGTGGTCCAGTGTTCCTTGAATAAACGCTGAATTCCGCTTGAATTCTTGGCACATGAAAAAAAAGCACTTCGGTCGCCCAAAGTGCTTCATTGGTTTGCAGCAAATTTTAACTTAGTAACTATTGGACGATGGCGACTACCGCTTCATCCTGCATCTGTTCGTCGACGTAGTTTTCGATCGGCGGGCATGAGCAAACCAAATTGCGATCGCCAAACACATTATCTACTCGCCCCACTGGCGGAAAATATTTGACGCTATAGTCCAGTTCTGGGTCTGGGCAAACCGCGGTGCGTCGATCGTACGCTAAGTTGTCACTCAAGATCGAATCGAGTGTGTGGGGAGCATTGTGAAGCGGATTGTTGTCCGCAGCCCAATCGCCTGCTTTGACTTTCTGGTATTCCGCGTAAATCAAATTCATGGCGCGACAGAAACGATCAAGTTCTGATTTGGGTTCACTTTCGGTCGGTTCAATCATTAAAGTGCCTGCCACGGGAAATGACATCGTCGGCGCGTGGAAACCGAAGTCGATTAGTCGCTTGGCAATATCATCGACGGACACATGTGCTTCTTTTTCCATCGGACGGGTGTCGATGATGCATTCGTGCGCGATCAGGCCTTGGTTGCCCGTGTACAAGATTGGATAGGAATCTTTCAACTGATGGGCAATGTAGTTGGCACTTAGTATCGCAACTTGGGTCGCCTTGCGTAGTCCGTAAGGTCCCATCATCCGGACGTACATCCAGGAAATCGGCAACAAACTGGCGCTTCCAAATGGCGCCGCACTGACCGCTGGTCCGATTCGTTCTGAATTCACACCGTCTTTGGGCATGAACGGAACCAAGTGTTCACGTACTCCGATGGGGCCAACGCCTGGGCCACCGCCGCCGTGCGGGATGCAGAAAGTTTTGTGTAAGTTCAAGTGCGAAACGTCGCCCCCAAATTTACCTGGTTTGGCGACGCCGACCAATGCATTCAAGTTGGCGCCATCGATGTAAACTTGACCACCCGCGGCGTGGATTTTTTCACATACCTCGGAAACACCTTCTTCGAAGACACCGTGCGTCGACGGATACGTGATCATGATGGCAGCGATTTTGTCTTGATTAGCGGCGATTTTTGCATCTAAATCGGCCAAGTCAACGTTGCCGTGAGCATCGCATTTGATGACAACCACCTTCATGTTAGCCATCATCGCGCTGGCCGGATTAGTACCATGAGCACTGCTTGGTGTCAGGCAAACATTCCGCTCAAAATCTCCTCGGGATTCGTGATAATGCTTGATCGCCAACAACCCCGCGTATTCACCTTGGGATCCGGCATTTGGCTGCAGTGAAATGCCGTCATAACCTGTGACTGCACATAACATAGACTCCAGCGATGCAATCAACTTTCGATAGCCAATCCATTGATCGGCAGGAGCAAAGGGGTGGATTGAATTGAATTGTGGCCAGGTTACGGGTGTTAGTTCACTGGCCGCGTTCAACTTCATTGTGCACGAACCCAGTGGAATCATCGCTCGATCCAAAGCGATGTCCATTTCGGAAAGACGGCGCAAGTACCGCATCATCTCAGTTTCGCTGCGATTGTTATGAAAAACTGCCTGAGACAACACCTTGTCGGACCGCAAGTGCTGGCTGTCCAGCGACGACTGATCGTCACTCTCCAAATCGCTGCCGCCCAATAAATGGGCCAATTTTTGAACTGCGCAATCAAGAGTGGTTTCGTCCAACGAAACGCCAATTTTACTCTCGCTTATCCGGCGTAAATGGAAGCCAGATTCGACCGCTTGGGCCATGATTTGGTCCGCTTGGGAACCCACTTCAACGACCAAGGTGTCAAAGAACTGGTCGCTTGCTAACTTTCGTCCAGCGGATGAAAGCGAGCGATACAAACGATTGGTCAAGGCGTGAACCCGATCTGCAATCGCTTTCAGAC
>JBDNHU010000629.1:0-3360 GCA_041688615.1 Mariniblastus sp. | reverse complement strand
TCAAAGTAAGCAAATATAAACGCCATCTCTTGGGCGTTGGATTGCGTTCCCAAGTCTTTTCTTTGCAACAGAGGGTTCCTCATGCGAATTTTTGTAGTGCTGGCTTTGATAAGCCAGTTGATGTTTCTGACGGAAGGCCAATGCATGGCGGTTGATATTACGAAGGTAACCGAAGTTGAAGGGATAACCGAGTATCAATTGGATAACGGCATGCGAGTGTTGCTGTTTCCAGATAAGTCCAAAGAAACCGTTACGGTTAACATTACCTATTTGGTAGGGTCTCGGCACGAAGGTTACGGCGAGACGGGAATGGCTCACCTTTTAGAACACATGTTGTTCAAGGGCACACCCAAACACGGGGACATTCCCAAGGAATTGAAAGATCGAGGTGCTAGTATGAACGGCACAACTTCTTTCGATCGAACTAATTATTATGAGACGATGCCTGCGACCAAAGAGAACCTAGAGTTCGGTTTGGAATTGGAAGCCGATCGCATGGTCAATAGTAAGGTGTTGGCGGAAGATCTTGCGTCGGAAATGACCGTGGTTCGCAATGAATTTGAGCGGGGCGAAAACAGTCCGATTCGCGTGTTGATGCAGCGAGTGATGAGTAGTTCCTATGAGTGGCACAATTACGGCAAGAGCACGATTGGAAATCGTACTGACATTGAACGAGTGCCAATACAAAACCTTCGCGATTTTTACCGCCGTTTTTACCAACCCGACAACGCAGTTTTGGTGGTTGCTGGGAAATTCGATGAAGCGTTCGCACTTGCAAAGATCGACCAGTATTTCGGCGCGATCCCTCGTCCTGACCGCAAGTTAAACAAAACTTACACCGAAGAGCCAGAACAAGATGGCGAGCGTCGGGTAGCAGTCCGCCGTGTGGGCGATGTGGGTACCGTTGGCGCGGCTTTCCACATTCCTGCGGGATCATCGCCTGAATTTCCAGCCGTCGATATTGCATCTTCGATTCTTTCGACTCAACCTTCGGGCCGCTTGTATAAATCTTTGGTGGAATCCAAGCAGGCTGTGGCTGCGTTTTCGTTTACCTTTGCGCTTCATGATCCGGGTGTAATTTTCGTAGCCGCCACGGTTCCTAGCGGCGGCGATTTAGATGCTGTGGAAAAGACTTTGTTGGAAACCGTTTCCGGTTTAGCAACCGTTGAAATCACCCAGGCCGAAGTCAAGCGAGCCAAAGCTGAATTATTGAAGCAATGGGATGACGCTTACTCCAATTCTCAAAGTGCGGCATTGTCGCTATCGGACTGGGCGGCTCAAGGCGATTGGCGGCTGATGTTCCTGCATCGTGACCGTTTGGAAAAAGTAACAATTGACGATGTTAAGGCCGCGGCCAGCAAGTACTTCGTGCTAAACAATTGCACGATCGGACAGTTTATCCCGACCGAAGAAGCATCACGGGTTTCCGTTCCGCCTCGGCCTGATTTGAAAGAAATGGTTGCCGATTACAAAGGCCGCAAAGCCATGGCGGCCGGCGAAGAATTTGAACCGACGATTGAAAACATAAACCAGCGAACAAACTTTGGCACCTTAAGCAACGGTGTAAAGTATGCTTTACTGCCCAAAAAGACCCGAGGCGAAGTGGTTCAAGTCACGATGCGGCTTAACTTCGGTTCGCCGGAAAGTTTGATTGGCAAAAGCGCAACCGCTGATTTAATGGCAAGCCTGCTAGGTCGCGGCAGTCAAACAATGAACTACGGTCAAATTGATGATCGTTTGACTGAATTGAAAGCGAACCTTCGATTTTCTGGCAGCGCCGGAACGATCAATGTCTCGGCGAAGACCCGACGAGAATACTTGCCCGAACTGATGAAATTGATGAAGGAGGTTTTGCGAAACCCATCCTTCCCTGAAGACCAATTCGAAATTTTGAAGCAACAGTCAATCACTAATCTTGAATCCGGATTGACCGACCCTCAAGCATTGGCCTTGAAAACATTGAGCCGAAAATTATCGCCTTACCCTGCGACGGATGTTCGCTATGTCCCGACCATGGAAGAAGAACAACAACGGATCGAAGCGGTGACGATCGAAGATGTAAAGACACTGTTCAACGAACAGGTTTCCGGGCAATACGCGCAGGTTGCCGCCGTTGGCGATTTTGATCCAGAAGTTGTGGTTTCCGACTTCGAAGCGATTTTGGGAGATTGGAAATCGACTACCGGGTTTGAAAGAATCACCAGTGAATCTTTTAATTTGAAAGGTGAAACGATTAGCATCAACACGCCTGACAAAGCGAATGCCGTTTACATCGCCGGTTCCTCTTTACCGATCAGTTCGAAAGATCCCAACTATCCGGCCATGGTTTTAGGAAACTACATCTTGGGCGGTAGCGGTGGATTGTCTAATCGATTGGCGAATCGAGTGCGTCAGCAGGAAGGTCTTTCCTACACTGTGGGATCTCAGTTCCGCGCGTCAAATTTCGCGGAATCTGGCAGCTTCACCGTGTTTGCGATTACAAATCCAGACAATCGCGACAAATTGGTTGCGACCCTCGCTGAAGAAGTTGAAAAAATCCGCCAAAGCGGTGTGACCGTTAGGGAATTAGACGAAGCGGTACAAGGATATTTGGAAAGTGCTAACCGTTCGCGAACCGAAGATGGAGCAGTGGCGGGAATGCTAATTGAATCCATGGAAACCGATCGGACTCTTGATTTCTATTCGCAACGGGAGAATGACATCAAGAACTTGCCAAAAGAGAAAGTGGATTCAGTATTGAAGGACTACATTGATCCATCAAAAATCATTATCGTAACTGCTGGCGACTTCGAAAAATCGAAGGGTGACAAACAGGAATAGTGAACTGTGGTGATTAATAATCGCCGTTTCACTTTCGTTAGATTCGATATTCTAAAAAAACACCGCCGAAGCTTATGGCTTCAGTGGTGTTTTTTTTTCACTCAGACGGCAGCCTTGATCAAGTTGATTCAATGCAGAGGAAGCGTTCAAACTTGCACTTCAGATCAGGTTTAATCACTCGGTCAAGCGAAGTCGCCGTGGGCGTACCACTGATGGCTATCCACCTGCTGAAAAATCCACAATCGAAGTCCGGTTTTGGTTTGCACTCGATAATAGTCTCGCCGGACCCAGCGACCTTCCCACCACTGAGATTCAATGCGTTCAGGACCGACCGCTTGTTGTACTTCAAACGCTTGGCTGCCCATTTGAAAATTGGCCGGCACCCAAAATCTCGAGCGTTCAACGATTGGGTGCTTTGTTTCGCTTAGCAACTTAAGACGCTTGGGTTGATGATAAAGTCGAGTGGGACGTTCTAAAGCCGCTGGAGTAATGGTTGTTGAAGGTACAGACTTCTTGCCCGAAGCTTTCCCAGCCTTGGAG
>JBDNHU010000628.1:0-4806 GCA_041688615.1 Mariniblastus sp. | reverse complement strand
GTTACCGCAAGCAGCATAGAATTTCGTAGAGTTGAATGCCGTCCATGCTCAGGTCCAGCGAAGTAAGGTACCGTAGTGCAGCAGGCTTTCGTGTTTTCTGAGTTCTGGAAATAAGCAGAGTTTTGCAAAGTAAAGTGGCAAAGCAAAGCTACATGTGAGCAAGCCGAACCCTAATTCGGGTTTCTAGAGTGGCCCAGAATTGCACAGGACGTTGCTGGCACAGGTGATGTCCCGTTGCGGTGGAAGGTGGGCTATTTGTGCAGGGTGACTCGAATGTCATCGACCAGATTCTCTGCTTGGTAGGCAAAGTGAATTAACTTCTGCGCCATTTGCTTGTGGTAAAAACAACTTACCTTTCCGCTTAAGATAATTCGATCGCCCATGGCTTCGACATGCACCAGTCGTACATCGTAAAGCGGGCTTTGATCAAGTGCATCGCGAATTCTTTCAACGGCGACCTGAGTCACCTGACCAGCTGGCATTAATAATTGAGTCGACATTTATTCCATCCTGGTGTCTTTATCGGCACGCCATTGGCTTTGTGATCGCAAATCCTGAGAAGACGATTTTAGTAACCATCCCATTGGCGATCAAAAGTGTAGCTTCCGACCTGGTTAGTGTGCGTTCCTTCATCCGACGTTGTCGAACTGATTAAGCGGTAAGCAGGCACTGCTCTCAAATTCAATGCTCTCAAGTGCAAGAAGTCCAAATTCAAGAAGTCCAAATTCAAGGAGTTCAAATTCGAGCTTTGAATTGGTTGCCAAATGCCAAGTTGCTTGCTCCAACCAAGCTATCCCATAACTTAGGTTCAACCTATGCTGCTTAGTTCGTTCTGAATCCCCGCTTGGTTCGCGCAAGCAGCAAAACAATCGCATCCAAAACGTCGGGTAAACCGAAATACCTCAATGCATTGATGCAGATTGCGTCCCAGCCAAGGCATTATTCCAGCCGCGATTGACGAACCAGCGTCGTTAAACACTGACCACGATCGGGCTTGAAACCCTTGGAATCACTGCCTCGAACAATAGTTTGACAGGCCGTTACCAAAAAACCAAGTGGACTTTGCTGCGAAGTTGGATCATCGACGCAGAATGTTTGCGAATCTTGCGGTTAAGCGCTTCCGAAATCTTGTTTAGCTGTTCTCATTTGGCAAGAGTGCCTACCACCTGAAAACATGATTTTTCGCGGTACGCCTTCACCGTATTGTCTAGCCAAAGAAAGTGCGGGTCAATTGAAAAATGGCCATTACTGAAAGAAATAGTGCTAGCAAAGAAGTCGCCCCTTCTAGCATCCAGTCCAGTCCCGCACAATGCAAACGGGTATTCCGCAGAACTGACACGACATCCTTACACCCTTGAGACCGACCCGCTTCATGAATGCTCGCCGTAATTCGCGTTCCCTATTTGCCGACTTTCTTCAGCGTTACCGAGAGGGAAAATTTCGTTCTAAGGGCGCAGATCAAGATGCGGGCAAGAACGATGATCAATCCATAGACAAGCCAGCGGAATCGAAGGCGGAAAAGGATTCGAAACGCATCAAGGACAAGCAGCAGAGAAAAGCCTACTTGCGAATGTATGTTCGCCAATTGTGGCCGCATTGGCAGTCGGTGGTCATCCTGTTGATCTTATCGTTAACGATTGCCGGTTTGGATGTGATTCAACCGCTGTTCGTGCGTCACATCATCGATCGAATCTTGATGAATGCAGATTTGCCGGTTTCCGCCAAGTACGGAGCCTTGAATCAAGTTGGCTTTAGCTTTCTGGCCGTGATTGCGGTTGGGCAAGTGATGTCGGTGTTCCGAAGTTATCGGCAAGAGCAGTTGAACATTCGAGTGATCCTTGGGTTGCGACGAAGTCTGTTTGATCGCATGTTGCGTTTGCCCTTGGAAACTTTGTCGGAAATGAAAACCGGCGGCATTATTTCTCGGTTGACCGACGATGTGAACACGACGACCGGGCTACTGCAAATGGCGGTGATTTCACCCACGGTTGCGATTATTCGACTAGTGATTGCGATCGGAATTCTGTTATTCATCAACTGGCAACTAGCGATTTCTGCCATCGGAATCATTCCGTGCGTGATGGCGATCAGCATGATTTTTTTGAATCGAATCCGACCGATCTATCGCGAGATTCGCAAGGATGTTTCAGAGGTCGATGGTCGAGTTGGCGAAGCATTTCAGGGCATCCGAGCAGTACGAACGTTTCAAGGTGAATTTCGTGAGGAGAAAGACTACGCGGTTGGACATCATACAATTACGCGAAAGCGTTTGTTTGCTCGGCGGCGAGAGTTATTGCTGTGGACGGTTTGGGGTTTCTTGTTGGCGGTGATCGGGCTAGTGATCGTTTGGTTGGGCGGTTACATGAATATTCGCGGTGATGCGTCCATCGGCGACATCATGGCGTTTCAAGTCTATATTTTCATGTTGTTGAATCCGGTATGGCAGATTGTAGAATCGTTTTCCGATTTGCAGCGATCGATGGCGGCGATGGAACGGGTCTTTGAGGTATTGGAAACGCCACCTGACAAAATTGATAAGACGGATGCGATGGATGCACCTGTTGAGATTAACGAAATTCGTTTCCGCGATGTGTCGTTCTGCTACGAAGAGGGTGAAGATGTCCTGAAGCAATTGAATCTAGAAATCAAAGGCGGCATGACGGTGGCGTTGGTGGGTCGAAGTGGGGCCGGAAAGACCACCTTCACGGATTTGGCCGCTAGATTTTACGACCCAACTCCCGGAAGCATTTCCATCAACGGAATTGACTTGCGACAATTCAAACTTCAATCATTGCGGAAGTTGTTTGGAATTGTGCAGCAGGATGTTTTTCTGTTTGACGGTTCGATTCGCGAAAATATCGCCTACGGCCGACCTTCGGCAGCAATGGATTTGGTGATCGATGCCGCGACTCGGGCCAATGCTCACGAATTTATCCAGCGTCTGCCCAACGGATATCAGTCGGTGATTGGGGAGCGAGGTGTTAAGCTTTCGGGTGGGCAGCGACAGCGTCTGTCGATTGCCAGATCCTTGTTGGCGGACCCGAAGATTTTGATCTTAGACGAGGCTACCAGCAGTCTGGATAGCGAGAGTGAGCAATTGATCCAGCGTTCTTTAAAAGAGTTATTAAAGAATCGAACTACATTTGTGATTGCACACCGTTTGTCCACGATTACTCATGCTGACTTGATTGTTGTTTTGGATGATGGAAGGATTGTGGAGCTGGGCACCCACCAACAATTGCTGTCCCAAGGTGGGCTCTATCGCGACATGGTCAGTCGTCAAAACAGTTCGTTCGATAATGACTTTTTGGGGTCGAAATAGTCTGGATTCAGGCTGGATGAGATCCGCGGACTCGGGTTTGCCACGTTTTTCTAGATTTTTAGTTAAAATTATGTAGAGGAATGGGCGTCTCCACTGCGGCATCTTTTATTTCGGGTGTTCCAGGTACCTACGGGTAGTCCTGCTTCCATTGATAGTGATTGATGAAGAATTATTTTCCTTAGTTAAGGTTTCGCTTCAGGGCTGCAGCGAAGGTTTTGCAAGTGTTAGTTGTATCGGTTTCACCGCAAAGGTGGTGTTAAGGGTCGTTAGTTTGCCTGTCCTGGATGGCGGGACCGAAACTAAAATCGTTGACTATCTAATCGTTAATCTTTAGCTTTACGTAGCTGTCGCGATATTGAAACGGTATCAACGGTTTTCATTTTGGGTGGGTTCGTGATAGACAGCAGAGTGGTAAATTTCGCGTCAAATTGGATCCTTAATCAAACGCTAGGGTCAGTGGTATCTTCGACGATCACAAATGGATCGGTTGTAGCCAAGGTTCGATTCTTAAAGTCGTTCTATTGTCTGAGTGCCGCTGAACGCCAAAATCAAGAGTTCGACTTTAACGAAACTAGCCCTCCAGGCAATTGCCACCTTTTGTGGTGTACGCTGGGGTGTTACGTGCGTAGGCTGAGTCGATCGGAATCGGAGTGATCCGTATTGGATGATCCTGATCTGGTTCTTGTGCGGGATGAAAAAGGAGGGAGAAACGAACTAATGAGTGGTGCCCAATATCGGGGAATGAATGTTCCCGCGTTCTATGATTCAAGCTGGGAGCATGAAAATTGCGGCGTAGGCTTTATTGCAAACATCAAGGGCCGTCGATCTCATTCGATCGTAGCCGATGCGTTGGTGATGTTGCACCGAATGGATCATCGTGGCGGTTGCGGCTGTGAAGCGAACACTGGCGATGGCGCTGGCATCTTAACGGCAAAACCGCACGAATTTTACTTGGAGAAATTGGCCGAGGAATCTCAGGTACAACTTCCGGGCAAGGACCAATACGGCTGCGGTGTTGTTTTTCTTCCGACCGAAGAGACGCAGCGTCGGCATTGTATTAATGAAGTCAACCATTTGATTGACGACATTGGTTTGCGTTTGATATGTTGGCGCGAAATGCCAACCTGTCCCGACGCTGCGGACCTTGGACTGGCTGCTAGAAACGCGATGCCCATCATCCAGCAGTTGTTTGTTGCCGCAAAGGATGACCAGATTTCGCAAGCGGAACTAGAGCGTCGGCTTTACATGTTGCGCAAGCGTGCGGCGCACAAGTTGAATGCCGAAGGTCTGCCTCGGGAGAAAAGCTTTTACATCTGTTCGATGTCGACTCGGGTGGTTGTTTACAAAGGTATGTTGACCACCCAGCAATTGCCAGTCTTCTATTCGGATCTGGTGGACCCTCGATACAAGAGTCATCTGGCGATGGTCCATTCACGATTTTCAACCAACACTCTACCCAGTTGGGATCGAGCCCAGCCGCTAAG
>JBDNHU010000627.1:0-7705 GCA_041688615.1 Mariniblastus sp. | reverse complement strand
TTCCTTCGCACGGACGCTCAAGACAGACCGGTCACCCGATCCGCCCCTCCGCTGAAGGCCGAAGTGGTTGGCTAAACCTTCTTCGTAAGATACTTTCATCCTCTATTCCAAACCGGTTTTATCCCGGCACACCCTGACCCCGTCTGTCTTCCAATCCGATGGGCAACGGGACGACTATTTCCTGCCCCAACTTAGTCCCAGCGAACGCCACTGAACTGCCAAGATTCTCCAACGACGTCGGTCGTGGCTGTGCGTCAACACCCTATCCGGCGACCGTTGCTTTGGTCAAAACAGGCTGACCACGCCATCAAAACGGGCTCAAAAACGAAATTCATGGGCAACTTTCCACTCGGTCCTGACGAAATTGGTCCACTAAGTTAGAATGTTGTCCCCGCCTGGACTTGAACCCCCTGAGCAAGCAAAAACATTGTGGGTAGCGAATCCAGATGGTCTGATCTTGGACCTTCAGTGGAATTTGATCGTTGCCCCAACAAGCCCTAATTTTCCGCACGAGTAAAACGCAATGGGTAGAAGCTTCGAAAATCGTAAACACTCGATGGCCAAGACTGCCGGCATGAAAACTAAGCTGTATTCCAAGTACGGCAAACAGCTTTATGTTATGGCAAAAAACGGAGTTCCCGACCCTGATGCGAACCCTGGCCTACGCAGTTTGATCGATAAAGCCAAACGAGATCAGGTACCTACTCACGTGATCGAAAAGGCCATCGAGAAGGCCAGTGGAGTTGGCGGTGAAGATTATTCCTCTGCCCGCTACGAAGGCTTTGGCCCGGGCGGATGTAAAGTGATCGTGGATTGTCTGACAGACAACAACAATCGAACGATTACCGATGTCCGAAATTGTTTCACGAAGACCGGTTCTAAATTGGGCGCTCCTGGTTCGGTCGCGATGTTCTTCGATCACTTGGCGGTATTCACTTTCAGTGGTGACAATGGAGACGCGGTTCTAGAAGCGATGTTGGGCGAAGACGTCGACGTAACCGATGTGGAATGCGAAGAAGGGCAAATCACGGTTCTAACCCCAGCCAACGAATTCTTCAAAACCAAACAAGCTCTTGCCCAGGCGATGCCCGACATCGTATTGGAAGTTGAAGAAATCACCTTCTTGCCTCAAGCCAGAACGACCATTGGCTCGGAAGATGTTGCCATGTTCGAAAAATTCATGAACATGCTGCACGATTGCGAAGACGTGCAAGACATTTACCACGACGCCACACTGCCCGAATAACCCAACTGGGAAGCAAGCCCAGTCGCAAATCAAGCCGAATTGCAAACCACTGACCTTGCGACCACCGCTTGGAATACGGTTAGGACTGTTTGCCTGGCCCGGTACTTGAACCGCTAGTCCGATGCTTGAACGCCTGGCCCGGTACTTGAACGTCCGGTGCTTTGCGACCATTTTTTCTATCTGACGAATCAGTGATCACCTTGGCTACCCAATTACTTCAGACGCTGCTGCCGTTCCTTCAACTTGCCACGCAAGCGACTGAATCCATCACCACCGAGCGAAAATTGGTACTGCAACCGCTGGTCGATTATGTGTTAAGCCGAGCCAGCGGACAACAATCGATTCGCTTGAACTTCATCTGCACTCATAATTCGCGCCGCAGTCACTTGGGGCAGATTTGGGCGCAGGTGGCAGCGACGGTTTACCAGATCCCGAACGTCTCCACGTTTTCGGGAGGAACACAGGCGACCGCTTGTAATATTCGCACGGTTCACGCCTTACGAAGGACCGGGTTGTCGGTGGTTGATTCGACTTCCTTCCTGGACCACTCCTTGGCAGACAACCCCATTTATTGGGTTCAGTATTCCCCGTCATTGCCGCCGCTTCCGGTCTTCTCGAAGGTCTATTCTGCGACTGAAAATCCAGCATCGCAGTTTGCTGCGGTCATGTGCTGTGGGGATGCCGAGCAAAAGTGTCCCGTGGTCCACGGCTCGGACGCTCGAATTTCGCTTATCTATCGTGACCCCAAAGTATCAGACGACACCGATCTAGAAGCTCAGTGCTATGACCAACGATGCCTGCAAATCGCCAGTGAAATGCTTTGGGTCATGCAGCAAGTCTCACCAGTGGACGTTGCTTAGCCCCAGGTCCAGCTACCCTTTTGGATCAGCCATTGAAGACCCTACTTTATTCTCAATCTGAACTAAATTCGCGGACACTTTTTAGGGGGCACGCATCTTATGACCGAAGCTGAGAAACAGAATCTAGTAACACTGATTCAAGAACTGATTATCCAAGCAGTTTCAAAGTGCTCCTGGATCCAAAAATAGGAAGGGACACTTTATACTTTGTTTCCCGACCGAAAAGAGGGGCAATTCTGCGTTGTCTTTAACCACAAGGCTTACGTCCAATTGGCGTTCACGCAGGGAACCCAACTTCAGGATCCCAAGGTAATTCTGAAAGGTAGCGGCGGATTCGGTAAGCACTTGAACTTTAAGCAGCTGGATGAATTTGATCCCGAAACGGTTCTTGGATTCGTGAAAGCCGCCGCAAAACTGTCGACCTAACGTCAAGGTAACCCGGGCTAGTGCGGATAGATCCCAAAAACGATACAGCTGCGCCAACCACCGTACTTCCTCAACGGTTCGACAAATGCCTGAAAAACCGATCGCGTACAACGCTTACCAACAACTGGCCGATTCGTATGCGGCGATGATTGATACCAAGCCGCACAACGCCTACTACGATCGTCCAGCGATGGTTGGAATTTGGCCTGATTTAGCGGGGAAACGAGTGCTGGACGCGAGTTATGGGCCAGGCGTCTATACAGAACTGTTGATCCAGAGTGAAACCAACGTCACGTCCATTGACATTAGTAATCGAATGCTAGAATTGGCTCGAAAACGTCCAGGGAGTGGTGCGGACTTGCGACTGGTCGATTTGACTCACCCTGAGATATGTTTGAAGATCATTGCTTCGACTTCGTCAATGCACCGCTTTGCCTAGACTCTATTGAAGGTTGGCGTTCGTTATTCCAAGAATTCAAACGCATACTCGGCCCAGGTGGCGGGCTTACAATTCTCGTGCGGTCACCCGGCGTTCGACGCAGAATACTTCAAGACAAAACAATATTTCAGCGTGGAACAGGTCGAATCGGTCTAGCACGACTTCGGTCCAAAGGTCCTGCCCATTAGAAGACCAACCCATTAGAAGACCAACTAGGTAGAAGACCAACTAGGTAGAAGACCAACTAGGTAGAAGATCGATGCACCAATGACGTGCCCTGAAAGACGTGCCCGCGCAAAGACGTGCCTGCACCAAAGCGAAGAGACACAAGCGAAGAGACACAAGCGAAGAGACACAAGCGAAGAGACACGAGCGAAGAGACACGAGCGAAGAGACACGTCTGCACGCCAACCCTGCCTACTGCGGATCAAACCCTGCCTACCGCGGTCAAACCCTGCCTACCGCGGTCAAACCCTGCCTACCGCGGTCAAACCCTGCCTACCTGTGAAGCATAAACCCAACGGCGCATAAAAAATGCCCGGTGAGTGGGGCAGGATCTCACCGAGCGAGGCCACAATGAAGTGACCTTGTACTGATATTGTATACCGCGAGACATCGGACGACAACTACTAAAAATAAAAAAGGCCAAGAATTTTTCTTGCCTAGACATCACTCTTGCCGTAGTGCCACTTGAATCGACTTTCACGGTCGAAGTGGTAAGCCGTAGAAAGCCGTAGAAAGCCGCATTTTAAGCAGCGGCGTTTAAGTGATGTAGGAGCGGTTGCGTGTTCAATCGATCGGATCACGAATTGACTGCCTCGAACCACGGATCGTCCTTCACAGGGACTCAGATGGATTCTGGAAATTTAGTGTAATATCGATCCGGAAACAATGAATTTGCGGTAGATCTAACGGGGCAGCGGAACCGCCGCACCAGCAAAGTTCAACAAATTGCCCTAAGCGTCGAAGTGATAAATCTGAGCCAACTCACTATTGGCCGCATCGCGAACGATCGCTGCCGCCGCGTCCCATAACACTCGCCCGCGACCGTGACCGTCGGTCCCAAAGTAATGCGTCTGACCCGCGTCCCAATCGCCACCGTTCGTATTCCAAACAAACACCGTCTGAGAAATCTGATCGTGACCGATTGCGTACACAATCTTCTTGGCCGGAGCCACGATGTCGGCGTTGGCAGTGACCTCGTTCCCAGTCTCCTGCAACACCTGCGCGTAACCCGTCGGGTTGGACGATTCGCTTAAATACTCAGTCCTTCACCATTCCAAAACATTTGTGCGCAAATCATTTGTGCGACTGGCACCACTTATACTGCCTGGCACCACTTATACTGCGACTACCAGCCTGCATCAAAAACCTCGCTATTGTTGATGGTAGCCAAGGCCGGCAGAATAGGGTCGGCGTCATAGGCGAGAAACTTGACGCTGCCGTCGCCTAAAGAAAAAAACGCACCACCCGGATGTTGGCTCCAAAAATGCAAGCTGCTGCACTGGTAATCCGGGTGCCCGACTTGAAAGTGAAACGGACCATTACCACAGACGGAATTGCCCGCCTGACGCCAGTTGATTTCCCGGGCTCCCATCAAGGTGCCATTGGCTGCATACCCGGAATACCACCAACCGAAAAAGCCATCGGTCGAGGGGGGGCGTTCACCAAACATCAGCGTATTGGATAATCCATCGCGAATTTCCGCAGCCCGTCTCGCGATGCCGATGCAGTAAAAGCCGTCTTTCGACGCATAGTTGGTCCCATTGACTCCCAGATAACACGTCAGGCCCACTTGGCCGAAGTCCAGATAATCCACGCCGTCGGCTGCCCAAGGGGCTGAGGGGCAAACAAATTCGGCCATGTTTCGCCGCAATCCCGGATGTCCGGGACGGTACGGGTATGGGTCTTGCGAATAAGCGACCATGGCCTCGTCCCAAACGGCCATCTGATCTAGGTAGGGTAGCAATTGGGGCAGCACCGCCAAAAAAGGCGTCTTTCCGTATTTCGGGTCGAACGCCGGTGGGCTGGAGGGCGTGCCAGGCGGCCCCAAATGAAATCCTTTGGGGAAGCGCTTTTTGGCACCTTCATACAAAGTCGCCGCCAATCCCAGTTGCCGCATTTTGTTGGCACAAACGGCTTGTCGTGCAGATTCACGAGCCTGTTGAATGGCCGGTAACAATAATGCCAGCAATATCGCTATGATGCCGATGACTACAAGCAGTTCAACCAGGGTAAAGCCGTGTCGAGCGCGTGAGTTGGACGAACCAATGACATTTCGCCGTAGATAAAACGCCCCAGCAATTGAAACGATTCCAATCAAGATCATCCAGTAAGACCATGGAATCTTTAGACCGACATTGACAAAGGGTGGTTCATCAAATCCATACGCCGGCAGCCGACAGTCTTTTTCAACAGCTGTTGGGAAGTCGTAGTCGAAACTCTGCGTTGTGGTCAATACTTCACTGCCCGACTTCATTGAAAAACGATTTACTTTCTCTACAATTCGCTCTTTACCCGTTGCGTCTTTTTCGTAGCTGGACTTTATTTCGTACTGGATGGGCTTTCCCAATTCTTTAGTGTCGCTTTCAAATCGTACAGGTAGATAGGGCGCGGCGTCCTTCAAGAGAACTATGCCATTTTCGACCGGCCATAATCGACCAGCGTTCTGCAAAGCAATATCATCATTCGGAAAACGAACCCGGAATCGAATCTCGATTAATTGATCTCCCGAAAGATGCCGTATCGACTCGACTGTAGAAAATTCAGAGAACAAATAATCGTCTAATTTTTTGTAAAGCGTATCGACCAGCGCTGGCGGGTATATACCACCAAAAGATTGGAAGTTAGTTTGCAGCGTCTGTTGACCTTGCTTCTGATTCACCTCTCGTATTTCAAAGCCGGACCGTGATTCCACATCTTCGCTGAGAGGTCGTTTGAGCTCGAAGGAATAATCCGTGTTGTAAGCAAAAACACCGTCTCTTTCTAAAAAACTATGAGTAGATCGCACACTGCCGAAATTGTCATTGCCGGAAATGGAGAACAAGTCGCGTTTCTGGCCATCAACAATTATGCCGTCATAAATTCCTTCGCGAACTGTCGACGATCGATAGTGAAACGTGGGACTTGCTTTCAACTCTTCCCAAGCTTGTTTGATAGATTCCAGGGAAGTATCTGAGGGACTTGTACTAAGTATCGAAGTCCCTGCCACCAACAGTGCTAACAACTTGTTCCAAATTAACATCACTTTGTCGACCTTGTATTGGTTAGGCTTGTATTGGTTAGGCTTGTATTGGTTAGGCTTGTATTGGTTAGGCTTGTATTGGTTAGGCTTGTATTGGTTAGGCTTGTATTGGTTAGGTTCGAACTGGACGGAACGAAGCGGGGACGGAACGCATCGACTTAGCAAAACCCGAAAGACTACTGCGAACCTAGTAGGGTTCCCAACGCATTTGGTACCAGATCAGTCCGGCGGCCCGCCCCCTTTGCTCCATCACTTCACTGACATGCACACGCGTTTCAACGACATACACAAGTTGCCACCCCGGACTTCTGGCATGTACACGCATTGCACGAGCTACTATTTAAACAAGCCCCAGTGCAAAAAGCTCCTCCGGTTAAAACGCATGCACCGAGACAGGCCACCGCCGGCTCACAAGCCCAATGGTCATCGTCACCCGGACCCGGAGACTGTCCCACCAGGGGCTGAGCCGACAAGGCCAACACGGAGACCACTAACAAAGTGACTCCCAAGCCCCGCATGAATCCACAAAGGTTTTCCAACATCGCATACTCCTCAACAAAAACTTCGAAAAAGCACCCTTTCAACTGATGGTGAGTTGTCGATAGCGCCACGAACCACACCTCGAACTTGAAACTGCCGGGCTCCTTCGACGAAGTAGACCAGGCTGTTCCTAAACTCCTGCTGCCCCTTAAAGTGTTTGCCAACCGTGAACCGCACCACGAGTTGGCGATTTCCGTTACCGGGAATCACCAGCGGAATACTGTCCAAGGTCAAACAACTACAGGATGTTCCACCTCCGACAATGCGAATCGGCGTAGATAGCCGATTGCGGATATTGATCTCGGTCTTGTATTCGGTATCAGGGCGAAATGGACCCAATTCCGGAATCTCCAAAATCACTTGGTTTGCGGTCATCCTCGGGCGCCACAGTTGTTGACCATGGACTGTGCTCCAAAAGAACAAAAGCACTGTAATTCCCAATGCGATTCCTGTCTGTTCGCTTGGCTTTGGCCACCATCGAGGCCGAATCCAGCCAGTTAAAACGCCGCTGGGCACCACGCCGGTAGTTTGTCGGATCGTGATCGCAAAAAAGATAATCGCCATCAAGTTGTACACTGGCAGGAGCCAGGCTGGGAAAGCCACACCCAGGGCACTGATATCACCAAAACACTGGCAATTCGTACCAGTTAGCCAAAGTCCAACACCAAAGACCAAAAACGCTGAATGTAAGGCCAAACCCAAGAACCCGGCGGTCAGCCGCGAGGGACTAAACAGAAGACAGCCCGCGACCCAACTTTCGGCGACAATCGCTGGGATCGTTAACCAGGCCCCGCCGACCGCTATGTCCTCCCACAGGGATTCGGTGTGAATCCAGTAGAGCTTGGTAGCGGCGGCTAGCAACAAGACCAGCGCCGCAAAGATAAAGCCAAAGTCAAGAAGCTTATGAGGAACTTGCAGAAAGGTTGGATTCCCTGAGTTGGATTCCCTGA
>JBDNHU010000626.1:0-12126 GCA_041688615.1 Mariniblastus sp. | reverse complement strand
CTGAACTGCCTCCTGAACCAAACGAATCTGCCAATACCGATTGAGACTGCAGGCCCAACACAATAGTGACGGCAAGCAATAAAAGTGATGACTTTAGGCCGAAAGATTGACGCATTCCCGAGCTACTCCTTCAAAATCTAACCCAACAATCGCGACCTGATTGCGATAAATCGTAACCCGCGATGAACAATTGCCAACAATTTGCCGGCAGTATAGATAGGTTAGCTAAAGAATAGCGAATAGGCAAATAGGTGGAGGCCCAAATTTTATGTCAACCATTCTTCAACATACGCTTGGTCGAGCCATCGGAAAGCCAACGACCAAAATTCAAACGCTCAGTCCAGAAATTAAGCACTGACCGCTTGTACAGAAGTAGGCCCAACGGGTCCGCCAGGCCATTGTTTCTGGGACAAGAGTTGTAGCGGAAATCGCCGTGAAAGCCTTATAGACAGGCAGGAATAGGAAGAACGCTAAAACTCTGACGCGAAATGAAGTCGCATTTGCCCGGGCCACCTTGGCTAAGTGAGTTCGGGGGTTGATTCAGGTTGCGGCCAGGCCGGCATTGGGCAGGTTGGTCTGTAACTTTGGTTTTGAGTTGGGTTGGACGACGTTGCCGCGGTCTCTAATTGACCTTCTCCTTGATGCGGATGTTATCAAACTCTGCGATTCCGGTTCCTCCGAAGATGCCGATTCTGACGATTGCTTCTTTGGCACTCTCAGGGACTTTGATCACCCTGGAGTATTCGTTCCAGGATTTTGTACCTCGGAATGGACCGATGAATCCGATTCCCACTTCGTTTCGGTTGTCGTCATAGAAAGTGACTGCGATTTGAGCCAGTTGTGACTTATCGGGGCCTTGTTGAATTGCCTGCCCACGATAGGACCCGCTAAGCGTCAGCAATTTGACTTTTCGGCCGTCGATTGAAAAGCCCTGCATCACATGCGAGGCTTGGCCAGGTAGGTCGTTTTCGAATCGTACAAAGTTCTGACCGCTGGGTGCATCAGGAGCGGAGACAACCTTCATCAAGCGTTGGTAATACCAACCGTTGGCAAACCCAGTCTTGTCGACCCCGTCCTCAAAGTCAGGATTCAATAATGTCGGATTCTCTGGATCGGGTAATACTTCGCGGTTATCTTCTGCGGTGCCTGTCATTGGAACAAACAGTGTGGGACGAAGGGCTTCTTGTTCCAGTTTGCCATTTTTCTTGCGCATCAGATAGAGTGTTTGCTGGTGGCGCTGCCCCACGGGAACCACGATCAGGCCTCCTTCAACCAGTTGATCAACCAAAGGTTGCGGGACCTCTTCGGGCGAGCACGTTACGATAATTTTGTCAAAAGGAGCGTTTTCGGGCCAGCCTTTGAAGCCATCGCCAATCTTCGTGAAAACGTTCTTGTATTCTAGCTTTTCCAGAGTCTTGGCAGCCCGTTTTCCCAGGGCTTCGACGATTTCGATGGAATAGACTTCCTTCACCAATGGGCTAAGGATTGCGGCTTGAAACCCACTACCGGTTCCGATCTCTAGAACTTTGTCGTTGGGTTGAGGGTCCAGGCTTTCGGTCATGTAAGCCACAATAAATGGCGAGGAAATCGTTTGTGCGTCACCAATGGGCAGGCCTGCGTCGCGGTAAGCGTAGGGTTTCATTTTTTCTGGAACAAATTCATGCCGCTTGGTTTCGCGAAAGACATCCAAAACCTTTTTGCTTTTGATTCCAGCGCCTTCCAAGAACAGTTTGACCATTTCGCTTCGCTGTTGGGCGTACGTCCGTCCCGTCGGGATTTGTGCGTGGACGTCCTGAATCAATGTCAGCGAAAAAACGAACGGCAACAAAGACGGTGCCACTAACAATAGGTACGCCAATACAGGGTGATGGCTTTTACGATTATATTGGGGTGCAAACATTGCAGGCTCTCGATTGGATACTTTGGGCCATCAACTATTTCCCCAACAATTCAATTCGCTGGTTACGCGTCGAAGTGGATCGTTTGGGAAAGCCTTGTCTGGAACGTTAAACTGATTGTAACCGCTTTAAGAGATAGATGTTCCCTCAACTGCGGTGGTTCTTGTTTGGAATTGCCGATTGTTGACATGCGTTGCGGTGATTCAACTAATATAAGATGCAGCTACCGTTTAGAACTTTCCACAGCCGGACGCTGAGTTTTGAAATTTGGATAGGTTCAATCTGGGATGACGAGTCCAAGTAGACGGCTTGCGATTGAGACGAATGAAGCCGCGTATGGATGGATAACTGGGGTCCACGTGCAGTGGGGTTTTGCGAACGAAATGACGGAAAACATTGGAAATATTTCAAATGACGGGTCGCCATCGCTTAGCGATCGGGAAGCTTCTACTTCGGGCACTAGTTCTGCTTCGGGTGTGGGTTCTGCTGGCATTGAACGTGTCCAGACCCCGTCGAGTGAACAGGTAGAACCTGGTTTCGCTTCGGCTTGGAAGTGGGTGCTGCCCTTGGTTTTGTACATGCTGGTGCCGACCGTACTATCCATGTTGGGCGTGACTTCGATCAGCGACAAAGTTTACGACGGCCCTCGACCTGAGATTTCGGACACGGGTTGGATGTGGATCGTGATCGCCCAGGTTGCCATTGTCGCCGTCGTGCTGCTGCTGAACTTTCGTGATTACTTGACCGCCCTGCCCTTTGGTGTTTCCGCATGGACACTGCCTTTGGGTATCGTAGGTTTACTGGCGTGGGTTGGGATTTGCGGTTTGGAACTAGAGAACCAATTGGCCGAATTGATTCCGACCTTAAAGGCATATATGCCGCCTCGTCCTAGTATCAATCCATCCCAATCGTTTCCAGACCCGACGTGTTTTTTGATCTTCTTGTGCTTTCGATTTGCGGGCTTGGTGGTCGTGGTCCCAATCGCCGAGGAATTGTTCCTGCGAGGTTACTTGTTGCGAATGCTTCAGCAGTATGCTTGGTGGGAATTACCAATGAAGTCACTGTTGATTCAGGCCGTTCTCTATTCATCGATCTATGGTCTTTTGACTCATCCCACGGATGCTGTGGCAGCGATCATTTGGTTCGCCGGGGTGACGATTTGGGTTCGGTGGAGCAATCGTTTTTGGGACGGCGTTGTGATTCATGCGATTACCAATTTGTGCCTTGGGCTTTATGTTATGCAGTATCAGCAATGGCATTTGTGGTGACACCGGCAATGACGCATGCGGTCGGTTATGACGCCTGTCTTTTCAAAAAATGGATCGATCCTGCGAAAGCCCGGTAGACGATTGAGTAGATGTCTGGGTGCGGTTGGTTGGATTTCAAACTTGGTTCCACCTTGACTTTGGTTCTACTATGTCGCGGTGGTCGCTTGCTAGGCTAACGACAAACCGGAGCGGTCCGTTTCTGATGGCATCGGTAACGGCCCGGTTTGGGCGATGGTTTTTGATTGAAAGTAATAGGTGTTCAGTCCCGTTACCCAGCCGGCAATGATAAACAGTAGGTGGTGAAGCATCGGGATAATGGATACGTCATGGAACATTCCGTTGATTGCGAAGCCGATCAAGAAGGCAAGGAACAGATAGCCTGTTTGTTGAACTTCCCAGGGAAGTTTTTCGTTCCGCCAAATTTTTAGAGAAGTTAAGCTCCAGATGCCAGTCGTCAATAAGTAGACGCCAAGCCCGACAAGTCCTAGATCCACGGCATAGGCTAGGAATAAATTGTGTTGAACATACGGCAAGACTTTCTGCAGTGGCATGCTGCCGGTTTCTCGAATGTGAAACGATCTGCCGGTCTCCATATACTGCCGGAAACCGTGCCCGAATAAAGGGCGTTCTTGAATCATCTTGCCTGCGACGATCGCCAACAAGGGCCGCAGTTCAATCGATTCGGACATTTCAGACTCAGTGACGTCCTTGTCGCGTTTAAACGAGTTGATCTTATCACCGCCCAGGACTACTAAGCAGATGAGTGCAAATGGGGCCGCTGCCAGGAATATACCCCGCCATTTCCAGCCACTAGTGAACCAAAAGTAGGTGACCAACACAACGATCGTGCCCAGCCAAACGCTTCGAGTCAATGTCGAAAATATCCCGGCCAAGAGTAGAAGTGCGAAGCTGGCTAGGAGTGCGCGGACGCCCAAAGATGATCGGTTCCACCATACCATTCCGCAACAAAGTGCCATCATTTGATAGATGCCGCATGCGACTGGATTCAAAAAAGGCCCACGACCGCGACCTAGAAATTCAGGTTGCAGTGGGTCCAAAATGTATTTCGGAAACACCATTCCGTGCCACCCGCGGGCTTCACAGACGGCCGTGAAGGCCAGATAGGTCCCCAAAGCCATTAAGCCGAAGTTGATTGTACGAAACACCGATTTCTGATGACCAATGTTCTTCATTACAAAGTAAAGAGCCAGCGGTAGCATGTAGTTAAATATCAACTGCGCCACGGGTTTGTTCTGGTGGTATTTCCAGTTGCTGGTCGCTACGTTCAGCGTCAAGATGCCGATGAACATCAAGAGAATGAGGTCGCTGCGATTGATCGATTGCAAATTGATTTTGCCCAGAGTGATCCATGCAACGAGCCAGACCCAGACCGCCCCAAGCAGAATTCTGTCCAAAGTGATGGGGAGCCCACCGGCCGAGACGTTGAAGAACGCATGGCCGAAGACCGATCCTACGATCAGTACGCCAAGGACGCCATGTTCGATCCGAAGTTCTTGGTAGAACTTCAAAGCGAACAAGAGACCTCCGATTGCCAATAATCCGACCAAATACATCATGGATGAATGACTCGACCAACTCTTGCAAGCAGTAGAATTCTGTTAACCTATACAATCCGGTGCGTCGGCACCTGAGGTTCCTTCCAAACGTAGCTTATGATTCTGCGACTTGGGTCATTTTCAGACATTTTTGAATCAGATCGATTGCTTCGTCGATCTTTAAAGCTGGGCAGGGTCGGCCCTTAGGCTGACGGCCCGTACAATCGGAAGTCGACGTCCCATACCAATGGGTGTCTCTCGTCTGGCGACGTGGTACTGTGGTGTTCGGATTCGATTGCGAAATTGACTTGTCGCCCAACTTTTCAACCCAAATTGAATGCTTTATGTCAAGTCCTTTCCGCACTTCAACACCAACGCCGCTGGCATCGATAACGAAATCGGCTCAAGCGTGTTCGAACTGCTTGACGGTCGAACATCAACGGCTGCATGCTGATGGACTTCGAGAAGAAAACTGGAAACGATGGGGGCCTTACCTGTCCGAACGCCAGTGGGGAACGGTTCGCGAGGACTATTCTTCGGACGGAGAAACGTGGCAACATTTTCCCCATGATCATGCTCGGAGTCGCGCTTATCGCTGGGGTGAAGATGGTTTGTTGGGGATAACCGACCGTCAATGCCGACTGTGTTTTTCTTGGGCGCTTTGGAATGGCAAAGACCCGATTCTGAAGGAGCGACTTTTTGGTTTGACCGGTCTGGAGGGGAATCATGGCGAAGATGTTAAAGAGTTGTATTACTATTTAGATTCGACGCCGACGCACTCCTTCATGCGGGCTCTGTATAAGTATCCACAAGCGGAGTATCCGTACGATCGATTGGTGGAAGAATCCAAGTCGCGAAATCGGCTGCAGCCAGAGTATGAGATTGAAGACACTGGAATTTTTGAACGCCAACGCTATTTTGATTTTCATGTGACTTATGCCAAACAGTCGGCCAACCATATCCTAATCCAAGCAGATATTGTTAATCGCGGTGATCACGAGGCCCACTTGCAGGTCTTGCCTACGGCTTGGTTTCGCAACACTTGGTCTTGGCCTACGCAACACGAAAGGCATTGGGATCGGCCCAACATGGAATGGTGTCAGGAGCATCAAGGTGTAAGGATGCGGCACTCCGATTTGGCTCAACCTTATTATATGACCTGTGATCAGCCTGTGGTTTACGCCGATGCCAATCGCATGAAGGTTGGCGATTTGCCCTATTTTCACGACGCTACCAGCGCAGGTGGGCCGCCCGTCGGTTCGCAGGCAAACCCCAAGAGCCCAGAATGGTTGTTTACCGAAAACGAAACCAACAAAGAACGCTTGTACGGGCAACGCGATGGGGTTCATTATTCCAAAGATGCGTTTCATCGTTATGTGGTCAACGGCGAAAGGAATGCCGTTAACCCGCAGGCGACCGGTACCAAGGCGGCATGTTCCATTGCGTTGACAATTCCCGCGGGTGGACTTGCTCAGGTTCGGCTTCGATTATATGCCAAGACCGAACAAGCTGACGCTGGTTTTGGACCAAGCTTTTCACAAATCTTGCGTCAGCGCAAGCAAGAAGCCGACCAGTTTTATCAAGAGAAGCAACCCCCTGAATTGTCGCCCGATCTCAAGGCGATCCAACGGCAGTCGGATGCGGGATTACTTTGGACGAAGCAGTTTTACCACTACGTAGTGAGTGAATGGCTGGATGATCAACGAACCGAACCTGACGGCGACCCTGCTAACCGGACAGTTCTTCGAAATGCCGATTGGCCGCAATTATTCAATCGCGACATTATTTCGATGCCAGACAAATGGGAGTACCCGTGGTTCGCAGCTTGGGATTTGGCGTTTCACATGCTGCCGATGGCGAATTTGGATCCCGATTTCGCCAAGCGGCAATTGATCCTGTTTTTGCGCGAGTGGTACATGCATCCCAACGGGCAAATTCCAGCTTACGAATGGGCCTTAGGCGACGTCAATCCGCCGGTCCACGCATGGGCATGTTGGCGAGTGTTTGAAATTACCAGGCAAGACGAAGTATGCGACCTTGATTTCTTGAAACGCGTCTTCCAGAAATTGTTGTTGAATTTTACCTGGTGGGTCAATCGCAAAGATGTTCGAGGCAAGAATCTATTTTCTGGTGGATTTCTGGGACTGGATAATATTGGGATTTTTGATCGAAGCAAACCATTGCCAACCGGCGGGTTTTTAGAGCAGGCTGACGGTACGGCTTGGATGGCATTTTTCTGTCGCAACATGCTGACCATGGCCTTGCAGTTGGGACAAGATCATCAAGCATATAGTGATGTGGCTTCCAAATTTTTTGAACATTATGTGGGTATCGCCGAAGCGATGAATACGGCCGACGGTCGCGGTTTGTGGGATGAAGAAGATGGCTTCTACTACGACCATTTATTGCACGACGGGCAAGCGATCCCATTGAAGGTTCGTTCGATCGTTGGGTTGCTGCCTCTGCTAGCCGTGCAAGTTATGCAAGATCGATCGCTGGAAGAGTTGCCAGGGTTTACTCGGCGGATGAATTGGTTCTTGGATTATCACAAGGATCTTCATTTGCGAATGACCTATCTGGAGCGAGAGACCGGTCATGATGAACAGACGGGTGAAACCGGGCAGATGCGATTACTGGCGATTCCCAGCCAGGAACGCTTGAAACGATTGTTGAATTACATGCTCGATGAGAAAGAATTCCTGTGCCCGTTTGGAATTCGTTCATTGTCCAAGTTTCATTTGGAGAATCCTTACACCTTCAATGTCAACGGTGAAGAGCATCGGGTTGCTTATGTTCCGGGAGAATCCGATAGTTGGATGTTCGGTGGTAATTCGAATTGGCGCGGGCCTGTATGGTTCCCCTTGAACTATCTGATTATCGAAGCATTGGAACGCTACCATCAATTCTATGGCGATTCGCTGAAAGTTGAATGTCCCGTGGGAAGCGGTAATTTTTTGAACTTGGGTGAAGTGGCAACCGAATTACAGAACCGCTTGTTGAAGTTGTTTAAGATCAACGACCAAGGCCAGCGTCCTAGTCAGCCAACGGATTCGCGATTTCCACAGGACCCAAACTTTGAAGATTTGATTTTATTCCACGAGTATTTTCATGCGGAGACCGGCCAAGGACTTGGTGCCAGTCATCAAACCGGGTGGACGTCCCTGGTTAGTGAAATTATTGATCGACTGGCCGCGCGCTAGACTGGCCGCGAGCTAGACTGGCTGGGTTGGACTGGCTGGGTTGGACTGGCTGGGTTGGACTGGCCGCGAGTTAGAGCGTGGTTTACGACCTAACTGTGATTCAAGGTCGATGCCTTGACTTGAACCAGCAGTGGCAGCATGGATAATAAGATCTGCGTGGCCCAACTGGAATTCTCTTAATCTTATTCGGTCTTGAATTAACGGTATCAACAATGGCGATAACAGTCACCTGTGCAAAATGCCTTACTCGATTTAACGTCAGCGATAAGTTTGCTGGGCAGGAAGGGCCGTGCCCTAAGTGTAAGGCAGTCATTCGCGTTCCTGGCGCTTCCGAAGAGGTCAAGGTACACGAGGCACATGCGGGACCCAAAGACGCAACCGGGCGCGCAATCTCCAAGCCCATCTTTCGCAAGGAAGCTCCGATCACTGCGGTGCATTGGACGTTGGCGGGTTGTTGTGCGGTAGTGCTGTTGGCGATTGCGTTGGTCGCCAGAAATTTGTTTCCTGCGGACGCTTTTCCCTTTTGGGCAATGAGCGCGGGGGCTTTATTGGTTGGCATGCCCATGGCGTTCTTGGGCTACGCCTTATTTCGAGACCCGGAAGCTGGCGGGTTTTCGGGGGCGGAATTGATAGGTCGAGTAGCGATTTGTGGCGTTCTATTTTCGCTGACTTGGGTCCTGTCGCCGATGATGGCCTATGCCTTCAATGACGACGTTATGACTCCCGGCGCTTTAAGTCAGGGCGTTGCATTGATGGGATTGTTGTTCGCGGCTGGTGCCGTCTCGATGTTGACTTTTGATCTCGATTACTTGATGGGTGTGGTTCACGGGGGCATCTATTTGGCTCCGTGCATTCTAATGCGACTCTTAGCTGGGCTGGATGCCATCCCAGGGCTAAGTACACTGGGCAACGGTGCAGCGCCGGCCAATGACAAGCCGGTCTTTGGAATGATTTGGGGTGTGGAACCGATCGCTACGATTTCGATGGATCGAATGGATCTGTGGCTTTCGATATGGTTCTAAGGGCTGGCACACTTGGATGAACGGGCTTCTTGGTTGGGATGTGCGGTGTGTTGCTCAAACCCATTAGAAAATCCAGCGTCCCGGTTTACTCAATCGTGATGCCTTTTTAACTCGAATTAAGCCCGTCTGTAACTGATGAATCATCTAAGTCTAATCCCAGAAATTGCGTCACTGAATACTCCGTCGCAAGTTGTGCGGATTCCTGATCAAATGGATGTTCCGATCACTTCGCGAGTGCGCCGCCTTATCGATACCGCTGCGTTTGGTCGACTTCGAAACATCAGTCAGTTAGGGCTGGTATCCGCAGTTTACCCTGGGGCGACTCACAGTCGGTTCGAACATTCTCTGGGCGTCTATCGCAATTCGCTCCTGTATCTCAGGCATTTGTCGCAGTTTGATGAAGTTGCCCAGAAGATCGATCAGCAGCAGGCGACTTGCCTGTTAGTTAGCGCCTTACTGCACGATCTTGGACACTGGCCCTACTGTCATCCGATCGAAGATTTGCAGCTGACCGGTTGGCCAGAGCATGAACAATTGGTTCGAGTGCTATTGGAGTCCGACGAGATGCAGTCGCTGTTGCAGCAAGACTGGGATTTAACCGCCGGTCAAATTTGTGACTTGTTGAACAAGCGGACCAACAGTGCGGGAGAAAAGATTCTTTGCGGCATTCTTTCAGGGCCAATCGATGTGGATAAATTGGACTATCTCTATCGGGATAGTTTACATGCCGGCGTTCCCTATGGCTTGCAGTTTGATACCAATCGGATTATCTCCAGCCTTTGTCTCAATCAAACGGGAGACGGAATCGCGATCACAGAGAAAGGGCGTACTGCCGCGGAATTGATGGTGTTCGCTCGCTACATTATGTTCAACGAGGTCTATTGGCATCCAGCGGTTCGTAGTGCAACCGCGATGTTGCAGCGGGCGTTTTTTATTGTTCAGGACCAAATAAACCCAGATGATATGTTATCGCTTAGCGATGAGCGATTTCGCATGATGCTGCTTCAACGCTGTGAAGGAACTCCGGCTCAAATGGTCGCTGAAAGTGTTTTTGGGCCTCGGCGTCTGCTCTACAAACGGGCTGCACAATATAGCCTGTTCGAAAATTCCGCCGTCTTTCGCTTGCTGGCCAGACGTCCTTATCAAGAGTTGCTTGGGATCGCAGAGCGTTTGGCAACGGTGATGAACCAATGGCAAGGTAAGTCAGCCCAATCCCCGATTCTACGCGATGAAATTTTGATCGACGCGCCACCGATGGGATTAGAGGTGCAGTTCCGAGTGCCCGTTCGACTGGATCGCACTCAAGAATTCCGACCGCTTGGTGATTTGTCACCTGTGGTGCAGGCGTTGGCAACGCAGCAGTTTGATGACTATGTGAAAAGGGTTCGGGTCTTTGTGCATCCGCGATTGATCGATTGGGCAGCCAAAGCACCGATGGACCGAATGTTGGAAGAGGCGCTAGTCTTTTGATGGGTGGCTTCTAATCTCTTGGCGATTGCTTTGCGTCAACTGCGTCATTCCCATGAATCCACCACGGGTATCTACATCGGCGGTTGCTCTTCAGAGGAGCGATTGTTTTTAGAAGCAAACTTTCTTGAGCTTCTGCTGGGGTGCCGCGATTATCGTTGGCATGACTTGTTCGAACGGCGTTGCACTTTGGGTTAATCTTGTCGCATGGCTTCGACCTTCGCCAATAGTTTTTCGCGAAATCTTGCTGGGTTGACGTTTGGGTCAACTTTCTTAGCTTGTCCGATCAATGGTCCAAGAGCCTGCTGTTTTCCACCCAAGAAATCTTGAATTGCAGGTGCATTGGTATCAATCAACTGTTGCACCAACGCGTCAAGGTCACCATCGGATACGGCGGCGATTCCTAGCTGAGCCTTCGCTTGATCGACTTCCACATCGTTCTCTAGCAAGTACGTAAATACCTCACGGGCTCGCGAATGATCCAGCGAATGGTTGGCGACTTGGGCGACCAGTTGTCCCAGTTTTGCCGCAGGAACCGTGAAGGTGTCAATCGTCTGTTGGTTTTCATTCAACAATCGTAATACCTCTTGGGTTACCCAATTGGCGGATCGTTTTCCATCTTTGCTAACGCTGGCGACATTATCAAAATACTCTGCAACCGCCCTGCCCTGTTCGACGAGGACATTTGCGTCATATTCAGAAAGTTTCCAGTGATTCAATAAGTGGTCCCGCCACTGATGCGGTAGCTTGGGAAGTAAGGCCTTTCTATGGTCGATTTGCGACTTGGAAATGGCGACCGGTGGAAGATCTGGGCAAGGAAAGTACCGATAGTCGGCCGCCTCTTCTTTTTCCCGTTGAATGGAGGTTACTTCTGTGTCCGGGTTCCAGCCGCGGGTCTGCTTGGGGATGTCGCCAAGTTTCGTTCCGGTTTGCTTCCAATGTTTCAATTGGCGTTGCTGTTCGTATTCCAATGCGCGTTCGACATTGCGAAAGCTGTTCAAGTTCTTGATCTCGACAATCGGCGTCGCGACGGTCTGACCGCCTGAATGGATGTGCAAGTTGATGTTCGCATCGACTCGCATCGAACCTTCTTGCATGTTGCAATCTGAAACACCAATGTAAGTTAGCAGTAAACGCAATTGTGTCAGAAATGCTTTGGCGTCTGCAGACGATCGCAAGTCGGGTTGAGTAACGATCTCCAAAAGCGGAGTGCCTGTGCGGTTAAGATCAATTTGGGAATAAAGATTGTCGCCTTCGCCGTGTTGGCTTTTCCCCGCGTCTTCCTCTAGGTGAGCACGCAGCAGTCGAACTCGCTTGGTCTGATTCGCATCTTCGGGAACAACAAAGTCCAAATATCCATCTTCAGTGATGGGCAAGTCAAACTGGCTGGTCTGGTATCCTTTGGGTAAGTCTGGATAAAAATAGTGCTTTCGATCCCAACGGCACACAGATGGGATCGCAAGATTCAGTGCTAAACCGACGTCAATCGCCAATTCGATTGCATGTTGATTGATGACAGGAAGCGTGCCAGGCAATCCTTCACAGATGGGGCAGGTTTGCGAATTAGGCGGACTGCCAAAAGTGGTTGGGCAACCGCAAAATAGTTTGGTGATAGTTGCCAGTTGTACATGGACTTCCAATCCGACAATAAGTTCTACGCGTGTGTCTTCGGAATGAAGTTCATTCGTTTTTGATTGGTTTGTCATGGTCATTTT
>JBDNHU010000625.1:0-2794 GCA_041688615.1 Mariniblastus sp. | reverse complement strand
GAAGGAAGGTGCCGAGGAATTGTTGATGAACCTGGACCGGCTTAGCGCTACGGACGTTGATGCATGGCACCAAGCCATTCAACTTAGCCACCACCCGACGCGTCCCCCTACTACCATATGGCGCTCACTTTCGGGTTGACCTGGGATCGAGCGAAGGAAGGTGCCGAGGAATTGTTGATGAACCTGGACCGGCTTAGCGCTACGGACGTTGATGCATGGCACCATAGGACCATGGCGTCCATACCGAACAATACCGAACAACGTCAAAATACCGCGTTTAAATCAAACGTATTGCAATAAGTGCAACAGCCGGCTTATACTAGAAACACAGGAAAAGCGGCGTTTTTCAGCAGAAAAGCCATTGATTTAGTGTGTTCTACGGAACCGAAGGTTGCAGGTTCGAATCCTGCCGGGTGTATTTGTAGTTTTACCCTAGTTTTATAGGCTGGAACGCGTTTCAAAGCGTTACCGTCAAGACGACGTGCGGCCCCGTTTTTCTAAAGTCATACCGAAAAACCCCCGGAATGACATTTAACGGAGGCATTCTTATGGCAAGACCAAAGAGTCAAGCGCCGGCGCGGCGTTATCACATTAGCGGTCAGTCGGTGGTTACGGTTGATGGCTGTGACTTTTACCTAGGCAAGCACGACACAGCGGAGTCAATCGCCAGATATGCGGTCTTAATGTCGGTTTATCAGTCCAATGGGTTGGCATTGCCAGATGATTTTGAGTTGGAATCCATTGAATCCAGAATCGCGGCAATGCTGGTGAATGCAATGCCGATAGCCACCAACCAATCAGGAACGCCGATTTTAGTCAGTCATGTTACTGCAGCGTATCGGCACGAAATTGAATCCAAGTACGCCAACGACCCGAAGGAGTGCCACCGGCTTGGCAGATTGTGCGATGAGCTGGAACGGCACTACGGCAAGGTTTTAGCGGAAAGCTTTGGGTCACTTGCTTTGCAGGAACAGCGGCGGCGATGGGTTGACCAAGGCTTGGCGCGAATTTACTGCAACCGATTGACCAATTCAGTCCGACGAATTTGGAAGTTTGCCGTATCGCAAGAGTTGATAAACGAATCGGCATGGCATCGTCTTGAGTCGGTGGAAGGCTTGCGAGTGGGTCAGACAACAGCACACGAAAAGGATGCAATCAAGCCAGTGCCGATTGATGACGTTCGCAGAACAGCGGCGGAGCTGTCCCCAGTGCTTCGCGCAATGGTTCGCGTTCATATCGGCACGGGAATGCGGCCTAGCGAACTTTGCAATATGCGACCGTGTGACATTGACCGAAGCGGAAGTGAATGGTTCTACCGACCGCCAAAACACAAGACAGCCAATCGCGGCAAGATTAAAGCGGTGCCGATCCTAGCCGATGCACGTGCGGCGTTGACGGATTATCTAAACCGAGACCCGAATTCGTATTGCTTCTGTCCCAAAGAGTCTTTGGCGTGGTTTAGGTCAATGCAAAGGGTTAATCGCAAAAGCAAGGTGCAGCCGTCGCAGGCATCACGTGCGGTCGATTCTCCGCACAAGCAGCCAGGCCAGAGGTTCACAGCCGATAGTTACCGCCAAGCGATCACACGAGCCGCCAAGCGTGCGAGCGTGCCACACTGGCATCCGTACCAGCTTAGACATTTAGCTGCAACTTTTATTCGTGATGCGTTGGGAGTGGAAGCGGCACAGGCGATGCTTGGTCATTCTCGCGCAGCAATGACGGAACACTACGCCAAGCAAAACGAACAAAAGTCTATTGATGCGGCGAAGAGTGCCCCAACTTTGTAAGCGATTTTAGGTATTCATTTGGGCGAGGTCGACGGACCGAAAAGCAATCTCCACCCATCGCCTACCCAGGTTTTTTCGGAGAATTGGAAAAGGTGAGCCGATGACAAATACCGATTTATCACTGACAGAAATTCAGTTTCGGAACCGCGATTTATTCCAGTTTGCGGCATGGTGTAAGCGTAATGAGTTGAGTTTGATTACGCCGAGATTCATCAGCGACTGGACAGCGGCCGCGCCGTGTAGCCACCATCGATAACAAGCCAAATTGGACATTCAAGCTTCAGCCACCTCGCGAGTTGTACCAACCGTGTGACCATGTCCACAACAAACTGATGTTTGGTACGAAATTCCCAGTCATATTTCTCGGCCAGAGCTGGAACATCTTTGACACGAACATAAAACATCCAAAATACCGGGGAAGCAATCTCATTCCACAATGGATGTTGGAACAGCAGGGCAAGTACCGCCCAATTGTGACCGTACAATCGAGTGCTGCCAACGGGATCGGGAGTCGGATGATGAGGGACTCCGGCACCTTCGACATGTTGGCCGTAACGCAATGTTGGCGAATCATCGGCGGCGATCGTCAAGTGAACATCGGCACCAGGAGTAAGCTTTTTCAAGAGCATGGTGAGCAGCGACAGCGACAGCGATTGCGATCGACGTCCGAAGCTGATCAGACACAAGCGTAAAAGCAATCCCAAACGTCTTGGACGCCCGCACCGGCGAACCAAGCAGCGACCACACGTCGGTCATCAGCCAGCATCATCCCGGCCATGAGGATCGACAACCCAAAGCTGAAACGAGCATCCAGCAGCGATGCCTGCAGTGTCACTTGTCGGCAATCGCTCCGACCAGCGGAAATTTCGCGGGCTTGGTTTTCCGGCGATCAGGATTGCGATTGTCCCATCGTGATCGCTTGTCAAATTGCGTCTTTGTCGTGTGGCTTCGATGCTTGGCTTGTGGGCGTTTTGAAGATCGTTTAGGCTTAGCCCTCCATGGTTCTG
>JBDNHU010000013.1:0-5196 GCA_041688615.1 Mariniblastus sp. | reverse complement strand
ATCGCGGTTTTCAATGCTGCGCGGTGGCCGGCGCTCGGCCGCCGAAATCATCAAAAAACCCGATGACAACGCCATTCGAGTCTGACCCCTTTTCTTCGTCCCTTTTCTTCACCCGAGCAACTCCTCACCGCGACGATCCAAAAGCTACTTGAGACCGAGGGGAAGTCACAGTGACTACGACAATCAATCGAGATGCGGGAGACAAGTCGAAAGGTCCGCGACTTCAGAAGTTCCGGGCGTTGGAATTGCTTTTTCGAGCACACCAGACGGAGCATGTTTCACACGTCTACATCGCGACAGAATGCGAAGCCGATGTGTCAATCCATGCCGCATCAGCGACAGAAAGCTCGACTTACTTTGAGGAAAACAAGAACTACGACGAGGCGAAATCCTTTACTTTTGCGAGCAATCAAGTGCTCAACACGATGGTTGCATTTCTAGATAGCTGGATTGCCTTGGAGTGCGACAGCGAAGTCAAGTTTGGTTTTTACTGCCCCAACAGCGTAGGAAAGGAGAAGATTACCAAACGGGCCAAACGACTTGGAATTACCTGGCCTGAAACGAAAGTTCTGGACACTCTCGCGACTCGAAAAGAAGACGAAGGTCTCGATGCAGCCCTCGTTGATTCCCTCTCGGCGATCATGAAAGACGAATACTCAAAACAATACGCCGATCGCGACAAAAAGGGATTCTTGAAAGTTATTGAGAAGTGGCAAACTGGAGAGTGGAAAACATTTTTGGAGCAAATCGAATGGCGACTGGGGCAGCCCGACGATGCCGAGGCAAAGAAAGAAGTGATTCAACTCATCCAAAAATCAAAGTTCTATCGACAACAGCACGAAGGCAAGGAGGAAATCATTGCCGCCGCAGCGACTGAACTTCTAGACGAGCGTCAGGGAATGAAGAAAGCAAAAGATCGGTTTGTTCACTCCGCCGACATCAAGAATCTGTTCCTGACAGTCGCCTCGTCTGAGACGGTCAGATTGCCTGACCCAGCTTGGAAAATGTGGGAGCAGCTTACTGATCCAACCGATACCCGAAACATAGCGGTGAAAGTTGAGGCGGTAACTGCAACGCCTCCCAAGCGGCAAATCGGCAGATGGAGCCGAAAAGCGGCGAATGGTTTCATTACTCAGAACGCATACGGAACAGACAAGGCAATGTTGGCGCTGAAATACCGCATCTATACCGCTTGTGCCGACAAATGGGATGACTTCATTGATGAAAACGAGGGCAAGACATTGACGCATCAGGCGATCGGTGAATGGGTCGCAAAAGTTGCATCGCACTGCCTCGAGTCCATCGAATGCCTGAAGTCGGACCACTCATATCCGGTCTCAAACCCTGTTTTCATCGAGGAAATGGTCTGGGTACTAATCGACGAGTGTTATCTCGCATTTGACCTGGAGTCAGCAGCATGAACGATGCTTCAAGAGAATCAGTCAAGAAGCGAATGATGTACACGAAAGGAGATGACTTCTATTTCCTGACGTACAATCTGCTTGTCCTTGCGTCGGAGCTAAAATGCACTTCTGAGAAAGTAAAGTTTGTCGATCATCGAAAGGCGGCTTTAATGCTTGGCCTCGTCTCGGACCCTTGGATTTCACAGCTTCTCTTTCAGATGAAGGGTTCGAAACGCCGTCCTTCTAATTCCGATCGGGCAGAGCTTGCGAAAAAATATGCTGATGGATCGGCAAGAATTCATCTTCTTACACGACTCTTATTTGCCTCAGAGCGAAAGGGTATCGTCTCGCTTTATCCGGGGACACGAGGTCACTCAATTGACTTTTCGATCAATGTGGAAAAGCTTCCCGAAAAATTCATTGCAAACCCGATCTTTGACATGGAGAAGTCAAACGTTTCGCTTCTTCGAAAAGTCATGTCTGACATTCGAACTGCAAAGCTGGCGAGTGTCCTTGAACGCTTCTTTGGTGACAATGGAGTTCAGACATGGCACGCCTGAGCATCCGCAAGGTTATTTACCGTGGTGAAAAATGGTTTTTCGAGTCTTCACTACTCGGCGATGGCTTGCAGATTTTGGTCGGACGTAATGGAGCGGGCAAGTCGACCTTCTCAAGCCTGATCTATTTCGGGCTGGGTGGGCGAGTCACAAGTTTTGAACGAGAGGACCGGGAGCCGCACCGTGAGATCACTTCGGATGAAAAAAATCATGTACATCTGACAATTGAAATTGATGACGTTGAGTATTCGCTGAAACGATTCTTCAATTCCAACGAGGTTGGAATTGAGCAACCCAATGGAGACATCGAAGTACTTTCAGTTACTCGCAGCAAAAATGTCAAGCGAGTTTTCTCGGATTGGATGCTCGCGAAGTTGGGGATTGACCCGGTGATGCTTCACTACGGAGCGTACGAAGGCAAAGTTAACTTGGCGGACGTTTTTAGGTTGATCTACCACGATCAGTCACCCGATCCGTCCGGGATTTTCAAGAAGGTGGATCGAGAATCCTTTGTGACGGATTCCGTTGTCTTTCGAAAAGCGATTTTTGAGCTTCTGATTGGCAAGAGTTTTCAGCAGTACTATTCGGCCGCCGCAAGCCTCAAACGACTTGAAACGGATTGGAACGTCGCCCTGCAAACCCTCGATCAGTTCAAACAATTCGTGGACGACGTGTCTGATGCAAGCGGGGACGACGCAAATGTTGCGTTTATTAACGCTCAGATTACGGAAACTAGAGACCAGCTTCAACGAGCTCTGCAGTTTCGCAGTTCGCTACAAGAAGCAGAGCCAGCTTCCCCAGACAACGGGATTGAAGCTCGAAAGGTACGACTCTACGAACTGACATTGCGATTGTCGGACTTGAAAGCACAGGCGAATCAAGTGTCGATCGAACTTGCGAGGTTTCGACAATTGCAGGCGGACATGATTCTGGAAGCAACGCAAATCAAAAAGATGATGTTTGCACATGATTCGCTTGATTTGTTCTTAGCTAACACCTGTCCTTATTGCTTGAACGAGGTGGAACGCGTCGAAGGTAAATGCGTTTGCGGCGCTGACGTGGACGAAGCCGCGTATGAACGGTTCTTCTACGACAACGCCGATTACTTGGCGATCCTGAAGACAAAACAGAAAAATGTTCAGACGATCCAAGCCGCGATCGAATCCAGCGAGGCAGAGCTGCGAAGGCTCAATGGCCGAATCGCACAGAGTGAGGGTGACAGTGATGCGGAGCGACTTGAGTTGAGACAGGCAGCACAAAACTCGACGCTTGCCTTCGATCCCAATGCTTTGCGAGAGACCGACACAAACATCTTGAATCTACGGTCGGAAATTGGCACGCTCGAACAGAAACTATCTTTGGAGAAAAAGCGGCAAGAAATCGAAGATCGATGTAGCAGTTTGGCTTCTGATGTAAGCCGTGCGAAGGGCAAAGCAAGAGAGCTGGAAGGTCAAGCTCAGCAAGAAATGGAACGTAAGCGAGTTGAGTTTGGCAAACAGTACACTGAGTTACTCGCCTCAACCGTCGCTGCCGTCCGGACGACTTCGATTGACGACGCATACATGCCGGTGATCAACCAAGGCGAGTACCGGGAGGCAAGTGCCTCGGTGCCCAAGCGTTTGATGTACTACCTGACGCTGCTCTCTCTTTCACTCGAAGATCCAGAAATGGCGTTTCCTCGCTTCCTGCTGATCGACACGCCCCAGACCGCGGGAATTGATCGACCCGCACTTCAGTTGTGCATTGATCGAATACAAGAAATCCTAGATGGCTCCGAAAACAAGGGGCAAGTAATTCTGACGATTGGAGATGATCGACTCACGCCTAGCCAAGACGAGAGCGTTTTTCTGACGATCGAGGATGCCGACCACCTGCTTCAACCGAGAACGCCAGCCGTTTCCTAATATTTTCCTGAACTACCTCCAAAATTTTTAATCAACCAAAATATGTCTTCCAAAAAACGAAACCCATTTTAGGACGCCTTCGCCGCTTACCAAACGAAATGCGAACGTTCAATTCAAAAATGTGTCTTAGCGTGCGTGCTTTTCCGTCAACCTAATAGGAGTTGAACTGATGCTTGAAAATGAATCGTTTTCGAAGCGATTGGGGTACAGCATAGTTCCGCCACCAATCTCGATTTGGGACGACGCTCCCGAGAACTTCCGGTACAGGGTTTTGCAGGTCGCCAACGATGAGTTGGAATTCACCCCCGGTAGCCTCAGAGACATTGTGTGTAAAATTCTTCGCAAAAGGCCAGACCCAACCAACTGGAGTCCATATCCGAACATCTGGGAGGAGATGGAAACCTTAGCGATGTGTTGTGAGTGGTTCAAGTTCTACGACATTGTGGAAGCAATTGCTGAGAATCTTCGAACCAAGCACGTCCGATACAACGGAAGCTATGTAAACGGCCTGCAACAGTTCGATGTTCTGGTCAGCGAATTGATGGTTGACCTGGGAATGGGATGGAAGCTTCAAAACGGTGTCATTCAGGTGAGAGGCGAAGATTCTTATGAAGAACATCTCGCGCTCGCAATGACGGCGTTGGCACAATCGAACCGGCCCACTGCGATCAATGAGTTAAAGGAATCAATTCGAGACATTTCTCGACGTCCAACTGCCGATAATTCCGGTGCGATTCAGCACGCGATGGCAGCACTGGAGTGTGTTGCGCGTGATGTCGCTGGCGATCGAAATCCAACGTTGGGCACCTTGATCAAGAACCATCCTGGATTAATTCCAAAGCCAGTTGACAAAGCTATCGAAAAGCTTTGGGGATATGCTTCTGAAATCGCGAGGCATGGCCGCGAAGGAAATGAACCATCACGGGAGGAAGCGATGCTTACCGTCGGAATCGCGGCATCATTGGTGAACTACCTCATCCACAAAACGGAATGACGAAACCAATCAAATGCTGAAGCAACATGAAGATGGGAGTCACGAAATATCGCTGCTCAATATTCGCCGCCACGGATGCGATCCGTATCCCGGTGGAACTGGGATCTTCCGGTGGAGCCATGACAAGGGCGTTCGTTTTGAACTCGAATTTCCAGACATCTACTCACTGGAAGGATCACCGTTTTATAAAGTTACAGCGAAGAAAAGGGGTCAGGGTGCGCCGGGATAAAACCGGTTTTGGATAGAGAATGAAAGTTTCTTACGAAGAACGAGTAGCCACCGACTTCGGCCTCCGGCGGAGGTGCGACTGCGATAACAACGTCGTGCTGAGCGTCCGT